>CAYQXR010000043.1:0-19133 GCA_964421625.1 uncultured Gemmatimonadaceae bacterium | reverse complement strand
GAGGGGGAAGGGGTCCACCCGCACCATGAAATTCTAAAGTCGGACTTCAGGATTTCATGGTGCCGCAGCTTGGCGGGCTTCTTGCCTCAAGGACCCAAGGGACCGATACTCCGAGTGCTGTTCCCCCCGGGCCGAAAGGAGCGACCGTGCGGGTGTCCATCCACATACCTCCGCCGCCGCGTCCGGTGGTGTCCGCGGAACAGGCCCGCGAGCATGCCCTCGCGCGCCTCCGTGTCGCGGCTGCCTGGGCTGCCGGGGCGCTGCTCGTGCTCTGGCTGGTGGGCGCGGTGCCGTTCCTGCCGGCTGCGGCGGCGGGTGCTGTGTGGTTGTTCGTGCGCCGGTGGCATCAGTCCCTCCTTGCGCCGACGGAGCCGACGGTCCAGACCACGTACGCGTCGCAGCGGCTGACCTCAGCGTTCTACGAGCCGGGCGGTCATCAGGGTGGCGGCGACGATTGGGGCGACGACTGGGGCGACGATGCGGGTGAGTGAGCTGCCCACGGCCGGTGCCCGGTGAGTTCCCGCCGAGTGTTCTGGCTGCAGTACCGGCAGGAGGCCGTGTGGCGGGTCAAGGAACTGGGCCGTCCGCTGCCTGAGGTGGCGCGTGAGCTGGACATCAGTGCTGATCTGTTGGAGAGCTGGTGCAAGGAGCTGGGCGCGAACCGGATGCCGCAGGACCGGCTGTCGCACGCGCTGCTGGAGGAGACGCGTCGGCTGCGCGGTGTATTGGACACAGTGCAGCAGGTCGACGCGTTGGTGCTCGAAGGCCAGCCCGCGGTATCACTGCCGCTGATGAGCGTGGAGCCGATGCCGGGGGAGGACGACGAGCCGACGGAGTCCGCCACCGCGGCGACGACCGCTGGTGAGAACCCGAAATCCGCGCCATGGACGTCGAGCATGTGGCTGCGGGTTCCCCTGCTTCTGCTGATGATGGCCGCGGTGTTCTGGGGACAATCGGAAGTCCAGGGGCGGCAGTGGGGCAAATTCCTGATGTGTGTCTTCTTCGGGATGTTTGTCGCGCTCACCTTCATCCTCGCCCCTCGGCGGACGGAGGCCTGATGGAGGTCGTCGCCAATTGGTTCATCTGGACAGTGGCGATCCTGACGATCTGGCTCTGGGGGCCGCTGGCCCTGTTGTACCTCTTCTGGGTTGAGATTCTTGGGGGCCTGGTCGGCCTGATGGTTGGAACTGCCGTGCTGTATCCCCGAATCGATTCGAAACCATCGAAGACGGAGCCGTCAGGCCCGGCCCCGGGCCAGGATGCGCGCCGGGCTCAGGAAGCGGCGACGTGGCGCGAGGAGCGCAAGGCGGCGATCCGGCAGCGGTACGCGGATCTGGCGGAGGTCGAGGTCAAACGGTTTGAGAAGGAGTGGGTGGGGGCAATGAAGGCCACCGAGGTCAAGCGGCCATGAGTTCGCGCCGAGTGTTCTCGCTGGAGTTCAAGCAGGCAGCGGTCTGGCAGGTCGAGGAGCTGGGGCGATCGCTGTCCGAGGTGGCGCGCGAGCTGGATCTCCGTCCGGATCAGTTGGCGTCCTGGTGCTCGCAGCTCCGATCCAACAAGATGCCGTCATGGCAGTTGAAAACGGCCTTCCAGGCTGAGACGGTTCGACTCCGCCGAGAGCTGGACGTGGCGCGACAGGTCGATGCGCTGGTGCTGGAGGGACAGCCTGCGGTGCGACTGCCGCTGGTGAGCCTGGCGCCGATCGAGGAGGAGGTCACCGAGCCGCCTGAGTCAGTGGTGGCTGAGGTGGTACCGAGTGAGGCGGAGAAGCAGCCGCACTGGATTTTCAGTCCGTTGGTGCGGGTTCCCCTGCTGCTGCTGATCATGGCCGCGATGTTCTGGGGCGTGACAGCGTACCCTGGGACGAAGATCGCGACGCTCCTGGGGTGGGCGCTGGCCGGCGTGGTGATTTCGTTCCTGGGCGTGGCGAAGGAGACCTGATGGACGTCACCGGATGCCTGCTATGGATCGTTGCGATCGCGACGATCTGGATCTGGGGGCCGCTGTGGCTGTTGTACAAGTACTGGCTGCAGGCCCTCGGGATTGCCATCGGTTGGGTTATCCGGATCATGCTGCTGCCCGGCCCTGAGCCGGCTCCGCCGCCGCCGGTAGCGAAGCCGGCTCCGCCGACCCCGGAACCGACTCTGGAGCAACTGGCCCGCCAGGAAGAGGCGACGTGGCGCGAGGAGCGCAAGGCCGCGATCCGCAAGCGGTACGCAGATTTGGCGGAGGTCGAGGTGAAACGGTTTGAGAAGGAGTGGGGGGGGTAGGGGGTGGGGGTGAAGCGGAAACCGGCTGCGTTCAGCGGGCCGTAGTAAATTGAGGACTGGCTGAGAGGGACTCAGCTCAGTCTGCGACCAGGAGTCACGGGAGGACGCGTGACCAGGCGTCCACCTTATCGAGGCCAGTGTACGCAACGTGGACCAAGCGACTCACAACAAGATCGTCTCCTTCATCTGGGGCATCGCGGACGACGTGCTCCGGGATCTCTTCAAGCGTGGCAAGTACCCCGACGTCATCCTGCCGATGTGCGTCCTCCGGCGTATGGATGCCGTTCTCGAAGGCACCAAGCAGAAGGTCCTGGATACCAAGGAGATGTTGGACAAGGCCGGTATCACCGAACAGGGGTCGGCCCTGTGTGACGCATCTGGCCAAGCCTTCTTCAATACCTCGAAGTTCACGCTGCGCGATCTGCGCTCCCGGGGCAGCCAGCAGCAGCTCCTCGCCGACTTCGAGAACTACCTCAACGGCTTCTCGCCCAACGTCCAGGACATCCTCGAGAACTTCAAGTTCCGCAATCAGCTTCCGACGCTGTCCAAGGCCGACGCGCTCGGAACGCTGATCAGCAAGTTCCTCGACCCGGATATCGATCTCTCACCGAGTGGCATCGATAACCATTCGATGGGTACGGTGTTCGAGGAGCTGGTCCGCAGGTTCAACGAGGAGAACAATGAAGAAGCAGGCGAGCACTGGACTCCTCGCGACGCGGTTCGCCTGATGGCCAATCTGGTGTTCCTGCCGGTCGAGACCAGGATCAGGTCCGGCACCTACCTGCTGTATGACTGCGCCTGCGGCACTGGTGGTATGCTGACGGTGGCGGAGGACACCCTGACAGGCATCGCGGGCAAGCATGGCCAGCAGGTAAGGGCGCTGCTCTACGGCCAGGAGATCAACCCCGAGACCTACGCCGTCTGCAAGGCGGACATGCTGCTGAAGGGGGAAGGGGAGAGCGCCGAGCACATCGTTGGTGGGGCGGAATGGTCCACGCTGTCGCACGACGCCTTCCCCGCGATGGAGTTCGACTTCATGCTCGCCAACCCGCCGTACGGGAAGAGCTGGAAGAAGGATCTCGAAGCAATGGGTGGCAAGGACGGCATGCGCGACCCACGCTTCAAAGTCATGCACAAGGGCGAGGACCTGTCGCTGGTCACGCGGTCCAGCGATGGGCAGATGCTGTTCCTTGCCAACATGGTCTCGAAGATGAACGACCGGTCAGCGCTCGGCAGCCGCATTGCCGAGGTGCACAACGGGTCGTCGCTCTTCACCGGCGATGCCGGACAGGGTGAGAGCAACATCCGCCGCTGGATCATCGAGAGCGACTGGCTGGAAGCCATCGTGGCCCTGCCGCTCAACCTGTTCTACAACACCGGCATCGCTACCTATATCTGGGTGCTGTCGAACCGGAAGGCTGAGCACCGCCGGGGCCAGGTGCAGCTCATCGATGCCTCTCGGTGGTTCAAGCCGCTGCGCAAGAATCTCGGCAAGAAGAACTGCGAGCTGTCGGCGGAGGACATCGATCGGATCGGGCGCACCTTCCTGGACTTCAAGGAGACCCCTGAGTCCAAGATCTTCCCGAACGAGGCCTTCGGCTATTGGAAGGTCACGGTCGAGCGGCCACTGAGGCTTCACAGCCAGCTCACCCACGCGGCAATCAGCAATCTGCGCGTGGCCTCTGGTGACGAGGACATCCGCGGGACGCTTATCGACGAGTTCGGGGACGATCTGTTCGGTGACTTCGCCAAGGTTGCGAGTGCTGTCGAGCAGCGCCTGGCTGACTGGGGCAGCGACAATGATGGCGACGAGGATCAGGATGGCAGCAGTGCCAAGAGGGGCATCCCCGAGAAGAAGCGGAAGAAGTTACTGGACCCCAAGACATGGGAACGCGACGGCCGTCTGGAGGATGTCGCGACCGTGTTGCGGGGTGTCTTGGGTGAAGGGCTGTTCGAGGACCACAACCTCTTTCGCGATCGGGTCGATGCAGTACTCAAGCAGGCTGGCATCAGGCTGGCGGCTGCCGACAGGAAGCAGCTACTCAAGGCGGTGAGCTGGCGGGTCGAGACGGCAGCCCCGGTGATCTCGAAGGTTTCCAAGCCGGGCAAGGTGAAGGCCGATCCGTTGTATGGCCGGTTCGAGGCCATGGTTGGAGGCAAGCCAGCGGTGGTCGAGTACGAGTCCGACTCCGACCTGCGCGACACCGAGCAGGTGCCCCTGCTGGAGGACGGCGGGATCGAGGCATTTATCCGCCGGGAGGTGCTGCCGTACACACCGGATGCCTGGATCAAGTCGGACGCGACCAAGGTCGGCTACGAGATCTCCTTCACCAGGCACTTCTACAAGCCGCAGCCCTTGAGGACGCTGGAGGAGATCAGCGCTGATATCCTGGCGATAGAGAAGGAGGCAGAGGGGCTGCTGGATGGGTTGCTGAAGTCGGGTGCCGCGCGATGAAGAAGAAATCGACCGGCAGGACCGGACTGGCCGCGTCGCGCAATCGCTCTGGCGCCGTCGTGCGTACAGGTGTCCCGGCCGTCGTCAACGAGCCGGAACTGATTTCGGACCTGCACCGCTTGATCCAGTCCGCTCGCCAGCGGATTGCATCAACGGCCTACTCCACCCAGACCCAATTGTGCTGGCATCTTGGACGCCGTCTGCTGACGGCGACTCTTCAAGGCGGCAGGGCCGCCTATGGAAAGCAGATTCTTGTGACAGTGTCGCAAGAATTGACGGCGGCGTATGGCCGTGGCTTCAGCCACTCCGAGGTCACGCGGATGGTCAAGTTCGCGCAGCTTTTCCCTGAGGAGACCATTGTTGTGACACTGTCACAACAATTGAGCTGGTCCCATGTTCACGCGCTCTTGCCCATCAAGGACCCGCTGGCCCGCGACTTCTACGCCGAGATGTGCCGCATCGAACGCTGGGACGTGCGCACGCTGCGGCAGAAGGTCGCCAGCATGCTGTACCAGCGCACCGCGCTGTCGAAGCGGCCCGACGCCGTCATCGCCGCCGAGATCGGCAAGCTGCGCAGCGGGCAGATGAGCCCGGACACCGTGTTCCGTGACCCCTACCTGCTCGACCTGCTGGGCCTGCAAGGCGCGTACAGCGAGCGTGACCTGGAAAGCGCCATTCTGCGCGAGATCGAGGGCGTGCTGCTGGAGCTGGGCGCGGGCTTCAGCTTCGTCGCCAGGCAAAAGCGCATCAGCGTTGGCAAGGACGACTTCCACCTGGATCTGCTGTTCTTCCACCGCCACCTGCGCCGGTTGATCGCGGTAGAACTGAAGCTCGAGTCGTTCCAGCCTGCGCACGTGGGCCAGATGGAGCTGTACCTGCGCTGGCTGGACAAGCACGAGCGCGCGCCGGGCGAGGACGCGCCGATCGGCTTGATCCTGTGCGCGGATGCCGACGCCGAACAGGTGGAGCTGCTGCAGTTGGACGCCAAGTCGATCCGCGTCAGCGAATACCTGACCGCCTTGCCGCCGCTGCCGCTGCTGCGCCGTCGGCTGCACGAGGCCATCGAACACGCGCGCGAGCAGGCGGCTCGGCGCTTGCCGACCGCAGAGGGCGGCGCATGAAACCCGCTGACATGGTGGACCCCGACCTGATGGTGCTGGTGCGCCGGGTGCAGGGGCTGAAGCGGCAGGCCGTGCGCGAGTACCAGCCGGTGGTCGATGCCATCCTGTGCAGCGGCAACCACGATGCCGCGCACATCGAGCGCACGCTGGACGGCATGCTCGAGTTCTGCGATCACGAGCCGGTGCTGGCGCGGTACAAGGCGCTGTGCCGGCACTACTGGGCCATCGACCCCGAGGCGACGGCCCGGGCCGTGCAGGCCTGTCGCGAACGGTGGGACAGCGAAGAGTCGGGGGAGTGGGAGTGATTGCTGAGCTGAAGCCGTACGCTGACTACAAGGAGTCAGGGCTACCATGGCTTGGGCAGGTGCCGGGGCATTGGGAGGTGCGCCCGGCCTTCGGCGCATTCGTGCCCAATCACGAACGCAATCATGGTATGAAAGAACAGACCGTGCTCTCGCTCAGTTACGGCCGCATTGTGGTCAAACCGGCAGATAAGCTTCACGGCCTTGTCCCCGAGTCATTCGAGACTTACCAGATAGTCAATCCTGGCGACATCGTTCTTCGCCCGACGGATCTTCAGAATGACCATACCAGTCTGCGTGTCGGCATGGTGCGAGATCGCGGAATCATCACGTCAGCCTACCTTGCCCTGCGAGCGACAGCTGGGGTCAGTCCGGAGTTCGGTTTCCAGTTCCTCGGTGTCTGGGACTCCAGCAAGGCGATCTACGGCTACGGATCGGGGCTTCGTCAGAATTTGGATTTCTCGCATTTCAAGCGTATGCCTGTCCCCATTCCACCCCCCGCCGAGCAAGCCGCGATCGTCCGATTCTTGGACTGGGCCAACGGCAGGTTGGAGCGAGCGATCCGGGCCAAGCGCAAGGTGATCGCGCTGCTGAACGAGCAGAAACAGGCGATCATCCACCGTGCCGTCACCCGTGGCCTCGATCCCGACGTTCCACTCAAGCCATCCGGCATTCCTTGGCTCGGGGAGATTCCGGAGCATTGGGAGGTGTGGCGGGCGAAGTTTGTCGTAGACATCAAGACAGGTGGACGGGACACCGTTGATAGGATTGACGATGGTCCGTATCCTTTTTTTGTTAGATCTCAGTCAGTTGAGCGAATTGACACTTATTCGTTTGATGGTGAGGCCGTACTTACCGCCGGCGATGGAGCCGGTGTAGCCAAAGTGTTCCATTACATAGACGGCAAGTTCGACTATCACCAGCGCGTCTACAAATTCAGTGGCTTTAGGCGGATTTCTGGACCATTCTTCTACTTGTACTTGAGTCAGACTCTGAGATTCGAAGCTCTCGATGCATCCGCCAAATCTACTGTAGACTCGCTGCGCCTGCCCCTTCTGCAGAACTTTCCGGTCCTCGTGCCACCGAGTGAGGAGCAGTTGAGAATAGTGCGTGAAATGGAGACTGAGACGGCTGGGCTATCCGTGGTGATCTCCCGCCTCGAACGCGAGATCGAACTCCTTCGCGAGTACCGCACCCGCCTCATCGCTGACGTGGTGACTGGCAAGCTCGACGTGCGCGAGGCTGCGGCACGGCTGCCCGAGGAGGCGCCGCTCGACACTCTCGATGACGATATTGACCTGAGTGACGAGACAGAGGACACTGACCTGGAGGCCGTGGCATGAGCGCCAACCGGGCAACAGACTATCAGGCGAGTCTCGTGCGTGAACTGTGTGCGTTGCCTGTGGAGACTGAATGGACCGAGCTCACGGTCAACGATGCCGAGCCCCAAGCGATTGGTGAGTACATCTCGGCGATGGCTAACTCCGCGGCCCTCGAGGGGAAATGAGCCTATGACCCAGGTACTTGACGGGAACTTGATGGCTGGGCCAATATTGGCACCCGTATCCCCAACCCCTGTGGCGCAAGCCTCTGTGTATCAAGTAGTTACAGTTGTGGTGACGGCTTGCCGGGTACTTGCTGGGTACTTGACAGACAGGGGGATGGCCCGGTGACCACCGACACCAGTGAGAAGGGACTGGAGAGCCTGATCGTCCGGGCCATGACGGGCCGGACGGACTTGCTCTCACCGCCCCACGTGGCGACCGAAGCATCCGTGCCGGTGGCTGGTGGAACGGGCTGGCTGCTGGGTGACCCCAAGCATTACGATCGTGACTTCTGCGTTGATATCGTCCAATTGCGCGGCTTCCTGGAGGCGACCCAGCCCGAGGTGGCTGAGTCACTGGGGCTTGCCACCGACACACCAACGCGGCGGCAGTTCCTCAAGCGCCTTTCCGATGAGGTCGGTAAACGCGGCGTCATTGATGTCCTGCGGAATGGCGTCCGCCACGGCCCGATCCACCTGACACTTTTCTACGGCACGCCGTCCCCCGGTAATGACACGGCCGCAGCGCAGCATGCGGAGAACCGCTTCTCAGTAACCCGGCAGTTCGCCTACAGCCAGGGCGAGACTCGCAGGGCGCTGGACCTGGGCCTGTTCATCAACGGCTTGCCGGTGGCCACGTTCGAGTTGAAGAACTCCCTCACCAAGCAGACCGTGCTTGATGCAGTGGAGCAGTACAGGCGGGATCGCGACCCGCGGGAGCGGCTGTTCGAGTTCGGGCGCTGTGCCGTGCACTTCGCCGTGGACGACAGTGAGGCGCGGATGTGCACCCACCTGCAAGGGAAGGGGTCGTGGTTCCTGCCTTTCAACAGGGGCCATAATGACGGGGCCGGTAATCCTCCCAACCCTCACGGTCTCAAGACCGAGTACCTGTGGAAAGAGGTGCTCACGCCAGCGGGGCTGACCGACATCCTCGAGAACTACGCCCAGATCGTCGAGGAGAAGGACCTGCGCACTGGGAGGAAGAGGCGCAAGCAGGTCTGGCCTCGATACCACCAACTGCATCTGGTGCGGGAGGCGTTGGATGACGTGCGAGCCGATGGGGTCGGCAAGCGCTACCTGATCCAGCACTCCGCGGGCAGCGGCAAGTCGAACTCGATTGCCTGGCTGGCCCATCAGCTCATCGGGATCAAGCGGGACGATCGAGAGGTCTTCGATTCCGTCATCGTCGTGACCGATCGGCGTGTTCTAGACGACCAGATTCAGAGGACGATCAAGCAGTTCATGCAGGTCGGGGCGACGGTGGGGCACGCGCACAAGTCAGGTGACTTGCGCGAATTCATCGCGGGCGGAAAGAAGATCATCGTCTCGACCGTGCAGAAGTTCCCCTTCATCCTCGACGAGATCGCCACGGAAGCAGGCAAGCACTTCGCCATTCTCATCGACGAAGCTCATTCCAGCCAGGGTGGCAAGACCTCCGCAGCGATCAGCGAGGCACTGGGAGGCGATCAATCCGACGGGGCCGACCCGGAGGACGCCATCAACACGGCCTTGGAGAAGCGGATGGCGGGGCGCCGGATGCTCAGGAATGCCAGCTACTTCGCGTTTACCGCAACTCCCAAGAACAAGACGCTGGAGATGTTCGGTGAAGCCTTGCCAGCCGACGCCGAGGGGAAGGTCAAGCATCGGCCATTCCACAGCTATACGATGAAGCAGGCGGTGGAGGAGGGCTTCATCCTGGACGTGCTCAAGGCCTACACCCCGGTGATGAGTTACTACAAGCTCGTCAAGAACAGGGAGGATGACCCGGAGTTCGATACCAGGAGGGCGCAGAAGAAGCTGCGGAAGTTCGTCGAGAGCCATGACCACGCCATCCGGCTCAAGGCGGAGATCATGGCAGACCACTTTCACGAGCATGTCATGGCCGCTGGCAAGATTGGAGGCAAGGCACGGGCAATGGTCATCACCAGCGGTATCGAGCGGGCCATCCAGTACTTCCATGCCATGCAGGGCTACTTGCAGGAACGGAAGAGCCCCTACCGCGCCATCGTGGCCTTCTCCGGCGAGCACGAATTCGGCGGGGCCAAGGTGACCGAGGCGTCGCTGAACGGCTTCCCCAGCAATGATATCGTCGAGAGGATCAAGGACGATCCGTATCGCTTCCTGATCTGCGCCGACAAGTTCCAGACCGGCTACGATGAGCCGCTGTTGCACACCATGTATGTCGACAAGCCGCTCTCCGGCATCAAGGCTGTGCAGACGCTGTCGCGCCTCAACCGGGCGCATCCCAGCAAGCACGACTGCTTCGTACTCGATTTCCAGAACAACAGTGACGCGATCACCTTTGCGTTCCAGGACTACTACCGTACGACGCTGCTTGCGGAAGAGACCGATCCCAACAAGCTGCATGACCTGAAGGGGGTACTCGATGCCGCTCAGGTCTATGCGCCGAATCAGGTGGAGGAGGTGGTCAAGCTCTTCCTCTCCGGGGCGGATCGAGACCGACTGGATCCGATCCTTGATACCTGTGCCGCTGGCTACAGTGAGCGACTGGACGAGGATGGGCAGGTGGAGTTCAAGGGGAAGGCCAAGGCCTTCTGCCGGACCTACTCGTTTCTGTCGTCAGTGATCTCCTACAGGAATGCCGAGTGGGAGAAGCTGTCGATCTTCCTGGATCTGCTTGTCCCCAAGCTGCCGTCGCCGAAGGAAGAGGATCTGTCCAGGGGCATCCTTGAAGCGATCGACATGGACAGCTACCGGGTGGAGAAGAAGGCGAAAATGTCGATCGCTCTCGCTGACCAGGACGCCGAGATCGGACCTGTACCCTCAGACGGTGTGGGGCTGCGACCGGAGCCTGAGCTGGATCGACTGAGCAACATCCTGAAGAACTTCAATGACCAGTTCGGTACGCTGTTCACTGACAGCGATCGGGTGGCACGTCGAATCCGTGACGACATCGCACCACAGGTGGCCGCGGATGCAGCCTACCAGAACGCGAAGGAGAACACCCCGCACACTGCACGGCATGAGCACGATCAGGCACTTGCCAGGGCAATGCAGGTGTTGCTGCAGGACGATACGCAGATCTACCGGCAGTTCATGGACAACGAGTCCTTCAAGCGGTTCGTTGCGGATATGGTGTACGAGCTTACCAATGCGGCGTAGTACGCCTCACCTCGTCCCCCTCGCCGCATACCCCGCCGGCGTCCCCGCCGGATGCGGCTTGCAGGCAGGCGGCTGTTCGACGGTGTAGGCCAGCAGCGCGATCCGCCAGCCGCTGGCGGTGCGCACTAGCGTGAACGTGTCGACGCCGCAGTGCGACCACGTCCCCTCGGCCCAGAGGTCGTAGGGCAGCCAGACCGTCGCGACGTGCCCGGCGATCGCCACCGTCGGGTCGAAGCCGCGCTCGACCATCGATGGCATCTCGCCGATCGCCAGCAGTTGCGGCACGGTGTGCACCTGGTGCGTCGGGCTACCCGCCGGGCCGCTGGTGGCGATGACCTGCCCCTCGGGCGTCATCAGCCCGGTGAACGCCGTCACCTTGCCCGCAGAGATCAGGTCCAGCGCCGAATCGATGACGGCCAGCACCGCCCGCTTCGCCGAGTCCCGCTCGGCCGCAGCCAGGGTGCTGGGCGGGGCGGGTTTGGGTGTGGCCTGGCCGCAGACCGGTGCGACGGCGGCCAGCAGGAGCGCGAGGGCAGGGAGGAGCGGACGGGGCATGGAGGCCTCGGGGTGAGGGAGTAACTGAAGGTAGTGGGAGTGGAGTCTGGCTGCGACTCTGGCTGTGGGTTCCCGAAGTCTACTCGCCTTGGTGCTCTTGTCGGACTCTCCGCTCGACAGCCAGATCGGTAGGGCGACCAGCCGGTCGCCCCTACGCCGCAACGACATCCAGGATCGACCATTGGCCCATACCGGGCGACCAGCCGGTCGCCCCTACGCCGCCGCGCACTCACGGTGAACGAGGCCTGCCGCGCGCATGGGATCCCCGACCCGGTCTTCGTCGCGACCGAGGGTGGCATCATTGTGACGTTCCGGGCGGATGTGGTGGCGGGGAGGCCTGACTTGCATGGTGACTTGCATGGTGACTTGCGGGGTGCCTTGCGGGGTCTGACCGGGCAAGGCGCGGAGACAGGGCAAGTAACAGGGCAAGTATCAGGGCAAGTTGAGCGACTTGTCCTCCAACTCGATCGTGCGCGTTCTCGCCGGGAGCTTCAGACCCTGTTGAGGGTCTCGAGTCGAACCTACTTCGAGACGGCGTACCTGGCTCCGGCCATCGCCGCCGGCATCGTCGAGCGAACCCAGCCCGACAGCCCGAGAAGCCGCACCCAGCGCTACCGCCTCACGCGGGCCGGGCTGGCGCTGCGGGATCGGCTGGGGCAGGGGTGAGGGACCTCGCGTATGTCCTGGCGTTCGCATCGGCCCGGCTGGAGGAGGCAATGGTGCCTCGGGCATTGCACAAACTCCTGTGAGGCGTGCCTGTCGCAATTCGAATCCCGCTGTTCGGCGTGCCCAAGATCCTCCGGGCCATGCGCCGCAACGGTTCGCCGGACCCGGTCTTCGTCAGCAGCGACGACCGGCTGTCGTTCGAGGTGCACCTGCCGGTGCATGAGAGGGCGGAGTGGGGAGGGTTGTTGGACACCCCGCAGATGGGTGAACAGGTAAGTGAACAAGTAGGTGAACAAGTAAGTGAACAGGTGCCGCCCCGCGTCGAGAAGCTCCTTGTCATTCTGGATGGGGAACTCCAGCGCGAGGAGCTCCAGGTGCGTGTGGACATCAGGAGTCGACCGTTCTTCATCAAGCACTATCTGGCGCCGGCCATCGAGGCTGGTCTTGTGGCAATGACTGATCCGGATAGCCCCAACAGCCCGCAGCAGCGCTACTGCCTCACGCAGGCCGGGCAGGCGCTGCGGGATCGGTTGGGGCAGGGGTGAGGGGATTGTCCGTGACCGGTGAGATCTCAGCAGGTAGGGCGACCAGCCGGTCGCCCCTACGCCGCATCCCAACAGGTTCGGTCCGGGCGACCAGCCGGTCGCCCATTGCTACCATTCATGCAAATTTAACGCGAGACGTTAAGATTGCATGAATGATGATTGCGTAAATGATTGACCGCTGCGTGGCTACTGAGGTGGCCGAACGACTGCATCGATTCCCGCCCGTGGGCCCCTACGCCGCAACGACATCCAGGATCGACCATTGACCATACCGGGCGACCAGCCGGTCGCCCCTACGTCGCATCCCAACAGGTACGGTCCGGGCGACCAGCCGGTCGCCCCTACGCCGCATCCCAACAGGTACGGTCCGGGCGACCAGCCGGTCGCCCCTACGACGCATCCCAACAGGTACCACACGGGCGACCAGCCGGTCGCCCCTACGACGCATCCCAACAGGTACGGTCCGGGCGACCAGCCGGTCGCCCCTACGTCGTATCCCAACAGGTACGGTCCGGGCGACCGCCGGTCGCCCCTACGCCGCATCCCAACAGGTACCGCACGGGCGACCAGCCGGTCGTACGACGCATCCCAACAGGTACGGTCCGGGCGACCAGCCGATCGCCCCTACGCCGCATCCCAACAGGTACCGCCCGGGCGACCAGCCGGTCGCCCCTACGACGCATCCCAACAGGTACCGCACGGGCGACCAGCCGGTCGCCCCTACGTCGCATCCCAACAGGTACCGCACGGGCGCCCGCCGGTCGCCCCTACGCCGCATCCCAACAGGTACAGCCCGGGCGACCGCCGGTCGCCCCGACGCCGCGACGCCATCCAGGATCGACCATTGACCATAACGGGCGACCGCCGGTCGCCCCTACGACGCATCCCAACAGGTACCGTAGGGGCGACCGATCGGCCGCCCCTACCCGCATCCTACCGCTCCACCGCCTTCGGCACGTCGTTCCAGTTCAGCAGCGTGTTGAACACCATGCTGAACTCGCCGTGGTTCTGCCAGCGGTAGATCGGGTTGTTCGAGAACAGCACCACGCGACCCTGACCATTGTTGGCCCCCGGGATATCCACCGCGAAGGCCCGGCCGCGCAGCGAGTCCGCCCCGGTCATCAGGCCGGACAACACCGACTCCTCGCCGCCGACATACTGAGCCAGGACATTGCCCTGGTCGGCCACGCCGGTCCGCAGCGAGGCACCGCCGACAAACTTGAGCGGGATGGTGTCCGAGCCGTAGCCGTAGAAGACCGGGTGATCCGTCTTCACGATCCGCCCCTGCACCAGCGGACGCTGGGCGCTGAGGCCCGGCACCGACTGCGTTTCCACCGTGCGAGCCCAGCCGAACTCGATCGGGAACCGCGCCGCACTGCCGATGGCGATCAGGGTGCCGCCCTCGCGCAGGAAGGTGCCGAAGGCGTCAACGCCCGGCTGCCCGAAGCCGCCCGACATGTCCGGCGTCTCACCGTACATGCCCAGGAACTTGAACTTCTCACTCCGCTGGTACGGCTGCGGCAGCGCGCTGGGCGCGGCCATGACGTTCTGCCGATTGATGGTCTGCTCGGCCATCAGGATCACGTCGTAGTCGGCGCGCAGGTTGCCCTTGGCTACCCGCTCCTTGAAGATCAGGTCGAACGGGACCTTGAAGTTGTCGAAGGTCAGGCGGTACCAGCCCAGGCTCTGCGTGCCGGACCACTGCGAGTAGATCGCCACCCGCGGCGGGTCGGCATCGTGCGTGGGCACCACGGGCAGCGCCGTCAGCGCCGCCGCTGTGAGGCCATGCTCGGCCACGGCAGCCCGCACCGCCGCGGCCTGCGCCATGTCGCGGACAATGAACGACCCGGCCGGGTACTCGACACCCTCCACCGTGAAGGACTGCTCCGCCACCTGCATCGGCACCTGCCGCAGGGCGTAGCGGAAGGTGATCATGTTGTTCGAGCCGAGGTGGGCGATGGCGATGCCGGCGGTGCCGCTGCCGGTGACACGCCCCGTGACGGCGGCGCGATCGACCAGGCGAGCGGGGGCGCGGAGGATGGCGGAGTCCGCTACCTCGACGACCTCCACATTCATGGCCCATCCCATGGACCAACCGCTGTCGTCGTAGGTCGAGAGCCGCGCGTCGGGGAAGATCTGCCGCTCAAGGAGGTTCTTCGCCAGACGGCCGTAGGGCTGGTCGCGCTTGATCACGTAGGAGCCGACCGGGTAGGTCCGCTCACCGAGCGTCACTTCCGCGGTGGTGAGCCCGATCTCGATGCCCTGGGCGCGCAGGATGTTCACCAGGTCGGCCGCGCGTGTCATGTCGCGCTGCACCGGGATCATGTAGCCGAACGGGGCCTTGGTGCGGCCTTCGTTGATGGAGTTGCGGGTCTTGATGTAGAAGTTCTCGACCACCGTGGTAGGGAACAGCGACGTGAGTTGCAGCGCCGAGAGTACGCCGGTCTGCATGTAGTTGGCGTTGGCGCGACGGGTGAACTGCGCCAGGTCGTCGAAGCCCACCGGAATGCCGCGGTACCATTCGCGATCCTGCGCGCCGCCACGCCCGGTGGGCGTGCCACCGCGCCCGGCCGGGATGGTCGTCGGGGTGTTGGCGGCCGCAGCACCTCGGCCCGGCCCGGCTTGCTGGCCCTGACCCTGCCCACCGCGACCCGGACCCGCGGCACCCTGGCCGGCTTGTCCGCCACGCCCGGGACCGGCAGCACCCTGCGCGCCCCGACCCGGTCCAGCCGCCCCACGCCCGGGACCGGCTGCGGCACCGGCCGCACCTGCACCTGCGCCTGCTGCGGCAGCGGCTCCACGCCCGGGCCCTGCGGCGCCGGCACCGGCGGCACCACGACCACCAGGCGCTGCCCCGGTCGTGATGTCCCGACCCGACTGGGTCTCGTACATCTTCATCATGCCGTTGTGGTTGTACGCCACCGAGCCGAGGTAGCCGGGCGACCACCCGTCCATGAAGGCGTGGGTGTAGACGCCGGGCATGCCGTACTTGGTCATCTGGGCCATCTCGAAGTTCGCGAACCAGGGCAGTTCGGCGAAGAGCAGCGGGTCGAGATTGGGGTTCTGTGGGGCGCCGCCGCTGTAGGTGTAGAGCAACTGCAGCGACTCGTGCAGATCGTGCATGATCGGCGGGTGCGCGGTGAAGTACCAGTCGGTGATGGCGCGCATCTGCTGGAGCGACAGGTTGATGTCGCGGTTGTTGTCGTGGTAGGCATACTTGCCCCAGTAGGGCAGGGAGCCGCCGCGTCCGCCACCGGCCGAGTCGAGGGCCGCCGTGTGATAGAACCAGTCGACGTTGCGGTCGCGTCCGTCAGCGTCGGCGGTCGGCGTCACCGAGACGATCACCTGTTCGCGGATGCGCGAGATGATGGGCGAGGTTTCCGTCGCGAGCCGGTAGACCAGCTCCATCAGCATCTCGGAGGGACCGGTTTCGCCCGAGTGCAGGCCGCCCATCAGATGGTAGTGCGGGCGGGTGGTGTTGATGAGCGTCTGGATCTGCGACTCGGAGAGGCCGCGCGGGTCGGCGATCTTCTTCAGGTTGTCGCGGTTGGTCTGCAGCTTCCGCATGTTCTCATCCGACGAGACCCAGACCACCACCAGCTCGCGGCCTTCATCGGAAGTGCCGATGGTCTCGACCCGGACCCGGGGCGTCGCGGCGGCCAGCGCGCGGTAATAGCGGAGCTGGTCGGCGTAGTAGGTGAGGGTGCGGGGCGCGCCGATGTGGTAGCCGAGCACGTCGCGTGGGGTGGGAATCCCCTTGACCAGCGGGAGATGATCCACCAGCGGGCTGCCGAAGCGGGGCTGCAGGGTCCACTCGCGGTAGGCCTTGTCGAAGGTCTCGTCCATCGTCTGGCGCGGGTCGCGGGTCTCCCCGGTCACGGCCTGCGCCGCGAGGGGGCCGACCATCAGGGTGAGCGCGAGGGACAGGACGGCGCAGGCGCGGCGTCGTGGAGACGGCAGGGAACGCATCGAGGGGACTCCTTGGCAGACAGCAGGGGACCCGGGCAGGAGCCCGGACCGCGATGGGATCGGTAACCCCGGAATATAGGTGGGGTGGGGGGGATGGGGGCGACCATCGGCCGCCCCTACGCATGGTTGTCCTAACCGGCGACCAGCCGGTCGCTCCTACGACCCAACCCGCCCCTTCATGGCCTGGACCCGCTGCGGCAGGCCGAACAGGCGGATGAACCCACCCGCATCTGCCTGCTGGTAGACGTCGTCCTCACCGAAGGTCACCGTCGCCTCGTCGTAGAGCGAATGAGGGCTCTCGCGCCCGATCACGGTACACGAGCCCTTGTACAGCCGCAGCCGGACCTGCCCGGTGACGAGACGCTGGACCACGTCGACGAAGGCGTCGTAGCCCTCCCGCTCGGTGGTCCACCAGCGGCCCTCGTAGACCAGGTCGGCATAGCGGGGCGCGATGGCGTCCTTCGCCGAGAGGGTGCGACGATCCAGCACGAGCTGCTCCAGCTCCGAGAGGGCAGCGTAGAGGATGGTGCCGCCCGGCGTCTCGTAGACCCCGCGCGACTTCATGCCCACCAGGCGATCCTCCACAATGTCCGCTCGGCCCACGCCGTGCCGCCCGCCGATGCTGTTCAGAGCCTCCAGCAGCGGCACCGGGGCCAGGGTCTCACCATTCACCGCCACCGGCAGCCCCTGGACGAACTCAATGGTGACCTCCTCCGGCGCATCGGGGGCCAGGGTCGGATCGACCGTGAGCAGGAACATGTCCTCCTTGGGCCCCTGGGCCGGATCCTCCAGCACGCCACCCTCATGCGACAGGTGCCACAGGTTCCGATCGCGCGAGTAGATCTTCTCGGCGGTCGCGGTGACCGGGATCCCCTTGGCCGCGGCGTACCGCAGCGCGTCCTCGCGGGAGCGGATATCCCAGACCCGCCAGGGGGCGATCACTTCCAGCTCGGGGGCGAAGGCCATGTAGGTGAGTTCGAAACGCACCTGGTCGTTCCCCTTGCCGGTGCAGCCGTGGGCCAGGGCGTCGGCCCCGATCCGCCGGGCGACCTCCACCTGGGCCCGGGCAATGACCGGCCGGGCCATCGAGGTGCCCAGGAGGTACTTCCGGGAATAGACCGCGCCGGCCCGCAGGGTGGGGAAGACGAACTCCCGGACGAAGGTGTCGCGCAGGTCCTCGACATGACATTCGTCGGCGCCGGACGCGAGCGCTTTCTCACGGATGCCCGCCAGCTCCTCGCCCTGGCCGACGTCGACGGCCACGCAGGCGATCCGGGAGCCCGGGTACAGATCGCGCAGCCAGGGCACGATGATGGAGGTGTCGAGGCCACCGGAGTAGGCGAGGGCGATGGTACGCGGCATGGCAGAGGTCCGGAGAGGGGTGAGAGGAGGATCGCAGCGCCGGATGGGCTCCTGCCAAAGATGGCACCCGATCCGGCGAACGCAATACGGGCCGGTGTGAGTGTACGCTCACCGCTGGAAACCGGTGAGTAATTGCTCACCGGGACCGGGCCGGCAACGCCCAACCCGGCCCACCGCAATGGGTTGAGCCTTGTCAGTCGATCCGTCCGGGGCTAGCTTGGCTGGAGAACCTCGATCGGTGGCGACGTCATGAAATTTCCCAGCTTCGGCTCCCTCATCCCCGCGAACGAGATCGCCGTCGATCTCGGTACTGCGAATACTCTCATCTATGTCAAAGGTGAGGGGATCGTCCTGAACGAGCCCTCGGTCGTCGCGATCGAGAAGGCCACAGGTCGGGTGAAGGGGATCGGGCTCGAAGCCAAGCGCATGCTCGGGCGGACCCCCGACGGTATCCTGGCGGTGCGGCCGATGCGCGACGGCGTGATCGCCGACTTCGACGTGACCGAGAAGATGCTGCGCTACTTCCTGAAGACCATCATCGACAAGCATGTCTTCCGGGTAAAGCCCAAGGTGATCATCGCCGTACCATCGGGCATCACCGAGGTCGAGCGGCGCGCGGTGCGCGACTCCGCCGAAACGGCTGGGGCCAAGCAGGTGTTCATGGTTGCCGAACCGATGGCCGCCGCCATCGGCGTGGGCCTCCCGGTCGAGACGCCCACCGGCAACATGGTGATCGACATCGGCGGTGGCACCACCGAGATCGCGGTGATTGCGCTGAGCGGGATCGTGTCCGACACGTCGCTGCGCATCGGCGGCGACGAACTCGATCAGGCGATCGTGATGTTCATGCGCAAGAACTACAATCTCCTGGTCGGTGAGCCGACCGCCGAACTGATCAAGATCAAGGTCGGGTCGGCGTTCGCGGCGGGCGAAGAGCGGGAGATGGAGGTCAAGGGGCGCGACCTGGTGTCGGGCATTCCCAAGACGGTGCGGGTCCATTCCTCCGAGGTGCGCGAGGCGATTCAGGAGCCGGTCCAGGCCATCGTCGACGGGGTGCGCCGGGCGCTCGAGATCACGCCGCCGGAACTGTCATCCGACATCGTCGACCGCGGCATCACCATGACCGGTGGCGGCGCGCTGATCCGCGGGCTCGACCAACTCCTCTCGCACGAAACCGGGTTGCCGATCCATGTCGACGAGGACCCCCTGACCTGCGTGGTCC
>CAYQXR010000042.1:0-19207 GCA_964421625.1 uncultured Gemmatimonadaceae bacterium | reverse complement strand
CCCGGGGCGGAGCCGGTGTCGGAGGCAGAGGAACTGCACCGAGTGCTGCCGGTGATCGAAGCGATCCGGGCGGAACTGCCGGAGGTGGTGCTGTCGATCGACACTGTGAAGGGCGGGGTGGCCCGCGCCGCCTGTGCGGCCGGGGTCGCCATCGTGAACGACGTCACCATGGGGCGGCACGACTCCGCGCTGTTCAATGTTGTGGCCGAGGCGGGAGCCGCCCTGGTGCTGTCGCACTCGCGTGGACCGCTGGATGGTATTGCCCGGCTGCCGATGGAGGAGGAGCCAGGCATCGTCATGGCGGTGGTGGCCGAACTGCAGGAGGCGCGGATGCAGGCGCAGCGGGAGGGGATTTCTGATGACCGGATCGTGCTCGACCCGGGGCTGGGGTTCGGCAAGACCACCCTCGGCAATCTGCGCCTGGTGCAGCAGCTCGATGCCCTGGTGGCGCTGGGGCGGCCGGTGCTGATCGGGCCGTCGCGCAAGCGCTTTCTCGGCGAGGTGACCGGGCGGCCAGTGACTGAGCGGGATGCCGCCACTGCGGCGGCCTGTGCCCTGGCAGTGGCCCGGGGCGCGCGGATCGTCCGGGTTCATGCCCCAGGGGCCGTCCGCGACGCGATCGCGGTGGGATGGGCGGTCGGGTAGGGGGATTGGTGTGCGTCGGCCCTGCAGTAGTAGTTTGAAGGGACCGTCCGAAGTACCATCGACAGGAGGCGCTCATGTTCATGCTCATGCAGATTGCCGGTATCGCGGGTGTCGTGGCGGGGCGCATGGATACCTTGCCGCCGACTGCTGTGCGTGCCGCGCTCGAGGCCTACGCCCCCGGGATTGAGAGCGCGGTTCGTCAGGCTGGCCCGACTGCCCGGGCGGTTCTGGATACCATCTCATTCAGCAAGATCGTGCCTGGCCTGCCGAGCGGCGCCGAACGGTGGCAGCCGTACCTGACGATCCGTCCCGGGGTCATGGCCCTGCCGACCACGCCACCCTGCGGCGACGAATGTCCGGCGCTCAAGATTGCTGCGGTGATCACCAAGGGCGACAGCAGCGTGGTCACCTTCGACATGGCCAATTGGCGCTGGAACAACGGGGAGCGGGTGTTCTCGTCCATTTCACGTTTTGTGCTGCTGATCCGGAGGGATACGACGTGGACTGCGTCCATGATGCCCGGTATGGCGTTTGGGCATGGCGGGGCGCAGCGGGAGGAGGAGCCGGGCGGCCAGTAGTCTGCCAGGTTCGTCGGAGCTTCCGATGCCCTCTCGCCTCCTCCTCCCCTTCGTGCTCCTGCTTGCGGTGGGGTCTCCTGCCGCCGGGCAGCGGAAGCCCCTGGTCACCACGCCGTTGACCCAACTGGATGTGCCGCCAGTGCCGCCGCAGCGGAAACTCGCGGCAGATGGCCGGACGTATGTTTGGTATGATCCTGATCTCAGGGTCAAGTGGCGGCCAGCCACGGCGGACTTCGCCTTCTCCTGGATGATGGAGAGAGGGAGACGGCAGACGGTGATCTACCGACCGCCATGGTTGGCGTCGCCGATCGTAGCTGCAGATGTTTCGAGGGACGCGGGGACAGGACTCTACACCTACCACTACACGGTCACCAATCTGAAGAGTTCGCGCAGCTTGCTGAGCAGGGTGCTCGTAGAAGCCTCAGGTGTCGAGTCGTCGAGCGTACCTCCACAGCTCGGGCGCGTCTGGCCATTGACTTCGTTTCTGATTGAGCGACTCGCAGTCTTGGGCGGAGTCATTTTCCCGCTTGGCGAAGAGACCCGTGGCATCCCACCCGGTCGCACGGCCTCTGGCTTGCGTCTGGTGAGTCGCTATCCACCCGGCGCCGTAAGGGTGTGGGGGCGTAGTGATACTCATCCGATCGAGATCAGAGGGGAGGAGGCCCCGGAGGAACTCTCTAAAGTGATCCAGGCGATTCAGTGGCACGTTCCCACCGGCTATACCATCGGCCCGGTGCCAGTGGCGATGCCCCGCACGGCACGCGGTGAGCTGGAGGAACTGACCTCAATGCTGGCCGCGGGCGAGGCGCAGGGATGGTTCGACGGCGCCGTTGCCCAGCGCGTCCGCGCGGCAGTGGCCGACCTCACAGCCACGCTGGCGCGAGCCGACACGACGGCAACTCGGCGGGGCATCACCAGCCTGCTGGCGGAACTCGACACGCTGACGTATCGGGATCTACTTCCCGAGGCCCGGGCCCTGCTGCGCTATCGGCTTCCCGTGGTGGCGGGGAAGATCTGGTAGCGCAGCAGAGCAGGAGCCGATATCACTCCATCGGCTGCTCCACTCCCGCCCGCAGTCGGCTGAGCAAGTCGCCCAGGGCCCGGATCTCTTCGCCGTACCGGGCCCAGTTGCCCTCGCGCTGCGCCTGCAGTGCCGCCTGGTACCGCTGCTCCGCCTCACGGATGAGGGCCCCGTTGCCCGGACCGGTAGTCGGCAGCGTCGGGGCGATACCTTCAGCCGTCGGACTGACACCGGTGCCACCGAAGGCCCGCTGCAGCGCGGCGTCCAGCGTCTCGGCCATCACCACCTGATTCTGGTAGGCCAGGATCACCCGCTTCAGTTCCGGGATCCGCCCGCCCTCAGCCTGCAGGTAGAGCGGCTGCACGTAGAGCAGTGACCGCTCGATCGGAATCACCAGCAGATCGCCGCGCAGAACCTTCGAGCCGCTGCGATCCCACAGGGAGATCTGTTGAGAGATCTCGGTGTCCTGGCTGATCCGGTTGACGATCTGCGTCGGACCGAAGACCAGGCTCTGCCGCGACAGCCGATAGACCCGCAGCTTGCCGTAGTGGTCCCCGTCGTTCCGCGCCACCAGCCACGCTGCCAGGTTCTCCCGCCCCCGCGGCGTGTACGGCACCATGTAGACGAATTCGGCGTCCTGCTCGCCCGGTAGCCGCATGATGATGTGCCGCATGAAGGGCACGGCCCGGTCCCCGCGCTCGATCTGCGGGATCTGCCACTGGTCCTCCCGGCTGTAGAACTCGGTCGCGGAGTCGAGATGGTAGGTGGCGTAGAGCGCCGTCTGCGCCTGAAAGATCTCGTCCGGGTAGCGCAGGTGGGCCCGCAGGTCGGTGGGCATCGCGTCGAGCGGATGCAGGATGCCGGGGAAGATCCGCTCCCAGGTGCGCACCACTGGGTCATCCGGTGCACTGAGGTACGCCGAGACAGTGCCGTCGTAGGCGTCGATTACCACCTTCACGCTGTTGCGCAGGTAGTTCACGCCACCCTGGATCCGCTGGGCGTAGGGATAGGCGCCGGCCGTGGTGTAGGCGTCCAGGATCCAGGCCAGCTCGCCGTTGTCCCGCACCACCAGGTACGGGTCGCGGTCGAAGGCGAGGAAGGGCAGGGCCCGCTTGGCGCGTCGTACGATGTTCCGGTAGTAGAGGATCCGCGATTCGCCGGTGATGTTCGACGAGAAGAAGAGATTGCTCGCCCCGAAGTGGGTGGCGTAGACAAGACGACGGAAGGCGGTCCCGATCGACACGCCGCCGGAGCCGGCGTAGGCGGCGTAGACATCGCCATCGCCCGATGGGTGGTCGAACTCGCGTTCCAGGGTGCCGACCACGGCATAGTTGTAGTCCACTTCGCCGTAGTAGATCTGCGGGCGGGTCACCTGCAGGGACACGCTGGAGGTGGGTGGCAGATCCTTGATGAAGAGCACGGGCAGCCCCTCCGCCGTCCGCTGGTTGACCGGCCCCAGCGTCAACCCCATGCCGTGCGTGAAGGTCATGTGCTCGTTGATGAAGTTGCGCGCCTGCGGCGGCAGCGAGGCGATCTGCAACTCGCGCGGTGAGAGGAGCACCTGCCGGTACCGCCCGTCGATCCAGTAGCGGTCGTCGTCCACCGAGAGGAAGTCGTAGTAGGTCCGGATCTCCTGAAGCTGTCCGAAGGTCTGCAACAGCGGCGTGCGGTCCCAGAGCCGCACGTTCTCGATGGTCGGGGCATTGTTGCGCAGGTCGGCCATTGTCAGGCCGCCGGCGTCCTCCAGTTCGCGGGTCTCGATCAGGTCCAGGCCCCAGGCGGTGCGGGTGGCCGCGATATGGTGCTCGATGTATGGGGTTTCCCGCGTCAGTTCGGTCGGCGCAACGAAGAAGGTCTGCATCGCAGCGGGAATCGCTCCCCGACCGACCAGAGCCGTGAGGAGATAGAGCGCGACGCCCTGGAACACGCCCCGGGTCAGGGCGCCGGACCAGGCACCGCGCACCACCAGCACCGCTGCCAGCAGCGCCACTACGGCGCTCACCCGCAGCGCCGGCAGGCGGGCGTGGAGGTCGGTGTAGGTCGCCCCGGACAACAGATCGTGCTGGCCGATGACCAGGGAGGGGATGTCGATGGTCCAGAGTCGCACCGCCAGCAACAGAAAGGCCAGCCCCGCGAGCACTCCCAGATGACGGCTCGCGCCGGAGGAGATACGCAAGCCACTGGGGCTGCCCACGAAGTCGCCCCGCATCCGGTAGATGATCACGGACAGGATGAGCGAGACCCAGCAGAGTCCCAACAACGTCAGGACGATGGTCTGCAGCGCAGGGAGCAGGAAGACGTAGTCGGCGATGTCGCGTTGGAAGATCGGGTCGGCCACACCCCAGTCCGTGCGATGCCAGGCCAGCAGCAGCGTCCGCCAGTCGGCGGCGAAGGCCAGGCCGAACCAGGCGCTGAACACCGCGACGATCGGCCAGCGCACCAGGGCAATGGCCCGGGTCAGCATGACTGGGACCGCTTGCCCCCCCACGGACAGGTGCAGTTCGCCGTCGACCAGGCCGCGGGTGGCGAGGTGGATGGTTGCGAGGAGTGCCAGCGCCGCCAGGCCACCGGCGGCGATGCCGAAGCCGACGAAGGCCAGCCGTTCCCGGAGGAAGACAACCTGATAGCCGAGTTCCTGGAACCACCACCAGTCGGCGAGCAGGCCGGCCAGGGTGGGCCAGGCCAGCCCCAGCACCAGGAGGATCAACAGCGGAACCAACAGGAGACGTCGACGCACGGAACCTCGCCGGAAGAGGGACAGGGATGAACCGGATGCTGAATCATACGGGAATCGTCTCGCCATTGCCCGATCACCGGCCCTCCCGGCGTTGTTCTTTATCGCGAGTCGATTATCATTAAGTATGTTCGGCTCTCCGCCACCGTCCCGTTCCCGGTCGTCTCAAACCGGATCCCGGATCCTCCCGCAGGGCATGCTGGGTCGGGTATCTGGCCTGCTCCTCGGTGTGGTCCTGATGCTCTCACCTGGCGTCATGGACGCGCAGCAGCGGGGCACCAGCGCCGTCATCACGGGACAGGTGGTGGACTCCGTCACGGGACAGCCCATCGGCGCGGTCGACATCTTCCTCGCCGGACAGCCGGAGATGGCCACCGACGGCGCCGGACGCTTCATCTTCGGCTCCGTCGAACCAGGTTCCCGTCGTCTGGCCTTCCGGCGACTCGGCTATCGCGCCGCCTGGATCACCCTGGATGTGAAGGCCGATACGGTGATCTGGCTCACGGTCCGTCTTGAGCCCTCGCCGGTGGTCATCCAGGACCTGCGGGTGATTTCCGCTCAGCCGCCCATCGCGGGGTCCGGCGTGCTGCAGGGCCCAGCGCTGGACCGCTCGCTGGCGACCAGCATCGCCGCGACCATCGCGGGGATTCCCGGCATTGTGCAGCGATACAATGGTCCGGCGGCGGCGCAGCCCGTGGTCCGCGGCCTCGGAGGCGACCGCGTGCTGGTGCTCGAGGACGGCCTGCAGACCGGTGACATCGCCACCACCGCCGCCGATCATGCCGTCACTGTCGACCCGCTGGGTGCCCGACGGATCGAAGTGGTCCGAGGGCCCGCCTCGCTGCTGTACGGTGGGAATGTCCTGGGTGGCGTGATCAATGTGGTTCGCGAGGACATCCCGACCACACACCCCGACCGGATCCGGGGCAATCTCCGCTTACAGGGAGAATCGGTGTCCCGAGGTCTCACCGCCGGAGGTGATCTGTCTGGCGGGCTCGGGCCCCTGGCGTTCCGTGGCGAACTGACCCAGCGCCACGCCGGTGACACCCGCACCGCAGACGGGCTGCTCCCACGCACCGATCTCGACGGCTACGATCTCGGACTTGGCGTGAGCTGGGTTGGTGAGGGTGCTCACCTGGGGGTGGCGCTCCGCGACTACACCTCCTTCTACGGCATCCCCTCGGTCTATCAGGGACAGGTCATTCCCGGAGCGCACGCAGGCGGTGTCTATGTCGATCTGCGGCGGACCGCTGTGCGGGTGGCCGGTGCCAGGCAGCGCGAGACCGGGTGGCTGCGCAGCGTGCAGGTCGAGGCCAACGCCGTGCGCTTCGTGCAGGACGAACTCGAGCAGGGCGGTCTGGTCGGTACCCGCTTCGGCCAGTTGCAGGGCACCGGGCAGCTCATCGCGCACTACCGTCGTGACGGTGCGCTGCCTGCGGATGGTGTCTTCTCGCTGTCCATCCGCTCGCGGGATCTGCGGGCCCAGGGCAGCTATACCGGCACCCGTCCGGCGGTGCTGACCACCCTCGGCGCGTTTGCCATGGAGACGCATCAGGTCGGTGCCGTGACGCTGCTGGGGGGGCTGCGGATTGATCGAACACGCATCAGCCCCTGGGACACCACCTCGTCCCGCTACCTCCGGGATCCGCGCCCCCGAACCATGACCACGATCTCGGGTGCGTTCGGTGCCCTGGCAACCTTCGGGGACTGGGAACTCGCCCCGTCGGTGACCCGCGCCGTCCGCACACCGGCCCTGGAAGAACTCTATTCCAACGGCCCGCACCTGGCCAACTATGCCTATGAAGTCGGCAACCCGGCGTTGCGGCCCGAGCGCGCATTCGGGCTCGACCTGACGATACGGCACGACGGCGAGGCGGTCACGACCGAATTCAGCCTCTTCCGCAACGTGATTGACGACTTTGTGCATCAGGCGGCGTTGCTCGATCCGGCAACGGGGCGCCCGGTGCTCGATCACCGGTTGCGGCGCTATGTGGTCTACCAGGCTCAGCAGACCGACGCGCTGCTGCACGGGGCGGAGGGGATCCTGCGGTGGCAGATCGTGCCTGCCCTGCAACTCGAGACGGCCGCCAGTGTGGTGGTCGGGTCGGTGCGGCGGAGCGGTGAGCCCTTGCCCTCGATCCCACCGGCCCAGGGCCGGGCGACGCTGCGGCACGAGGCGGGACGCTGGTTCGGCGAGGCCGGTATCAACTGGGGACTGCGTCAGGAGCGGGTGCCCACCAGGCCTCTCGAACCCGACGCCTGCGGCCTCGACGCCGAGTGCGCGCCGCTGCCCATCGAATACTTCCCGACGCCGGGACATTTCCTCGGGCATGCGGCCATCGGCGTCCGGTTCCCGGCGCGCGGGCTCCAGCACGCCCTGACGCTTCGGGTCGACAACCTCGCCAACGCCGCGTGGTATGACCACCTCTCCCGCATCCGCGCCGTCGCGCCGCAGCCGGGGCGGAATGTCGCACTGCTCTACCGGGTGACCTTCTGATGTGGGGGCGGTCGGTCGTGCTGCTCACCAGCCTCCTCGTCGGTACGGCCTGCACGCATCCCATTCCCCTCACCTCCGACCATGTCGAGGCCACGGAGATGCTGGTGCGCGACAGCGCCGGAACGACCATCGCCACCACGGCCGACAACCTCCGCTGGATCGGCGGACCGGTGACTACCAGCATCGATCGTCCGCTGCCGCTGCGCATTGCGCTGCTCGATCTCCAGGGGCGCGAGTTCGATCTGACCGCGCGGCCCGGGTTCAGCATCCGGATTGAGGTGGGAGATGGGGTCAGCGCCAGTTGGGAGCCCATGGGCACGTGGGGCTATCTCCATCCCAACAAGGTCGGCGAGACGACCCTCCGCTTCATGGTCTGGCACGGCGACCATCCGGATTTCATCTCGCCCTGGATGCCGCTGCTGATTGCCGCTTCACCCTCCGCTGCTCGAGGCCCCCAATGACACCGACCGCCACGCGCCGGATTCTCCTGGCCCCGTTCGTCTTGCTGGGTGGATTGACCGCCTGCGACCGTTCGCCGACCGGGCCGACGCCGGGGGGATTGCGCATCGCCGAGATGGTGATCGTGGACAGCGTGGCGGGTCAGGCTGCGCGGACTGTGTATTCGCATGAGGATCACTGGCATGGCGTCTTCCGGTTGCAGCCGGAGGAGACGCACCTGATGCAGCTCCATGTCGTCACCAAGGAACAGGCTGCGGCCAACCATGATCTCCCACCCCGCAGTCAGTGGGTCACCCTGGCCGATCATCCCGATCATCGGGTGCGGGTCACCATCGAGGATCCGAGCATCGCCACCTGGACCGGAAACGCCACGACCGCCACACTGGTCGGGCACCGGGTGGGTGCAACGCATCTGACCTTCGTGGTCCTGCGCGGCGAAACGACGGTCTACCAATCCGCGCCGGTTGGTGTGAGCGTGGTGGAGTAGCTGGATGTTGGGTGGGGGGACGATGCTGCCTTCCGTCCCGACGTCTCAGGGCGCTGCCACCTCGGCGGGCTTCACGTCGGCGGCGGTGTCAACGGGGGTGTCAGACGGGTCGAGCACCGGCAGCGCAGGGGCGACCACGTCGTCCTTGGCGGGCCAGGTGGCACTCACCCGGATCGTGATGACCAGGAGCACCAGGACAATCCCCAGCGGCAACTGCCAGGTGGGGTGATCGTGGCCGTGGTCGCCGAGGAGCAGTTGGCGACCCGCCAGCCCGAAGGAGGTCAGGACCACGACTACGCCCAGCAGGCGCGAGGCGCGGATGGCTTTCGTGGAGCCGGTGAGCGCCTTCTGCTGAGTCTGTGCGGCAAGGAAACCGTCCACGCCGCCGACCACCAGCATGCCGAGGGAGTAGACCAGGGCCATGGTGAGCAGGTGCTGGCGGTCGGTCAGGAGGAAGGCCGACATGATGCTGGCGGCTTCGAAGCCAGCCGCGAAGATGGCGCCGATGGCGAGTGTGAGGGTGCCCAGGTGGGCCATGCCCGCGCCGGGACGGTGCGCCCGGAAGAGCTGCCAGAGGTTGACGAGACCGACCACGATCAGGAGCCAGGGGGCGAATGGGGCCAGCCAGTGGAGGTCGATCCGTCCCGCGCTCAACGCCAGCACCGTCACCACGGCGGCATGGCCCAGCCCGAACAGCACGCCGTTCCAGCGGGACGGATGCAGCCGCGCGATGCCGTCGATGGCCGCAAGGTGGGCCGGCTCGACGCCATGCTTGAGGCCGAGGCCAAGACCGAGGAGAAGGGCGGAGAGATCCATGCAGTTCCCGAGTGAACGTCCGTCGCGCTGGGGCAAGATAGCCTTATTGCGAATCAATGCGCAACAAGTGGCCGTCGGGGTTGGGCGGCACTGCCATCGGGGCGGGGTGACGCTAGTTTTGGCATGGAAGGTCGACGCGGCCCGCAGCGCCGGCGTCGCATACTACGCAGGCAGGGGGGGGCATGGCCCGTGTGATTGAGCGCAATACCCGGCAGCGGGATGCCATCTGGCAGGTCTTCACCGACACCGCCCGGCCGCTGAGCCCGCAGGAGGTGCATGCCACTGCGGTCAAGGTGGTGGCCCGGCTGAGCCTCGCGACGGTCTACCGGGCGATTCACTCCCTGCTGGAAGAGGGCCAACTGGTCCTGGTGCGCCTGCCGGGGGAACCGGCCCGGTACGAGGTGGCCGGTCAGGACCACCACCATCACTTCTGGTGTCAGCGCTGCGATCGGGTCTACGATATCCCCGGCTGCAGTGCCCTGGTCGAACATCACGCCCCGCGCGGTTTCCGCGTGGAGGCGCACGAAGTGACGCTCTACGGTTCCTGTCCCGCCTGCCGGACGGGTCGGACGTCCCGGCGCTCGACCACCAAGGGCCGGGCGGCACGTCCGCGCTCAGCGGCCGCCCGGAAGTAGGCCGGACGGACTGACGCGGTAGGTTCCGCCGGAACGGCGGCGTGCTCGTGTGACCCACACCCCCCACTTCCCAACGAGACGCCGATCAGGGCCAGCCAGCCGACTGGCGTGATGACCGGCCAGCGCCGGCTGCCCCTCACTACTGCCGCTCGAGGGCCAGCAGGCTCAACGTAGTCCGGCCGCCACCCGCCAAGCGCTGCACCAGGAGCCGGTCGCCATCGGCCGCCAGGACACGGTCACTCCGCGGGAGCGTAACGCGGTGACGCAGATGCCCATCGGGGCCGAACACCGCGTAGCTGCGATCGGCTGCGGTGGGGTTGGGCGTGAGGCCAACCCAGAGTTCGCCGCTGGCGGAGGGAATCAGGGACTCGAATGGCGGCAGAGTGTCGTGCCACAGAATGAACTTGAGGCCTTCGAGGGCGTGGTCCTCGTCTTCGTCCTGATGCCGACCGGCCTGAATGGCCAGGGTACGGTCGGCCACCAGCGCCTCCTGCATGGCCTCGGTGACCACCGTGGCCGACTCATCCAGGATGATCCGCCGCTGGACCGCGCCGTCGGCGCCGCGCACCTCCAGCGACCAGTCATCGTTGGTTCCGACCACCAGCCCCTGCTGCCACCCGGCCATCACGGAGTGGCGTCCGAACCCGGCGTAACCCCACCCCACCTCGTCGCCGTGTGAGTGTCCGGCGTGCTGCACCGGCGGGACCGCGTACCACTCCAGCCCTGGCCACCGTGCCAGCGTATCGAGCCCGCCGGCGTGGGCACGCAGCATCACGGCGTCGGTCCGGGTGGCGGAATACACCTTGGCATCCGGGGTGAAGGGGAGGGTCTCGACCCAGGTCAGCGCCGTGCCGTCTGCCGGCCCTGCGACCCCCCAGGGGAAGCCCGGGTGGAAGTCGGGCGTGGCCAGCGCGCCGGTGGCATCCAGTGCCGGTGAGAAGGTGGTCAGGTCGAACCCGTCCTGCACCAGCAGGGAGCCGTCATCCCGGCGCTGGATCGGGGCGGGCAGTTCCCGCGCCCCAGCCAGGACCTTGGCCACACTGCCGTGGGTGACGCCCTGACCCTCCGGGGCGATCAGACGGAGGGCCCCGGCCCGCGGGGCGAAAAGCGCCACCCGGCCGTCAGTAGTGAAGGCGGCGTACTCCACCAGGGCCAGATCGGGCAGGCCCAGGGTGCTGCCATCCGTCAGGCTCCATGCCGAGCGACCGGTCCCCAGACGCGGGGCAGCCGCCAGCGCCCCGGTCGAGTGGGTCACCGTGGCGACACCGTCGATGGCGGCGTCGGTGACGGTGAACGGCGCGGGGGCCGGGGCGTCCGCGCCCTGGCAGGCCACGGTCAACAGGGTGGCCCAGATGGCGACCTGGTGGCGGGATCTGCGCAGTGAAGGGGGCAAAGCAGTCATGGCGGTTCCCCGGAAGAGAGGGTGGTGCGGCAGGGGCTGGTGACTGTTGCTAATGATATTGCGTTCCCAAATAAACGCCAGTTGGACCTGCGCCGTCCGCCGCAGGGGGTGGCGGAATGACGCGCAATGAAACAGATTGGGGGTGGCGGACGTTCTGTCTTCTACGGGTCAGGTGGGCTGGCCCGCCGCCGTCTTCCCGTTCCCGAGGTGCCGCATGCGCCGCACATCCCTTCTCGCCGCCAGTGTCCTGCTCGCGTGGCCCCTGTTTGCCCAGGCCCAGCAGACCCACCGGTACCGGTACGAATCGAGTGTCCGCACCTCCATGGAGCAGACCGGAGGCGCCCTGGACGCCATCATGGGCATGATGCCGGGATTGACCGATCAACATGTGGTCACCTCCGCCGTCTTCCGCGTCGCGGTCAAGGACAGCGCCCGGGGCAAGGTCTACCACGTGACGATCGATTCGGTCACGACCAACGCCGGCGAAATGATGGAGAACATCCGCTCGACGATGGCCTCGCTGGGTGGTGAGGTGGGCGAGGTCTCCAACGAGATGAACGGCGTCATCGCCCAGTTGATGGCCCCCGCTGCCGGGGCGACCATCCGGCGGTTCGTCCGCGACGACAAGGTGGTCTTCCAGAATGCCTCCTTGCCCATCAACGGCATGCAGATCGGCGTGGTCATCGAGGCGCTCAATGCGCTCGTCCCGACGGCCCGGATGACGCGGGCCCGCTGGAACGACAGTTGGGTCGACAGCGGTGCCGTAAGCGTTGGGAGCGCCGCGCCGGCCGGCGGGGTGCCCGGTCTGCGCACCAAGGCCTATACCCGCTGGCGCGCCACGGGCCAGGACACGCTCGACGCGGTGATCTCCAACTCGACCGAAATGCGCCGCGACTCGCTGCCGACCACGGCGACCCGGGCGCAGCAGGACAGCATGGCCCGGGCGATGGAGGCCATGGCCTCCCGCTTCTCCATGCGCTCCAACGCCACCGGCACGCGCAAGGTGATCCTCGATGCCAACCGGCTGGTGAAGGAAGATGTCCAGGCCATGGAGATCACCTCCAACATCGACATGGGCATGGCCGAGATGGGGACCATGACAACGCTGGCCAAGAAGACCAGCCACCTGGTCCGGCTGCCGTAGCGCGCCGGTCCTGATCCCGCGAGCCGGGACCTTCGGGCCGATCACCTCCCAGACGGGGGTGGTCGGCCCGTTATCTTGTCGGCATGTCCGACGTTGCCGACACGCCGCTGACTGACCGGGTCCGCGAAGCCATCGCCCTGCTGGAGTCGATCCGCGACGACCGCACCCAGCTTGCGGACCTCCCCGCGGAGTTGCGCAAAGGGCTCCTGAACGCGGCCGGGCACGTCTACGCACCCGACGCCTACGCCCGTCGGCAGTTGGTGAAGGCCGCAGCCCGGCGGGACAAGGCCGCCCGGGTGCAGCAGGCCGAAGACGTGCTGGCCGACACCGGCATCCGCCGCCTGCGCCGCCAGACGGTGTTCACCACGCCCAATGTCTTTCCACCGAGCACGCCGCCGGTCGACGAAATCACCGACGAGCCCTCGCGTGAGACGATCGAAGCCCAGAACTGCTACGTCTGCAAGCAGGACTTCTCGGCGATTCATCACTTCTACGACCAGCTCTGCCCCGCCTGCGGCGAGTTCAACTTCGCCAAGCGCACCGAGACGACCGATCTGCGGGGCCGGGTCGCCCTGCTGACCGGCGGCCGGGTCAAGATCGGCTATCAGGCGGGCATCAAGCTGCTCCGCGCCGGGGCGCGGCTGATCGTGACGACGCGTTTCCCGCGTGATTCCGCCGCGCGCTACGCCGCCGAGCCCGACTTCGCCGACTGGCAGGACCGGCTGGAGATCTACGGGCTCGACCTGCGTCATACGCCCAGCGTGGAAGCCTTCTGTCAGGAGATGTACCGGCGCCTCGACCGGCTCGACTTCATCGTGAACAACGCCTGTCAGACGGTCCGTCGACCCCCGGCCTTCTACCATCACATGATGGCGGGCGAGCGCACCGCCGCGACCACGCTCCCGCCCGAGGTGCAGCGGCTGGTCGGGGCCTACGAGGGACTGCGCGGGGAACGGCTCCTGCCGGAGCCCGGCGCCGCGGCAACAGCCCTCGACCGCCCGGCGGAGGATCATCTGGCCGAGGCTGCCGGCCTGCTGGGTGCGGCAGAACTCTCCCAGGTCGCCTTGCTGCCCGGGGAGTCGCTGGTCGAAGCGGCCCTCTTTCCCCAGGGTCGGCTGGATCAGGACCTGCAGCAGATCGATCTGCGCGACCGCAACTCCTGGCGCATGCTGATGGACGAGGTGCCAGCCGTCGAGCTGCTCGAGGTGCAACTGGTCAACGCCGTGGCGCCGTTCGTCCTCAACGCGCGACTCAAGGCCCTGATGACCGCCACTCCCGAACGCGACAAGCACATCGTGAACGTCTCGGCGGTCGAAGGACAGTTCTACCGCAAGTTCAAGACGACGCGCCATCCGCACACCAACATGGCCAAGGCGGCGCTGAACATGATGACCCGGACCGCCGCGGCGGACTATCACTCGGCGGGCATCCACATGAACAGCGTCGATACCGGCTGGGTCACCGATGAGGACCCGGCCGAACTGGCCGCCAAGAAGACAGCCGACCACCGCTTCCATCCGCCGCTCGACATCGTCGACGGCGCGGCGCGGATCGTCGATCCGATCATCGCCGGTTTCAATACCGGAACCCACGTGTGGGGACAGTTTCTCAAGGACTACCAGCCAACAGACTGGTAGGCACCGCCGTATACCCTGACGACCCCGGCCTGTCTCAGGCCATCCGTTTCCCGCTGGAGTGCCTCGATCATGGATTTCTCGCTCACACCCGAACAGCAGCAGATCAAGCAGATGGTGGCGGAGTTCGCCCGTCGCGCCATTGAGCCCAACATTCTCGCCTGGGACGAGGCCCAGTACTTCCCGCAGGAGGTGGTCCGCGAACTCGGCGAGCTGGGGCTGATGGGGGTGGTCTTCCCGCCCGAGGTCGGCGGGGCGGGGCTGTCCTACATCGACTACGTCAACGTGCTGGAGGAGCTGGGGGCCGCCGAGTCAGGGATCGGCCTGATCGTGGCCGCGCACAACTCGCTGTGTATCGGGCACATCTACCTGGCCGGTTCGCCTGAGCAGCGCGCCACCTGGCTGCCCCGACTCACCAGCGGTGAGCAGCTCGGCTGTTGGGCCCTGACCGAACCGGGGTCGGGCAGCGATGCCTCCGGGATGGGGACCACGGCCGTCCGTGACGGCGACGGCTGGGTGCTGAACGGCACCAAGACCTTCATCACCAACGCCACCCACGCCGATGTGGCGGTGGTGCTCGCGGTCACCGACCGGGACGATCCCAAGCACGGCATCACGGCCTTCGTGATCGACATGGCTCGCCCCGGCATCCGGGCCGGCAAAAAGGAGAACAAGCTCGGCATGCGCACCTCGGATACCGCCGAGCTGATTCTGGAGAACTGCCGTGTGGGGCAGGAGCATGTGCTGGGGACCATCGGCGAAGGCTTTGCCGATGCCATGCGGGTGCTCGATGGCGGCCGGATCTCGATCGCGGCCCTGGCGCTGGGCATTGCCGAAGGGGCCTTCCGCGCCGCGCGCCGCTATGCCGGGGAACGCCGCGCCTTCGGGCAGCCGATCGCGGGCTTCCAGGCCATCCAGTTCATGCTGGCCGACATGGCCACCGAGATCGAAGCCGCGCGCCTGCTGTGCTACAAGGCCGCCGCCACCAAGGATGCCGGTCAGAAGGTGACCACCATCTCGGCCATGGCGAAGCTCTATGCCTCCGAGGTGGCCGTGCGTGCCACGGAGAAGTGCGTGCAGATTCACGGGGGCTATGGGTTCATCAAGGAGTACCCCGCCGAAAAGTTCTACCGCGACGTCAAGCTGACCACCATCGGTGAGGGCACCAGCGAGATTCAGCGGATGGTCATCGCCCGCGCGATCCAGTCGATGTAGCCGAACACCGGAGATCCCCATGCGTCACACCCTGGTCCAGTGCGCCTGCATTGCCCTCATGGCACTCAGTTGCGCGCCGCCACCCGCCGATGACACGGAGGAAATCGCGGGGCCGTGGCCGACTCTGCAACTTGTACCTAGTGGGGTGATTGACGATGTGAAGCTCGATGCCTCGGTCGTCCAGTTGATTGCCGTGTCGATGAGCGGGGACGTGGCGGTATACGACAAGGCTGTCCGGTTACAGGTCTTCCGCGGTCCCGACTGGGTCGGCACCCAGGTGGGGCGACGCGGCGAGGGCCCGGGCGAGTACCGTGGCATCGTCCAGATGGCTTGGATGCACGATACCCTGGTGACGGTGGACCGCCGCCTGAGTCGCCTCTCCTTCTACGGCGGGCCGCAGTTTGACGTGCTGTCCACCAAGCTCGTGCAGTTCAACAACGCGTTCCGACCGTTGGCATGGGTCGCGAACGGCCGTACCGTGCATGGGTTCCACCAGAACTCGCGGACCATTCCGGCAGAGGTGGCCTCAGTGTCCCCCCAGAACCTGCCGGAGATGCTCGGCTATCGGGTCATCCCGACCGGGTTCTCCGAGCAACTACCCGGTATGGTGGACACGGTCGAGGTCCCGCCGGGCCTGGACTGCGAGGACCGTCGCGGCGGTAACATCCAGATCTTCGATTGGTTCTTTCCGTCCCGGGGATCCCGGCGGGCGGTGTCGCGCACCGGCCTGCTGGTGTCGGCGCATCCAGCGCAGTTCAGCTTCACGGTGCGGGGTGCTCCGGGGACCGCCGAGCGGCGGCTCACTTTCCACAGCTTCCCGGCGGTGCCGGTCACCGATCGGATCTGGGACTCAGTGGCCAAGGACTATCTTGCGGGTGAGGCGCTGGCCCCTGGCGGCTTCAGGGCCTGCACCGCCCCGGTCCAGCGCCCCGCGACGGTCCCCGCAATCCGCGCCATGGTCATGGATGAGCAGGATCGGGTCTGGGTCGAAACCATCGAATCCGATGGTGAGGCGATTCGGATCTTCACCCTCGATGGCAAGGCCGTCGGCCGCGTCGCTCTGCCACCCCGGGATGTCAGTGTCCCCTGGGTGGTGGCGAATGATCGACTCTATCTGGTGACTGCTGACGCAGACGGTCTCCAGTCGGTGCGCATCTACGAGGTGAAGCCATGAGTCCACGGGCCCCTGGGTGGTCCAATTCCTGCCAGATACATCGGTCGATGCGGCCATCCCGGCCTCGCGTTCAGTTCTTTACTTGCACCTGGAGTGCTCCATGATGTCTCGGTCGCAACTCACACTCGCCGGTCGTGTCGTTCTCTTTACGGCCCTCGCGGTACTGCCCGCCGCCGGGCAGGGCCCGCTGGCCGTCGGCGGTCGGGCAAGCACCCTGGGCTTTGGCGGCGAAGCCGCGTTCCGCGTGGCGGGGCCACTCGCCATCCGCGTGGCACATACCCGCCAGACCATTTCCCGGGACGAGGACATCGAGGGCATCGACTTCCACATCGACGGCCGACTCCAGGGGACCATGGTCGGTATCGACCTGCACCAGGGGAACGGGGCGTTCCGCCTGAGCGGCGGCCTGGTGGTCGGCACGCCGGAGATTGCCCTGACGGCCACCAACGCGGGCAGCATGACCATCGGTGGGCGGGACTACTCCCCCGGAGAGGTCGGCGAGCTGGTGGGGTCGATCCGGGGCAAGAAGAACGCCCCCTACCTGGCCATCGGTCTCGACCGCAGCGTGTTCTCCCGGAACCGGGTCAGCGCCGGGTTCGAGGTGGGCCTGGTGAGTATCGGGACGCCGAACCCCACCTACACGGCCACCACGACGCTCACCGGGGCGGAACGCGCCGAACTCGACGAGGGCATTGAGCAGGAAGTCCGTGAGCTGCGCGAGTCCATCGCGGACCTGCCGGGTGGGGCCAAGTACTTCCCGCTGATCGGGGTGACGCTCAAGATCCGGTTCTGATCCGGGGTGGTCGCGTCGCGCCGTCCGGTGCGCCGACGCTATCTTTGGGGTCCGCCACCTGCGTCGGCAGGGGGGCGGACTCTGTCACTGTCTGCCATCCCGGAGTCCCGCATGTCGTCTCGCGTCCTCCCCGGCCTGATCGCCGGACTGCTGTTCGTCTCCTCGGCCGCTGTCGCCCAGACACCGCGCGCATTCCAGTTGAGCGACTGGTACCGCGTGCAGCACCTCAGCGCGCTGACCCTCTCGCCCGACGGGCGTCTGGCCGCCTTCGTGGTCACCAGTGCCGACGAGGCCGAGAACCGTCGCCGGGCCGCCATCTGGATCGCCGACGTGACCGGAGCCACCCCGCCGAGGCAGATGACGGCGTCGGGCTTCGAGAGCACCGCGCCCCGCTGGGAGGAAGGCGGCGCCGTGCTGTCCTTCACCTCCGCGCGCCGCGGGCCCGACGGTCGCCAGGTGACGCGCTGGGGCATCCGCATGGATCAGGGTGGCGAGGCGTATCCCATGCCTGCCGCAGCGGCCACCCCGCAGGCAGTGCCAGCAGCCGGCGGGGCCCGCCCTGCCGACGGCAGCTTCACGGTCACGGCTTGGAACGGTCAGGCCGGCGCAGCGCCTGCCGCCGGGCCGGGCCGAGGTGGGCAGGGGCAGGGGGCTCCGGGTCGTGGCGGACAGGGGGCGCCCGGCCGGGGCGGTGGCGCACCGGGTGGTCGCGGCGCAGCGACCCCGGATGGCCCCTACGCTGCCATGCCGCCGCTGGCACGTCCGCCGGCCACTGCCATCACCCGGCCAGTGGAGCCGTCGCGCTTCGATGGCCGCCACTTCATCGACCCGACCATCAAGTCCAACGGGACGGGATTTGTGGCCAGCACCGGTCGTGGCGGGGCTGGCGCCGGGGCAGGTGGCCCGGGTGGGCGTGGGGGTTTCGGTGCTGCCGGGGCCACTGCGGCAGCGCCGACCCAGCTCTACATCCAGCGTGGTACCACCGAACGCCTGGCCATGACCGCCGGTCGGTACTCGCACCGCTCCCCGAGCGTGTCGCCGGACGGCAAGTGGGTGGTATTCGATGCCGATCACCGGCTGCGCCCGGATTCCGTGGTGCGCGCTGAGACCCAGGCCCAGGCCGCGCTGCCGCGCAACCGGGCCCGCGATGAGGCCGACCGCAATGCCACGGATCTCTACATCCTGCCCGTCGCGGCCTGTGAGGCGAAGACGGCTGCCTGTCAGCCGGTGCGGATCGAGAACTTCGGGGCCGAGAGCAATGTCCAGTGGTCTCCCGATTCGCGCATGCTCTCTTTCTCCGGGCGCGCCGGGCCGATGAAGGGCACCCGCCTGATGGTGTGGGATGTCGAAAAGGGCGGCAAGCCCGTCGACCTGATGGGGCCGACCTGGCCCTACGAACCAGGCACTGTCCAGTGGCAGCCCGACGGGACCATCCGGCTCTCGGCGACCACCGGCGGCAGCAACGGGATCTACCGGGTCGACCCGCGCACCCGCCAGGTGACGCCGATCCTGGCAGGCCAGCGACTGATCGAGGGCCTGCAGGTGGACTCGGCCAAGACGCGGATGGTCTACGTGTCGACCGATCACTCGCACCCCGACGAACTCTACGTTGCCAACTACGACGGGACCAACGAGCGGAAGCTGACCAGTTTCCACGATGCGCTCAATCGTGAAGTGGCCTGGGCCGAGGCCGAGCGGCTGACCTACAAGTCGGTCGACGATCTCGAGATCGAGGGGTGGCTGATGAAGCCCCACGGTTATGAGCCCGGCAAGCGCTATCCGCTGGTGCTCTACATCCATGGCGGTCCGCACTCGATGTACAACACCGGCTGGTTCGACGAGTTCCAGAACCTGGCGGCGGAGGGCATGTTCGTGCTCTTCACCAACCCGCGCGGGTCCACCGGGATCAACAACTTCTTCACCAATGCCTCGCGCGGCGACTGGGGCGGCAAGGACTACATCGACATCATGCG
>CAYQXR010000041.1:0-20123 GCA_964421625.1 uncultured Gemmatimonadaceae bacterium | reverse complement strand
AACTGGCCGCGCTCTACTGGCACTTCGTCGACGTGGTCTGGATCGTGATCTTCCCCGTGGTCTATCTCATGAGCCTGAGGAGCTGAGCCGATGGCCTCCCATTCCGCGACCCATGGCGAGCACGAGGCGCACAGCCACGGCGCCGGCATCTACTTCAAGATCGGCTTCATCCTTTTCGTCCTGACCGCCCTTGAGGTGCTGCTGTACGAGGTCTGCTACGGCAGTCTGAAGGCCAGCGCGCCCAGCCTGGGCGAGGCGCTGGCTCCCTGGTTCGTCGCCCTGCTGCTCGGGCTCTCTGCGGTCAAGTTCTGGCTGGTGGCCATGTTCTACATGCACCTGCGCGACGACATGAAGTTCCTCTCCTGGACCTTCGGTTTCTCGCTGGTGCTGGCAGCCATTCTGATCAGCGCGCTGATCGCGCTCTTCGTCTACAACCGCCAGCTCTGGTGGTTCGACGGAGTGCCCTGGAAGTAGGCCGATCCGGTCGGCAGGCAGTGTACGGGGGCGGTGCCACGGCGGCACCGCCCCTGTTGCGTCAGGTGAGGTGCCGGTGCTCCGACAGCAGGATGGCCCCGGCCACGGTGGTACCGCGCCAGCCCGCCTGCCGGGCGGCCAGGTCCAGCAATTCGAGTGCATCTTCCACTGCGGGCAAATCCAGCGGTATCGGCGGCAGGGCGGCGTAGGCGGGGTAGTCGTTCTGAATGGGGCAGCCATTCTCGAGCACTTCACCCGATGGCAGCAGGGCCCCCGATCCCATCAGACGACAACTGACGGGCCGGGCCGCATGCACCACGCAGGCACCCTGTGCATCGAGGGCGGGGCAGGGCGCGTCCATCATGGCCATGCAGGCGGCGTCGAGGAGCGCGTCGGGCAGCGCGTCGAGGTCACTGGTTGGAGTAATGCCCGGCAGCAGGGCGGCGAACGCCTCCCAGTTCGTCCGGGCCCGCTGGTGCAGTGGCTCGCGCACAACATCCGGCAGGGTGGCCACGGCAGCAGCGATCCGCTCAGCGTCGCCGGACGAGATGTCGAAGGGACCGTGACAGCAGGCGGTACAGCCGACTTTGCAGGGAATAACACCGGGCGCTGCGGCCACGGCACGGTGGAACCAGGTGTCCAGGACAGTCAGCGGCACAGGTGTGGCTCCAGGGGGGGGGTGCTGGAAAGGTAGCAGCGGGTGGAGCGGGACGGTGAACTGGTGCGATCGATGGCGGGTGCCTACCTTCCGAGATACGCCAGTCAGATCCAGGAGTCAGGGGAGGAGTCGTGCCGCAGCAGTCCGGTGCACAGCGTTCGTCGAGGGTACTCCAAGCATCAGCTTGGCTGATCCTGGGGGGTGCGGCTGCGTGCGGCACCCAGCCTCTCGCCGACGAGTACCCCTGCGTGATTGCGATGGATTCTCCCGGGGTGGTACTGCGCGGCGATACCGCCATCACCTTTGAAGATCCGGGGTTCGGTTTCACTGTCGACTCCCGCGGCAGGATCTACGGCGATGTCTGGTTCGGCGGGCGTCTGCTCCAGTGGGCGCCGGACGGGACGTTGGAGCGGGTGATCGGCAGCCCGGGCGAGGGACCCGGGGAGTTTGGACTTGGTGCGGTCACCCCGTTCGTCGCAACTAGAGACACGCTCTATGTCCGGGATAGCCGTCGCCGTTGGCTCGTGTTCGACCCCGAGTACCGTTTCATCAGGAATGCCCCCTTGGGGGTCCTGACAACACCGAGTGGCCAGAATACCGTCTTTGTGGGTGACAGCCTGGTCTACAGTGCGACTACCACGCCCTTGGCTGGGCCAGGGATCGTTACTATCACCGATCGCTTCGGGACACCGTTGACATCTCTTGGGCCACTACGTACTTCGGTCGGCGGCGTCAGCCCGCTTGCGGTCGAACCGGACGGGACAGTGTGGATCTGGGGCGGCATCGGTCCCGCGTCACCGTACCAAGTGCAGCGGTGGGCCGTCGGGCATGACACGGCCCTGCAGGTCATTACCCGTCAGGTGCCCTGGTTTCGCCCTGATTCGGCTCGACTCAGGATACCACAAACTCCGGAACGGCGTCCGTTCCTCTACCCGATGGTTCGAGGGATTGTTCTCGATGAGGATGGCCTGCTCTGGGTGATGTCCGACGTCCCCAAGTCGGCTGCTGTTGTATCGGATGTGGAGACCGTTTCGGGAGATTCTCTCCGCGCTGTTCTGGATCGTTCTCTGAATCGGCACATGGAAGTAATCGATCCTCGCACCGGGACAGCGCTGGCGCACCGGGAAGTTGGTCGGAGCTTCGACTTCATTCCTGGTACCGGGAACGGAGTGCGAAAGACAGAGACGGATGACGGTGAGCGTGAGATTGCCATCGTGCCGTACCGACTGGTCCGGGCGGATGGTGGGCGATGTGAGGTTGCTGCGCAGTAGCCCAAGGCTGCGCCGCTGTCAGTCCGGGCCGAAGCTCGGCAGCCCGTGATCATCGCCGCCGTCCCAGGTGATCCCCCGGCTCCGAGCGAAATACGCCAGATCCGCTCGCGCCATCGCCAGGGCGTGATGCAGGGCCTGGAGCGAGTCGAGGCCGTGGAGTTCGCGCCGATCGGCGACGCCATCAATGGTGAATGTCAGGACGGCCACCCAGTAGCCCGGGTGTTCGACGGGGGCCTCGATCGCGACGGAAATCGTGGTGCCGTCGAGGGTCCGGTAGTGTCGCTGTGCGATGGACATGAGATACTGGGCCGGGGAGGCCCGGGCTCAGAGCTTGCGGGCCGCCAGGATCATCAGCACCCAACCGACCAGGAAGCCGACCCCGCCCAGCGGGGTGACCGGGCCCAGCCAGTGCCAGTGGGTGAATCCCATCAGGTAGAGCGAGCCGGAGAAGAGGAGAATGCCGAGCGTGAAGGCGATGGCGGCCTGACCGGCCTGTGCGGCGCCGCGCGACAGCAGCCAGGCCGCCGCGAAGAGGGCGAAGGCGTGGTACATCTGGTAGCGCACACCCGTCTCGAACACTTCCAGGTAGCGCGGCTCCAGGCGCGTCCTCAGTGCATGGGCCCCGAACGCGCCCAGCGCCACGCCCAGGCCGGCGAAGAGTGCGCCGAGGGAGGCCACCAGGCGCGGCGTCACAGGCTGCTGTATTCCTCGGGCGAGACCACCGCCATGCCCATGATGTTGTAGCCGTTGTCGACGTAGACCGTGGCGCCGGTGATGGCGGCCGCCATGGGCGAGGCGAGGAAAGCCGCCGTGTACCCGATGTCTTCGGCCTGCAAGTCGCGGATGAGCGGCGAGTGGACCTTGCCATAGCGGATCATGGCGTCGATGAACCCGGTCGAGATCGCCGAGGCCGCACGTGAGGCGTAGGGGCCGGCGGAGATGGTGTTGACGCGCACCCCATGGCGGCGCCCGGCCTCGAAGGCGAGGGTCCGGGTATCGGCCTCGAGGGCGGCCTTGGCCGAGGACATGCCGCCACCGTAGCCGGGCACCACCCGCTCGCCGGCCATGTAGGTCAGCGACAGGAAGGACCCACCGGGCCGCATCAGCGGGCCCAGCTCGCGCACGAAGGCGATGTTGCTGTAGGCCGACACGGACACCGCGTCGAGATAGCCGCTGCGGCTGGTGTCGATCAGCGGATTCTTGACCTCGCGGCCGTTGGCCAGCGAATGCACCACGATGTCCAGCGGCGTCGGGCCGAAGTCCTCAATCAGGCGCTTGACCATGCCGGTGATGGTGTAGTCGCCCCGTTCCCGGTAGCGCTTGTTTTCGAGGATCTCCGGCGGGACGTCGTCGAGGGTGTCGTAGGCGGCGTCCAGCGGATAGATCCGTTCAAAGCTCATGGTCCTGCCATCGGACAACTGCAGCGACTCGTTCATCCGCCCGCGTTCGAGCATGGCCTCGAAGATGCCCAGCGCCGGTGGCCAGGTGCCCAGGCAGACCGTCGCCCCGGCCTCGGCCAGTGCCTTGGCAATCGCGAATCCGAATCCCCCGTCATCGGCCACCCCTGCGACAAGCGCACGACGACCGGTCAGATTGATGGCAAGCATGCGGGCCCTTTCCCCTGAATGACGCCTCCAAGATACTCGACCGACCCCCGGTTCGGCAGCCTGAAGTGCCCTGGCCGGACACGACAACGGCGGACCGCCCGGGCTGGGACGATCCGCCGTCGGCGTCGAACTGGGCGGGCGACTATTTCGGGTCGAGCACCCGCCGGATGCGGGCCGCAAGCTGCTCGTAGTGAGCCCGCGTCAGGGCATCACCCCGCCCGGCGGCCGCCGCCATCTGGGGCCGGATCAGCTCCAGTTCCCGTCGGGCCATGGCCCGGACATCGGACTGCGACAGGCTGGCCGGTGCGGTTGCGGCCGCGGCGGCCGCAGCGGCCCCGGTGGGCGGCGGCGGGTCGGTCAGGAACGATTCCATCCGGTCGACCCAGGCCCGGTGCAGGCCCCGTCGGTAGACGTCTGGCGCCCGGCCGGTACGGAGTTCGGTGAAGACGGCGCCACGGATATCGGCCAGGAACTCGGTCAGCGGATAGGTCTCGTAGCCCAGTTCACCGGCCTCAACCAGCCGGTGCATCCGAGCCGGGTTGAGCAGCCCCGTCAGGGTCGAGGTCATCACGCCCCGGATGCGGTCCGTGCTGCCCGTGAGGCCGATCCGGTCGAGCGTCGGCGTGTCGACCAGCCACGACGGTGTCTGCAGGGCATTCTCCGCGAGGAACTGCATGGCGGCCTTCTGCCGGGCCCGCGGCACTACGGTGTAGGGGGCGCCGGCCTGGTCGATGCTCCGCCTGGTCCAGTCCACCCCGCCGATGATGGTTGTCACGTGGCCGATGTAGCGCTGGAGCTGGGTGATCACCTGGCCGTACAGCTCGCGGAGCTGAGCATGGTCCGCGCCGGGGCGGCTGCTCCAGGCCCGCAGTTCGGGCAGGATGCGCTTCAGGTTCTTCACGCCGTAGTCGCTGGCCTTCACCCCGTCGTCGCCGAGGTCTTCGCTCTGCGAACCGGGGTCGGTGCTGGAGCCGTCGCCGAAGCGGTACATCGGGTCGCCCGCGTGCTGCGTGATCCAGCGGTCGAGCGTCGGCTTCTCCTCGTCCGGCGTGCGCGCCGAGAGGATCGGCCGGTAGCCCCAGTTGATCGAGTACTTGTCGTACTCGCCGATGCGCGGATTCATGGCGACGTCGCCGTCACCCGGCTGCGCGACGTAGTTGAACCGCGCATAGTCCATGATCGACGGCGCCGTGGCGTACCGTGCCGTGAAGCTCGGTGACCGGAGCGAGTCCACCGGATAGGCCGAACTGGCCTTCATGTTGTGGGGCAGGCCGAGGGTGTGTCCCACTTCGTGTGAGGAGACGAAGCGGATCAGCTCGCCCATCACGCGGTCTGCAAAGTCGGGCGTGCGCGCGTCGGGATTGATGGCCGCAGTCTGGATCAGATACCAGTTCCGCAGCAGGTTCATCACGTTGTGATACCAGTAGATGTGCGACTCGAGGATCTCGCCGGACCGCGGGTCGTTCACGTGCGGCCCCATGGCGTTTTCGATATTGGACGCGTAGTACCGGATCACGCTGTAGCGCGCATCGTCCACCGAGAAGCCGGGATCCTCCGCCGGTGTTGGAGCCATGCGGGCGACGATGGCGTTCTTGAAGCCTGCGGCCTCGAAGGCGGCCTGCCAGTCGTTGACGCCCTGGATCAGGAACGGACGCCACTTTTCCGGCGTGGCCGGGTCGATGTAGAACACGATCGGCTTGATGGGCTCGACCAGTTCGCCCCGCAGGAAGGCCGCCGTGTCCTTCGGCTCCAGCCGCCACCGGGCGATGTAGCGCCGGGTCACGGCCCGGTGTTCGTCCCGGCTGTAGTCCACCTGCTGGATACCGAAGTAGCCCACCCGCTCATCCATCAGGCGTGGCTGCATCGGGACTGCCGGCAGGACCAGCATCGAGTGGTTCATCTCGAGCGTGATCGCCGCCGACGACCGGTTGGCCGGTGCCGCTCCCGCCTCGTAGGTGAGGACCACCCGATGCTCGATGTTGGTGGGGAAGGCGCGGATTGATTCGATGTAGGTCCGCGCGGGGTCGAGGCGCCGCACCTGGTAGGTGGTGCGCTGCGCGGCAGGCAGCCCGAGCAGGGCGATGTCGGTGGAGAAGAAGGGGCCGACTTCGATGACGATGCTGGAATCGGCGCCGTAGGCCGCCACGTCGAAGGCCTGGACGATCGGTTCGACATTGCTGTTCCGGACGGCGATGGCGATCGGCTGGGCGCTGTCCGCCACGGTGGAGTAGGACACCTGCCGCAGGTAGACCTTGTCGCCCCGGCGCTCCCACCGCAGCACGTCACGATTGTTTTCGTTGCCGCCGTACCCGATCCCGCTGGCGGTCCGGGCGATGCGGGAGACCATGATGAACTCCCGCGCCGTCATCGCACGGGGAATCTCGTAGTACCACTTGTCCCCGACCTGATGGACGGTGAACACGCCGGGCTGCGTCCGCGCCTTGTCGGTAATGACTTCCTTGTAGGGACGGGGACCGCTCGCAGCGGCTCCGCGCCCGCCGGGGGCAGCAGGGCGCGCGCTGTCACCAGGGGTGGGCGCCGGTGTCTGCGTCGGAGTGGCGGGGGTCGGTGCCGTCGCCGGTGGTGGGGCGCGATGGCATGCGGCGAGGGCGAGAGCGGCCAGGACGGCCGGGATGGATCGACGGATCATGGGATCGATGTCCTCTCCTGGGTGGGGGTGCCGGGATCGAGCGGAATGGTGGATGATACCGAATTGCCGGGCAAAATGGGGCTGTCAGTCCGAGCGCAGGACCTCCAGCGGCGGGCGCCGCAGGACGTCGAGCGAGTTGAGCAGCCCGACCAGCGTGGTCAGGAGGACCAGGCCGATCGCCAGCAGGGCCAGCGGGCCCGTCGGCAGCACGAAGGGAACCTCGAAACGGAAGGTGGCCAGCGCCCAGCCAGCCCCACCCGCCAGCACAGCCCCCACCAGGGCGGCGGCGCCCCCGAGTGCGGCATACTCGACACTGAGGATGACCAGGACCTGTCGGCGCGTCGCGCCCAGGGTGCGCAGCAGGGTGCCTTCGCGGATCCGCTGCCAGCGCGACGAGGCGATGGCGCCAATCAGGACAACAATCCCCGTGGCGATCGAAAAGAAGGCCATGAAGCGGATGGCCAGCACGATCCGGTCGACCACCGACTCCAGCGAGCGGGCGACCTCGCCCAGATCGACCGAGGTGATGTTGGCGCCGATCCGGACCAGATCCCGCTGCACCTGTCCCCGAAGCAGAGGGTCGGGAACATGGAGCAGGGCCACGGTGGTCTGTGGGGCATCGTCCAGGGCACCGGGGGCGAACACCACGAAGAAATTGGGCTCGAAGCGTGCCCAGTTGACCTCGCGCAGCGACGTGATGCGCGAATGGATCGCTACGCCCTGCAGGTCCCAGACAATCGGGTCGCCGAGGCCGACCCCGAGTTCGCTCGCCAACTCCTGCTCCATCGAAATCTCGACGGCAGTGGCGGGCGAGCGCCCGTCGTGGCGGACGGTAGTATCGAACCAGCGACCGGCCACCACGCGCTCACCGTCGGTGGTCCCGGCCCGCCAGGTGGAGCGGTACTCACGGCGATAGGCCCAGTGGGGCCCCTCTCCGTCAGGTGCATCACTGGCATCGTCTCCCGCACTGCCGCTGGCAGGGTCAGCAGCGTTCGCCGCGAGGAGGTCGCGGATCGACGTGCCGCGCACCTCCAACAGGCGCATCGCGATCAGCGGAGTGGAGACCGCCTCCGGCAGTCCATGATGGCGCAGCAGCGAGTCGACGCGCTCGGCCTGGTCCCGCTGGATGTCGAGGACGGCGAGATCGGGACGCGCGCCCGACAGATCGCCGGTCCGGACGTCCCGCAGCAGATTGTGCTGGGCGATCAGGATGGTGGCGAGGACGAAGACGCCGAAGCCCAGGGCCACGATAATGGTGCCCGTCTGGTTGGCGGGGCGATGGAGATTGGCGATGCCCTGGCGGAGGAGATAGGGCCACCGGGGCCGCGCCATCCGTCGGGCGACGGCCATGACACCCCAGGCCGTGAGCCGCAGCACCACCAGCGCAGCCGCAATCCCGACCGCAAACCACCAGCCCTGGCGGAGTGACCCGACCTGGATGGCGGCCAGACCGATGACACTCAGTCCCACCAGAATCAGGGCGATGGTGCGCGGCAGGCGACCGGTGCCGGGCATCTGCGCGAGGTCGCGCCGCAGGGTGACCAGCGGCGGGATATCGCGGATTGCCAGCAGGGGCAGCAGCGCGAAGGCGATGGCGGTCCAGAGCCCCAGGCCGACGCCGGTCAGAATCGCCCCGGGCGCAACGGCGACGCGCACATCAACCGGAATGAAGTCCGCCAGGACCAGCGGCATCGCCTGCTGCAGCAGGACGCCGAGGCCCGCGCCCAGGATGGACCCCAGCAGACCCATGCCCGCGGCCTGGAGGAGGTAGATGGCGAAAACTTCACCCGAGGTGGCGCCGAGGCAGCGGAGGATGGCGATCGAGCCGAGGGAACGGCGGATGAAGACCTGCACGGCACTGGCCACACCGAGTCCACCGAGCAGCAGCGCCGCCAGGGCGATGAGACCGAGGTAGTTCCCCAACTGGGTGAGCTGGTTGGTGAGGCGGTCGCGGTCGTCCGCAACGGTCTGGACCCGGTACCGCTCTACCCGCGCGGTCGGGCGCACCTGCTCGGCGATGTCCTGAGCGGCCACGCCGGGCGGAAGCTGAATGAATGTTTCCCAGCGCGCCCGCGATCCGAAGGCCAGGAGCCCGGTCGATGGGAGCGCCGAAGTGGCCATGAAGACGCGGGCACCGAACGCGAACTGCAGGCCGACATCGCCCGGCACGTCGAGGACAGTGCCGAGTACCACGAAGGTCCGCTCGCCCAACCCGAGTGAGTCGCCGACCGTCAGGTCGAGCACCGTCAGCAGGGAGGGGTCGACCAGCACGCCGTTGCCCTCCTGGAGTCGGGGCCAGACGCCCTCGGGATCGGTCAGAATGCGGCCGTAAAAAGGCCACCCGGCGTCGACCGTCCGGAGCTGGGCGAGGCGGGTGTACCCGTCGAGAGACCAGGCCATGGCGGGCATCGAGACGCTGGTGGCGAAGGTCGCGGGCGGGGTACCGTCGCGCAGGGGGGCCAGCCAGGCGTCGAGGTCGGGCACCTCCGTCAGAGGACGGCGTCCGGCCAGGGAGAGGTCTGCCCCGAGGAGCGCCTGCGCCTGTTCCGCCACGGCGCGCTGCATGTTGGTGGTGAACGAATTCACCGCCACCAGTGCTGCCACACCGGTGAGCACCGCGGCGGTGAGGAGCAGGAGCCGACGCCGGGAGGCCCTGGCCTCACGGCGGGCCAGGCGGAGGACGAAGCCGAGTCGGGTCACGCGGCGGTGTCGGAAACCAGGGCGCCGTCGGCCAGGCGGATGGTGCGCCGGGCGCGCGCCGCCAGGTCGGCGTCGTGCGTCACCAGGACCAGCGTCGTGCCCAGCTCGGCGTTCATGGCAAGCATCAGGTCGACGATGGTGGTGCCGTTGGCCTGGTCGAGGTTGCCGGTCGGTTCGTCGGCGAAGAGCACCCGCGGCCGGGGTCCGAAGGCGCGGGCCACGGCCACCCGCTGCTGTTCGCCCCCGGAGAGCTGGGCGGGGTAGTGGTGGCCGCGTGCCGCCAGGCCGACGCGGGCCAGCAGCGCGTCGGCGCGCTCGGCGGCGTCATCGGCGCCGGCAAGTTCCATCGGGACCTGGATGTTCTCGCGCGCGGTCAGGGTCGGAATCAGTTGGAAGGACTGGAAGATGAAGCCCACGCGGGTGCGACGGAGCAGGGCCCGGCCATCCTCGTCGAGCGCCCCGAGATCCACGCCATCCAGGAGAATGCGGCCGTGCGACGGGCGGTCGAGTCCGGCCAGCAGGCCGAGCAGAGTGGTCTTGCCGCTGCCGGAGGGGCCGATGATGGCGAGGAACCCGCCAGCTTCCAGGGAGAAGGAGATATCCTTCAGGACGGCGAGACGCTGTCCGCCGGCAAGGTACTCCTGCGACACACCGTCACACTGGAGCATGATCGATGAAGAATCGGGGCTGGGCACGTCGGCAACTGCTCCTGGTCGGCGTCCTGCTGGGGGCCGGGTGCGGGTCGCGCCCGGCGGACCAGGCGACGCCGCCGGTCCCGCTGCAAGATAGTCCGGCCACCACGACCCGGTTGACGGTACTCTGCGTGGGGACCTCGCTGACGGCGGGGCCGGGACTCTTGGCAGACGAGACCTGGCCCGCGCTGGTCCAGGCGCGGGTCGATTCGCTGGGACTCCCCTTCCGGCTCGTCAATGCCGGCGTGAGCGGCGAGACCTCGGCGGGGGCGCTGCGCCGGATCGACTGGCTGCTGGGCCAGGGGCATGTGGCCGTGCTGATTCTCGAAACCGGAGCCAATGACATGCTGCGGGCCCAGTCGATTGATTCGCTGGCGGTCAACATCGACAGCATCCTGGGCCGCGCCGCCCGGCAGACTCCGCCGCCGCGTCTGGTGCTGGCGGCCATGGAGGCCCTGCCCAATCTGGGTCGCGACTACGGGACCCGGTTCCGGGAGGTCTACCGGGAAGCCGCACGCCGCCACGGAGCGGTGCTGATTCCTTTTCTGCTCGACGGCGTGGCCGGGGTCGATTCACTCAACCAGTCCGACGGGATCCACCCGACGGCCGCTGGCGAGCGGCTGGTCGCCGACAATGTCTGGCAGGCGTTGGAGCCGGTGCTGCGAGGGATGGTGGGGATGTGAGGGGGCGATCCCTTCACGACCTTGCCCCCCATCCCGCCATCCCCTAGCTTGCCCCTGTTGAGCAGTATGCCTTGGTGATCCGCCCATGCGGATTGAAAAGGGAACCCGGTGTGATTCCGGGGCGGCCCCGCCGCTGTGAGGGAGAGTAGGGAGAGCTGACGCCACTGCGGCCCCGGTCGCGGGAAGGCGCTCTCCGCAGGACTCCCAAGCCAGAAGACCTGCCAGGCATCGGAAGCCCGTTCGTCCCTCGGGGGAGGGGCACGGGAGCGACGCGTTGCGGCGGACAGGTTCCGTCGCGCCGGATCGCCGGGCTTCCAGGGCAGCATGCCTGGAAGCCCGGTTTGTTTCGAGGGGCAGTCTCACCCCACCGCCGTTCCACCTCCTCCCGCGAGTCGTCCATCGCCCCCGGAGGTGTCGCCCCATGGAAACGTCGGTTCTTGCCCCCCCAGCCCATCTGCCCGAGGCGGTCGTCAAGCGCGACGGGCGCACCGTTCCCTACGATCGGACCCGGATCGCCCACGCCATCGAGATGGCCTTCCGCGCCGAGATCGGCGCGCCGTACCCCGATCCGCTGGACCAGGAAGTCGATCAGCAGGTCGAAGGGGTGACCGATGCGGTGGAGGCCGCGCTGGCCGTCGAGGTGCCACCGCAGGCGGTGGAGATCGAGCGGATCCAGGACGAGGTCGAACGCCAGCTCATGGCCGCCGGGCACTTCAGCGTGGCGCGCCGGTACATCCTGTATCGCGAGGCGCGGGCGGCGCGGCGTGCGGGGCCGCGGATCCGGCTGCGCGCGGCCGACGGACGGGTGTCCTTCCTGGCGGGGTCGGTGCTGCGGAACGATCTCGCCGAGGCGGCCAGCGGATTGATCGGGGTGGACGTCGATGCGGTGTACCGCGAGACGCTGACCGACCTGTACGACGGCATGACACCGGCCCAGCTCGCCGACGCGGCCATTCTGGTGGCCCGCGCCAAGGTGGAGCGGGAGCCGGCCTATAGTCATCTCGCGGCCCGGCTGCGGCTGCAGCATCACTACACCGAGATCCTCGGGCCGGGCGTCCGGCTCGCCAACGCAGCCTCCGCCTACCGCGGGCGGTTCCGGGCCTATCTGGAGCGCGGTGTGGCCGTGGGTCTGCTCGACCCGGCCCTGCTCGAGCGCGACGCCGATGCGCTCGCGGCCGGCCTGCGGCCCGAACGCGATCTCGACTTCGCCTTCCTCGGCTTGCAGACCCTGTACGACCGGTACTTCCTGCACGAGGCCGGCGTCCGGTTCGAACTGCCCCAGTGGTTCTGGATGCGCGTGGCCATGGGTCTCACCACGGCCGAGCGGCCGGAGGACCGGACCGCACGGACGCTGGAGTTCTACGAACTGCTCTCGTCCTTCCGGTTCTGCTCCAGCACGCCGACGCTCTTCAACAGCGGCACCCGGCACCCGCAGATGTCGTCCTGCTTTCTCACCACCATCCCCGATGATCTGGGCGGGATCTTCAAGGGCATCCGCGACAACGCCATGCTCTCCAAGTGGAGCGGCGGGCTCGGCAACGACTGGACCAGCGTCCGCGCCCTCGGTGCGCGGATCCGCGGGACCAACGGCGCCTCGCAGGGGACCATTCCGTTCCTGAAGGTGGCCAACGACACGGCTGTTGCGGTCAACCAGGGCGGCAAGCGGCAGGGTGCCACCTGCGCCTACCTCGAGACCTGGCACCTCGACATCGAAGACTTCCTGGAACTGCGCAAGAACACCGGTGACGATCGGCGCCGCACGCACGACATGCACACCGCGCACTGGATTCCGGATCTCTTCATGACGCGGGTGCGCGAGGAAGGCACCTGGACTCTCTTTTCCCCGTCGGATGTGCCGGACCTCCACGACCTGACCGGCCGGGCCTTCACGGCGCGCTACGAGCAGTACGAGCGGGAAGCCGCCGCCGGTCTGATCCCGCTGTCGCGGACGGTGCGCGCCCTCGACCTGTGGCGCAAGATGCTCTCGATGCTCTTCGAGACCGGGCACCCGTGGCTCACCTGGAAGGATCCGTCGAACATCCGGTCGCCGCAGGATCACGTCGGGGTGGTCCACTCCTCCAATCTCTGCACCGAGATCCTGCTCAACACCTCGGCGGACGAAGTGGCCGTCTGCAATCTCGGGTCGGTCAATCTCGCCGCGCACATCCGCGACGGCCGACTGGACGATGCGGCACTGCGGGCCACGGTCCGCATCGCGGTGCGGATGCTGGACAACGTCATCGATGTGAATCTCTATCCCATTCCGGAAGCGCGGCAGGCCAATCTCCAGCATCGCCCGATCGGCTTGGGGATGATGGGCTTCCAGGACGCGCTGTACGCGCTGGGGTTGAGCTACGCCTCGGACGATGCCGTCGAGTTCGCCGATGCCAGCATGGAAATCATCGCGCATGCCGCGATCCTCGCGTCGACCGATCTGGCGGCGGAGCGGGGCAGCTACCCGTCCTATCGGGGCTCGAAGTGGGATCGCGGTCTCCTGCCGCTCGACACCATCGCCCTGCTGGAAGCCGAGCGCGGCGTGCCGATCCCGCTGGACCGCACCGCACGGCAGGACTGGTCGGTGGTGCGGGAGGCCGTGCGGGCCCACGGCATGCGCAACAGCAATGTGCTCGCCATCGCGCCGACGGCGACCATCGGCAACATCTGCGACGTCACGGCATCGATCGAACCGACCTACAAGAACCTCTTCGCGAAGTCCAACCTCTCGGGCGAGTTCACCGTCATCAACCGGGCGTTGATCGCCGATCTGCGCGCCCTCGACCTCTGGGATGACCGGATGCTGGAGGACCTCAAGTACGAGGACGGATCGGTTCAGGGCATTGGCCGGATTCCCGAGACGCTCCGGGAGCGCTACCTCACCGCCTTCGAGATCGAGCCGGAGTGGATCATCGAGTGCGCCGCGCGGCGCCAGAAGTGGATCGACATGGGGCAGTCCCTCAATCTGTACCTGGAGAGCGCCAGCGGTCGTCGGCTCCACGAGATGTACCTGCTGGCCTGGGAGAAGGGCCTGAAGACCACCTACTACCTCCGCACCAAGGGAGCGGGCGGGATCGAGAAGTCCTCGCTCGACATCAACCGGCGCGGGCTCCAGCCCCGCTGGATGAAGTCCCAGAGCGCCTCGGCGGCGATCCAGGTCGAGCGCGGCCCCGCACCCGCGGCGACCGATGTCGGCGCGGCCTGCACCCTTGGTGACGACTGCGAGGCCTGCCAGTGAACCGGAAGCAACTGCTCAACGCGCCCGCTGTGGACGTCAATCAGCTCATGCCGCTCAAGTACGAGTGGGCCTGGGAACACTACCTGAACGGCTGCCGGAACAACTGGCTGCCCCAGGAGATCCCGATGGCCCGCGACATCGCCACCTGGCGGAGCAACGAGCTGACCGACGACGAGCGGCACGTGATCCTCCGCAATCTCGGGTTCTTCTCCACGGCCGAGAGCCTGGTGGCCAACAACATCATCCTGGCCATCTTCAAGCACGTCACCAACCCCGAGTGCCGCCAGTACCTGCTGCGCCAGGCCTTCGAGGAGGCCATCCACACCCACACCTTCCATTACATCGTCGAGAGCCTCGGCCTGGATGGCGCCGAGATCTTCACCATGCACAAAAAGGTGAACTCGATCGCAGGCAAGGACGACTTCGAGATGGAGCTGACCACCGGCCTGATGGAGCCGGACTTCAGCACGGCGACCACCGCCGGCGCTCAGCAGTTCCTCGAGAATCTGGTCGGGTACTACGTGATCATGGAGGGGATCTTCTTCTACTCGGGGTTCGCCATGATCCTCTCCTTCCACCGGCAGAACCGGATGACCGGGATCGGGCAGCAGTTCCAGTACATCCTGCGCGACGAGTCGACCCATCTGAACTTCGGGATCGACCTCATCAACGGCATCGTGCAGGAGAACCCGGCGCTCTGGACCCCGGCCTTCCGGGAGCGGATGGAGGGGCACATCCAGCGGGCGGTGGAGCTGGAGATCGCCTACGCCGAGGATTGCCTGCCCCGCGGCATTCTGGGGCTGAACGCGGGGCTGTTCCGGGACTATGTCCAGCACATCGCCGATCGGCGGCTGGAGCGGATCGGCCTGCGGGCCCGTTACGGGTCGCCCAATCCCTTCCCCTGGATGAGCGAGGTGATGGACCTGCGCAAGGAGAAGAACTTCTTCGAGACCCGGGTGACCGAGTACCAGTCGTCGGCTGGACTGAACTGGGACGAGTGACCCGGGCCGATGCGTCGGTGGCGGACCGGGCGGCGCTCCGCCATGCTTCAGGCATGAGTGAGCCCGCCCACCCCGACGAGATTGCCTCGCCCTGCATCGGCGTCTGTGAGCTGGACGAGGGGCACGGGTGCTGCCGCGGCTGCTGGCGGACCCTGGCGGATATTGCCCAGTGGTCCCGGGCCACCGCCGACCAGCGGCGGGAGATCCTGGCCCGGGCGGCGGCAACCCGGGCCTTCCGGGAGCACAGGCGCTTGCGATAGCCGCCTGCGGGGCGCACCTTACACCATGTCGTTCTTCGATACCAAGGCCCAGCGGGCCGCGTGGGTGGTCGCCATTCTCGGCGTCGGGATCTTCCTGGCGCTGATTCCCTACGCCTCCGGCCTGCTCGGTGCGCCGGTGCTGTTCGTCGTCTTCGGGGGTTTGCACACCAGGCTGGTGCGCCTGATCCGGTCGCGGTCGACGGCGGCCGGCCTGGTGATCGTCATCGCGCTGGTGGTGATCGTCATCCCGCTGGTCTGGACCCTCTCCCTCCTGGTGGGTCAGGCCCAGGGGGCGGTCCAGCAGATTCTCTCGTCACAGCTCATCAACAACCTCGACACCTTCCGGATCGGCACCTTCGTCATCGGGCCGCATCTCAAGCAGATCGGCACCGAGGCGCTCTCCTTCGTGGGGGGCAACGCCATCACGGTGCTGGGGACGGCGACCCGGGTCTCGCTGAACCTGCTGTTCGCCTTCTTCGGTCTCTACTACCTGCTGCTCGATTCGGACGGGGCCTGGCGCAACGTGCGGCCCTACATCCCGTTCTCCGACGAGAATGTCACCGTGCTGCAGGAGCGTTTTGTCGCCGTGACCAAGTCCACCATCGTCGGCACCGGATTCGCGGCGCTCTGTCAGGGCACGCTGGTCGCGCTGGGGTTCTGGGCCACCGGACTCGGCAATGCCATGTTCTGGGGTGTCGTCACGGCGGTGGTGTCGATTCTGCCGGTGGTCGGCAGCGGCATGGTCTGGGTTCCGGGCGTAATCGTGCTCATCTCGCGGGACGAGGTCGGCTGGGCGATTGGCCTGGCGCTCTGGGGCCTGGTGCTGGTCGGCAATGTCGACAACATGATCCGGCCCTGGGTGTCGGCTCACTACGCGCAGATCCACCCGTTGATCACGCTGATCGGCGCGGTGGCGGGTGTGAGCTACATGGGCATCATCGGTCTGCTGGTCGGGCCGCTGGCGCTGTCGTACTTCTTCGAGCTGCTGAAGATGTACCGCAAGGAATATCTCCGCGGCGACGGGTCGGTCCGCGGCACCTCAGCAGCATAGCGGGATCCCGGGCGGCTCTGCCCCCGGACTCACAGGGCATTCCCGGCCCGGGCGGCATGTGCCCCTGGGGCCGGGGATTCCCGGACAGTCGCAACAACATCACTCAACACCGGAGGTCAGCATGGCGGGATGGTTTGAACTGAAGAAGGCCAAGGACGGCCAGAGCTACTTCAATCTCAAGGCCGGCAATGGCGAGATCATTCTCACCAGCGAGATGTACACCACCAAGGCGGCCGCGGAGAACGGCATCGCCTCGGTGCAGACGAACTCTCCCGATGAGGCACGCTACAGCCGGGAAGAGTCCTCGAACGGCAAGTGGTACTTCACGCTGAAGGCGGCCAATCACCAGATCATCGGGCAGAGCCAGATGTACGCCAGCACGGCCACGCGTGACAACGGCATCGCCTCGGTGCAGGCCAACGGCCCCACCACGGACGTGCGCGAGATCGAGTAGCGCCGGACGATCCGTCCCGCGCCGGTCCTCGGCCCGGGTCCCGGAACGGAAAGAGCCCCGCAGCACTGCTGCGGGGCTCTTTCGTTGTCAGGCCGTCGGCCCGCGCGTCGGATCAGTTGTTCTGCTTGATCTCGGCACGACGGTTCTGGGCCCGACCCGCCACGGTGTTGTTGGTGGCGATGGGCTCATCCTTGCCGCGCCACTTGACCGTGATGCGGTTCTCGGCGACACCCTTGCTCACCAGGTACTTCTTCACCGTTTCAGCGCGCGCCTGCGACAGCTTCATGTTGTAGGCGCTGGTGCTGATCCAGTCCGTGTGACCGATCACGTCGACATTCACGGTGCCGTGCTGGTTCAGCGTGCCCGCGACCACGTCGAGCGTGTCCATCGCGCCCCGGGTCAGATCGGAATGATCGAACCGGAAGTGCACCATCTGCAGCTCGAACCGGTAGGCCGGCGGTGGCGGCGGCGGTGGCGGCGGCGGCGGCGGTGGCGGCGGCGGCGGTGGCGGCGGCGGGGGCGGCGGCGGGGCCGGAGCGGCCACGTTCACCGTTGCCGTCGAGACCAGCTTGCCCTTGCGGGACGTCGCCGTGACGTGCGCCGTGCCCGGGCCCGCGGCGGTGTACACGCCGGTGGTCGGGTTGACGCTGCCGGGACCACTCACCGTGTAGGTGATGTCGTCCGGCTTGCCGCACCAGTTGGCCGAGGCGTTGAAGGCCTGCGTGGCGCCCGGGTTGATGGTGGCCGAGGAGGGTGAGATGCTGATCCGGTCGTCGGCATGGCTGCAGCCACCGCCGGGGAGCAGGGAGAGCCCGACCTGGGCCCCGAGGATCGACGTGCTCTTGTCGCCCTGCGAGGACGGCAGATAGTCGCCCGTGCCCTCGACGCGGAAATGCAGCCACGAGGCAGGCTTGATGCGGAGGCCGACCAGGCCGCCGATGCCGAAGTCGTTCCGGTCAATGCCCTTCTTGAACATGTTCATGTTCGGGCCGCCGCCGATCATCAGCGAGACGGCCTCGCCGAGCGGGGCATTGTAGATCCCTTCGAGGCGCACGGGGTAGTGCACCAGCGGGCGCGACACGGCGCCCATGGTCGACGGGATAAACGGGTTGTTCGGCTTGAGGTCGGTCGGGTTGTAGGACCCCGAGAGCTCCAGCGCCAAGTTGTTGGCTACGAACAGGCCGAGGCGTCCACCGCCGCCGATCCGGTTGTCGTCCGGTCCTCGGACATTCCACGAGTCGGGGTAGCCGGTGTACCGGCCAAAGCCCCCGATCTCGAAAGTCCCTTTCTGCTGGGCGGCCAATGGGGTGCTGAGCACCGCCACTGCTGCCATGACCCATCCTGCGTGACGCATTCTTCCTCCTGGTTTACATGCGACCGGTGGCCCCACCGGCCCCGTCGACGACGGGCACTGCCTCATTCCGTGTAACTCCAAGGCCTGCAACAGCGTACCACGACGTACAGTATAGAAACAGCACCGGGCACTCTTGGCAAGAATGACGTCGGTACCGGTCCTGTCAACACACCCCCTTGAGGGGGGGAGTATCTTGTCCTCTCGACGGCCGATCCCACCCTCGGGCCAGCCGTTCCGCCCCATTATACACGCAGGTGTCATGCCCCACGCCCAATGATCAGCGCCATCTGCCGCGCCCTGCTCCTGACCGGGGCGATCGCCGTCACACCGCTCCATGCCCAGTGGCGCTTCGAGGCCTGGCTGGGTGACGCCTGGAACGCCGGGACCCCGGTCACCTTCCACCAGGACGGCCAGCCCGACCTGACCATTGCCTCGCCAGTCTGGACCACCCGGCCCTACGCCCCGACCTGGTACTACTCGGCGCGGATCGCCCGGTGGAGCGGCACAACGGCCTGGAGCTTCCACTTCATGCATCACAAGGTCTACCTCGAGAACCCGGCCCCACCCGAGGTGGAGTCCTTCCGGATCACCAATGGGATCAACTCCTTCCTGGCCGAACGCCTGTGGGAGGTCCGCGGCTTCGACCTGGGCATCGGGGCCGGTCCGGTCATCGCCGTGCCCATCTCCACCATCCGCGGGAAGGCCCATGGCGGGGCCCGTGGGACCTTCCAGTCCCAGTACGAATTCGGCGGCGCCACGGTGATGCTCAGCCTGTCCCGGCGGTTCGACCTGATCCCCGAACTGGGCGGCACGCTGGCCATCAAGGGCACCGCCAGCACCCTCGACGTGTCCATTGCCAACGGGACGGCAGACCTCAAAAACTACGCGCTGCACCTCCAGTACGGCCTCTCCATCGGTGGCCGCCGGAGCCGGTAGCCCCCCAGCAACCAGGGCACTTGCGTCCCGGGCGCCGGCTCTGCATATTTATGCGTTATGCAGAACGATCTCATCGCCCTGGCCTTCTCCGGCGGGCTCGACACCTCCTACTGCGTCCCCCGGCTGGGGGAGCGCGGCTACGCCGTCCACACCGTCTTCGTCAATACTGGCGGGACCACACCGGCCGAGGCCGCCGCGATCCGCGCCCAGGCGCTGGCGGTCGGCGCTGCGGCCCACCACGAGATCGACGCCCGGGCACTGGTCTTTGACCGCTTCGTCCGGGTCCTGATCCAGGCCAATGTGCTGCGGGGCGAGGTCTACCCGCTCTCGGTGGCCGCCGAACGGACCCAGCAGGCCATCTCGGTGATCGAGGTGGCCCGGCAGATCGGCGCCTCGGCCGTGGCCCACGGGTCAACCGGTGCAGGCAACGATCAGATCCGCTTCGACATTGCTCTCCGGGTGCTGGCGCCCGATCTGGGCATCGTGACGCCGATCCGCGACGAGGCGCTCTCACGCGATGCGTCCATCGCCTATCTGACGGAGCGCGGACTGCCGGTTCCCGCACGATCCGGCGCATTTTCCATCAACCGCGGACTCTGGGGAACCACCTGGGGCGGTGGGTGGACGCACGACTCCTGGGCGCCACCGCCGGCCGAGCTGCTCGACCCGCCGGCCGACGCGCCGGCCCCGGCAGACCTGGTGATCGGTTGGGAGGGCGGCGTGCCCGTGTCCCTCGACGGGACCGCGCTGGCCGGACACGAGCTGGTCGATGCGCTGGCGGGCCATGCGGCCTCCTACGGCATCGGGCACGGCATCCATGTCGGCGAGACGGCGCTGGGCATCAAGGGCCGGATCGGATTCGAGGCCGGGGCTGCACTGATCCTGATCGCGGCCCACCGCGAACTCGAGAAGCTGGTACTGACCCGCTGGCAGACCTTCTGGAAGGACCATCTCGGTCGCTTCTACGGCGACCGGCTCCATGAGGGGCACTACTTCGACCCCGCGCTCCGCGACATCGAGGCGCTGGTGGCCTCGTCGCAGCAGCGGGTCATCGGCGAGACGCGGGTGCGGCTTGCTCCAGGCCGTTTCGTGGTGAGTGG
>CAYQXR010000040.1:0-20131 GCA_964421625.1 uncultured Gemmatimonadaceae bacterium | reverse complement strand
AAACTTCGGACCACCACCGGGTGGGCCCCGAGCTATTCATGGGACCGTACACTCCAGGATCTGGTACATGCCCAAGCGGACTGATCTCAAGACCATTCTCATCCTCGGTTCCGGCCCGATCGTGATCGGCCAGGGCGCCGAGTTCGACTACTCCGGGACGCAGGCCATCCGGGCGCTGCGGGAAGAGGGCTACCGGGTTGTCCTGGTGAACTCGAATCCCGCCACCATCATGACCGACCCCGAACTGGCCGATGCCACCTACATCGAGCCGGTCACACCGGAATGGGTGACCCGGGTGATCGAACGGGAACGGCCCGATGCACTGCTGCCCACGATGGGCGGCCAGACGGCGCTGAACGTGGCCATGGCGCTGGTGCGCGACGGCACCCTGGCCAAGTATGGGGTCGAGCTGATCGGGGCGAACGAGCGGGCCATCCGGGTGGCGGAGGATCGCGCCGAGTTTGCGCAGGCGATGGAGCGCATCGGCCTCGCCACGGCGGCCGGCGCGGTGGTGCAGACGGTCGAGGAAGGTCTCGCGGCGGTGGAGCGGACCGGCTACCCGGCCATCCTGCGCCCCTCGTTCACGCTGGGTGGCACCGGTGGCGGCATCGCCTACAACCGCGAAGAGTTCGTCGCGATGCTCACGCGGGGGCTGGAACTCTCGCCGGTGACGTCGGTGCTGGTGGAGCGGAGCATCATCGGGTGGAAGGAGTACGAACTCGAGGTGATGCGCGACGGTGCCGACAACGTGGTGATCGTCTGCTCGATCGAGAACCTCGACCCGATGGGTGTTCATACCGGCGACTCGATCACCGTGGCGCCTGCCATGACCCTGACCGACCGCGAGTACCAGCGGATGCGTGATGCCTCGCTGGCCATCATCCGCGAGGTCGGTGTCGCCGCCGGCGGCTGCAACATCCAGTTCGCGGTCGATCCGCAGACCGGTGAGCAGCTCGTGATCGAGATGAATCCGCGGGTGTCGCGGTCGTCGGCGCTGGCCTCCAAGGCCACCGGGTTCCCCATCGCCCGCATCGGGGCCAAGGTCGCCGTCGGCTACACCCTGGACGAGTTGCCCAACGACATCACCCTGACCACGCCGGCCGCCTTCGAACCGGTGCTGGACTACGTCGTGGTCAAGATTCCGCGGTTCGCCTTCGAGAAGTTCCCGATGGCCGACGCCCGGCTGACCACGCAGATGAAGTCGGTCGGCGAATCCATGGCCATCGGCCGCACTTTCAAGGAAGCGCTCCAGAAGGGCTACCGCGGCCTGGAAGCCGACCGCGCGGGCTGGGTAGTCGGTGCCACCCTGGCCGATGACCGCCTGACCGACGAGCATCGCGAGACGCTGCTGGCTGGTATCCGGGTGCCGACCCCGGAGCGGCTGTTCCAGGTCAAGCGCGCACTCCTGACGGGGATCAGCGTGGCCGAACTGCACGAAGCGTCGGGCATTGATCCCTGGTTCCTGCACCAGCTCGCCGAACTGGTCGAGGCCGAGGCCGAGTGGAGCCAGTACGCCCTCGGGCTTGATGATGGGCGGGACCGCGCCACCCTGCGGCGGATGAAGCGGATGGGCTTCTCCGATCGCCAGCTCGCCACGCTGCATCATGTGCAGGAGGCCGACATCCGCACGGCCCGGCATCGGCTCGACCTGCGGCCGGTGTACAAGACGGTCGACACCTGTGCGGGGGAGTTCCCGTCGTCGACACCCTACCTGTACTCGTCCTGGGATGAGGAGAGTGAGGCCCGGCCCGATGGGCGGCCCACCGTCATCATCCTGGGGTCGGGGCCGAATCGCATCGGGCAGGGCGTCGAGTTCGACTACTGCTGCGTCCGCGCGACCATGGCCTTCCGGGAGCACGGGTATCGCACCATCATGGTGAACTCCAACCCCGAGACGGTCTCCACCGACTTCGACGTGGCCGACGTGCTCTACTTCGAGCCGCTCTGTCTGGAAGAAGTCCTGGAGATCGTCCACGTGGAGCAGCCGGTGGGGGTGGTGGTCCAGTTCGGTGGGCAGACCCCGCTGAAGCTGGCTCGCGCACTCGAAGCCGCCGGCGTACCGATGCTGGGCACCTCGCCCGACGCCATCGATCTGGCCGAGGATCGGCGGCGGTTCGAGGAAGTGGTGCGGCGTCTGGGGATTCAGCAGCCGCCCAACGGCACGGCGGACAGCGTGGACGAGGCCGTCGCCGTCGCGGAACAGATCGGCTACCCCGTGCTGGTGCGGCCCTCGTATGTGCTCGGCGGGCGCGCCATGCGGATCGTCTACGACGCCGAGGAGCTGCGGGAGTTCTTCGACGAAGCCGCCCGCGTGGCGCCGGGACATCCGGTGCTCATCGACTCCTTCCTCGAAGATGCCTTCGAAGCCGATGTCGATGCCATCTGCGACGGGACCGATGCGGTGATCGGCGGGGTCATGCAGCACATTGAGGATGCCGGCATTCACTCCGGCGATTCCGCCTGCGTGCTGCCGCCCTACCTGATCACCGAGGATCAGGTCGAGATCATGCGCGAGCATACCCGGGCCCTCGCCCTCGCGCTCGGTGTGGTGGGATTGATCAATGTGCAGTTCGCCGTCAAGCACGGCCAGGTCTACGTGCTGGAGGTGAACCCGCGCGCCTCGCGGACCATTCCGTTCGTCTCCAAGACCACCGGGGTGCCGCTGGCCTCGCTGGCCGCCGCGGTGATGATCGGGAAGAAGCTGGCCGAACTCGGGCTCACCGACGATCCGCTGCCGCCCTACGTGGCGGTCAAGGAAGCGGTCTTCCCCTTCGCCAAGTTTGCAGGCGTCGATACCCGGCTCGGGCCGGAGATGCGCTCCACCGGCGAAGTCATGGGCATTGCCGATTCCTTCGGGATGGCCTTTGCCAAGTCGCAGGCCAGCGCCGATGCCACGCTGCCACTGGAAGGGGCCGTGTTCGTCACCGTGAACGATCACGACAAGGCCTCGGTGGTCCCGATTGCCCGGCGCTTTCACGAACTGGGCTTCAAGGTGCACGCCACCGCGGGCACGCAGCGCTATCTGCGGTCCCGGGGCGTGCCGGCCGAACGGGTGTTCAAGGTGTACGAGGGGCGGCCGAACGGTGTCGACATGATTCTCTCGGGTCAGATCCAGCTCCTGGTCAATACCCCCCTGGGCAAGCTGACGCAGCAGGACGATCAGGCCCTGCGCCGCGCCGCCCTGCAGCACCGGATTCCCTACACCACGACCATGTCGGCCGCCTCGGCGGCCTGTGATGCCATCATCGCGCTCCGGTCGCGCCGCGGAGAGGTTCGTCCACTGCAGGAGTGGCACCGGATTGCGCGGGAGGCCAGCCAGTCGTGAGCAGTGCGCGGGACGCCGGCTTCATCGCGGCGCTGTCCGGTGCCGTCGAAGGTGTGGTCCGCGCCGACGAGTCGCTGGCCCGGCACAGCACCTACCGGATCGGTGGGCCAGCAACGGTGCTGCTGCCCTCTCATGCCGAGGACGTTGCGGCCGCGCTCCGACTTGCCCGGGATCACCAGGTGCCCTGGTTTGCCCTGGGGCTGGGCTCCAATCTGCTCTTTCCGGATGACGGGCTCGACGCCCTGGTGATCCGGGTGGGGAAGGGGCTCGACGCGCTCACGGCGGTGGAGGATCTCTGGTCCATCGGGGCCGGTCTGCCGCAGCCGCTCGCGGCCAAGCGGACCGCTGCGGCCGGGTGGGGTGGTATCCACCGGATGGTCGGGGTACCGGGCAGCGTCGGCGGGGGCATCGTGATGAACGCCGGCTGTCATGGCGCCGAATGGCAGGACACCGTGGTCGATGTCGATCTGATCGATACCGATGGCGAATGGCATCGGGTGCCCTCATCCGAGGCGGGGTTCACCTACCGGCGGAGCAACCTGGGGCGGGTGGTCGTGGTGGGGACCCGCGTGCGACTCGCGGCGGTCGATCCGCAGCAGCTTGAGGAGGAGACCGAGGCGCTCTACCGGTGGCGTCGGGAGGGGACTCCGTTCAACTCCCCCTGCTGCGGCAGCGTCTTCAAGAACCCCGTTCGGCCGGATCCGGAGGCGGACGGGCCACGGACGGCCGGGCAGTTCATCGAGGCGACCGGCCTGAAGGGCCTCCGGGCAGGCGGGATCGAGGTGTCGCCCATGCACGCCAACTACTTCGTCAACACGGGGGGGGGCACGGCGGCGGATGTTCTGGCGCTCCTGCGGACCGTCCGCCAACAGGTTGAGGATCGGTGGGGGGTGCGGCTGGACCCGGAGGTGAAGGTGCTGGGGCCCGATGGTACCGTCGTCAGGCTCTGAACTGGGCCGAATCGGCCCGGAGGGGAGGGCTGATGGGGCTCACGCGACCCGCAGCCTCTGCCTATCTTTCCCCCCCGGTTCCGGTCGATGGTTCATGGCCTGGGCCCCTCACTGTCGGGGGAGTGGCGCGCCCCCACGGGGACACAACGGGCGCCCGGAGTGGAGATCATGACGGACCCCTTTGTGCACGAATCCAGCTATGTCGATGATGGTGCCATCCTCGGCGAAGGCACCAAGGTCTGGCACTTCAGTCATGTCATGTCGGGTGCCGTGATCGGGGCGCGGTGCAATCTCGGGCAGAATGTCGTGGTCATGCCCGGCACGCGGATCGGCAACAACGTCAAGATCCAGAACAACGTCTCCATTTATGAAGGGGTCGAGCTGGAGGACGATGTCTTCTGCGGCCCCTCCTGCGTGTTCACCAATGTGATGAACCCCCGCAGCCATGTGTCGCGCAAGCACGAGTATCAGCGGACCCTGGTCCGGCGCGGGGCCTCCATCGGGGCCAACGCGACCATCGTCTGCGGCAGCACCCTGGGTGAGTACGCCTTCATCGGGGCGGGGGCGGTGGTGACCAGCGATGTCCCGGCCTACGCCCTGATGGTCGGCGTGCCGGCCCGGCGGGTCGGCTGGATCTGTCAGTGCGGCGTTCGGCTGACCCTGGCGGGTGGGGCAGGGCAGTGCGGTGCCTGTGGGACGGTGTATCGGGAGGAGGCGGGTGAGCTGACGCCGATTGCTCCATCCGCCACTGGCGGCTAACATTTCGGATTCCCCTTTCCCGGGGCGGCCGCGGGTCGGCCGGGAAAGCACAACCATCGAGGGAGCGATCATGCGTGTGCCGGTGCTGGACCTGAAGGCGCAGTATCTCACCATCAAGGATGAGGTGCTGACACGGATGATGGATGTCATCGAACGGCAGCAGTTCATCATGGGGCCCGAGGTGGCCGAACTGGAGCGTCAGGTTGCGGCCCTGAGCGGCACGGCACACGCCATCGCCTGCGCCTCGGGCACTGATGCGCTGCTGCTCCCGCTGCGGGCGCTGGATCTGACGCCCGGCGACGAGGTGATCACCACGGCCTTCACCTTTTTCGCCACAGCCGGGGCCATCCACAATGCGGGTGGAACGCCGGTCTTCGTCGACATCGATGCGGCAACCTTCAACATCGATCCGGCTGCGGTCGAGGCCGCCATCACGCCGCGCACCCGCGCCATCGTGGTGGTCCACCTCTACGGCCAGATGGTGGCGATGGAACGGATCCAGGCCATCGCTGCCCGGCACGGCCTTGCCGTCATCGAGGACGGCGCCCAGGCCATCGGAGCCCGACGCCAGGTCGACGGCACCTGGCATGCCGCCGGGGCCCTGGGGACCTGCGGCACCTTCTCGTTCTTCCCCAGCAAGAATCTCGGGGGCTGGGGCGACGGCGGGATGATGGTCACCCAGGATGCCACTCTGGCCGAGCGGCTGCGCAAGCTCCGGCTGCATGGGGGGGCCAAGCAGTACCATCACGAAGAAGTGGGCCTCAACTCGCGACTGGACACCCTCCAGGCCGCCATTCTGCTGGCGAAGCTGCCGCATCTGGCGGCGTGGAGCGCGGGTCGTCGGGATCGGGCGGCGCGGTACACCGCGGCCTTCGCGGGGTCGGCCGTTCGGACGCCGTTCATTGACCCGGCCAACGAGCACATTTTCCACCAGTACACCATCCGGGTCGCCAACCGGGACGCCCTCCGCGAGCACCTCACGGCCCGGGAGATCGGGTCGATGGTCTACTACCCGGTGGCCCTGCACATGCAGCCCTGCTTCGCACACCTCGGACGCGGGGTAGGCACCCTGCCCGTCACCGAGACGGCCATGGCGGAAGTGATCTCGCTGCCGATCTACCCGGAACTCACGGATGCGCAGCAGGACGCCGTGATCGCGGCGGTGCTCGAGGTGGCCCGATGAGTCGCTGCCGGGTCGGTGTGATTGGTGCCGGGGCCTGGGGGAAGAACCATGTCCGCACCCTGGCCGGATTGCCGGAGGCGGATCTGGTCGCAGTCTGCGACGCCAGTGAGGCGATCCGGGGGCGGTTGCACACCACCTATCCGGACCTCCACCTGACGGCCGATCCGGCCGACCTGCTGGGCCGGGTCGATGCGGTGGTCATCGCCTCGCCGGCGCCCACCCACGCTGCGCTGGCCCTCCAGGCCATTGCCGCCGGGATTCCGGCACTGGTCGAGAAGCCCTTCGCCCTGTCGGTGGCCGACGCCGAGGCGGTGGCCGAAGCGGCCGACCGGGCCGGCGTGCCGGTGCTGGTTGGGCATCTGCTGGTTCACCATCCCATCATTCAGCGGCTCCAGGGCATGCTGCGGGACGGCTCCCTCGGCGAGCCGCGCTACCTCTACTCGCAGCGCGTCAATCTCGGTCAGGTTCGTCCCGACGAGAATGCGCTCTGGTCGCTGGGGCCACACGATGTCTCGGTCGCCCTGGCGCTCACCGGCGAGGCCCCGGTGGCGGTGGCCGCCCAGGGTCATGCCTACCTGCAGCCCGGGATCGAAGATGTGGTGTTTCTCACCATGCGGTTCCCGTCCGGGGTCATGGCCCATGCCCAGTTGTCGTGGCTCGACCCCCACAAGGAGCGCAAGCTGACCGTGGTGGGGTCGCGCCAGATGGCCGTGTTCGACGACATGGCCCCCCGGGAAAAGCTGCGGATCTATGACAAGGGTGTCGACCGCAAGGAGCATTTCCTCTCGGCGGCCGAGTCGCTCAGCCTGCGGGAAGGGGACATTCTCATTCCCCGGGTCCCCGGGGGTGAGCCGCTGGCGCTCGAATTGCAACACTTTATCCGGGTTGCTCAGGGCGCCGCGCCGGAGCGCACCGCTGCCAGCGAAGGGGTCCAGGTGGTCCGAGTCCTGGAGGCGGCGACACGATCGCTCGCATCAGGCGGCATGACCATCCAGACTGGGGTATAAGATGTCGTTGGCTGATGATCTGATCGCGCGGGCTGCCCGCCGGGACCTGACCTTCGGGATCGTGGGGCTCGGCTATGTCGGGCTGCCGCTCGCGGTCGAACTGGGTCGGGCCGGGTTTCGCGTCCTCGGCTACGATGTCAACGAGGGGGTCGTTTCCAGCCTGAATGCCGGGCGCTCCCACATCAAGGACATTACCGATGCGGACATCGGTGAGCTGCGGACCTCCGGCCGGTTCGAGGCCACGACGGATGGGGCCAGGCTGGCCGAGGGTGATGTCATCTCGATCTGTGTGCCGACGCCGCTGTCGAAGTACAAGGATCCGGATGTGTCCTACATTCTCGCGGCTACGGAGTCGGTGACACGCTCCCTGCGCCGCGGCCAGGTCGTGATCCTCGAGAGCACCACGTATCCCGGCACCACGCGCGAGATCATGCTGCCGGCGCTGGAGAGCACCGGCCTCACGGTGGGCACCGATTTCTTTCTGGCGTTCTCGCCCGAGCGCGTCGATCCGGGCAATCCCACCTACGGCACCCGCAACACGCCCAAGGTGGTCGGCGGCATCACGCCCGACTGCGCCCGAGTGGCCTGTGCCGCCTACGCGCCGGCAATCGACACCATGGTGCCGGTCAGCACGACCGAAGCCGCCGAACTGGTCAAGCTGCTCGAGAACACTTTCCGCAGCGTCAACATCGGCCTGGTGAACGAGATGGCCATCGTCTGCGACAAGCTGGGTGTCGACGTGTGGGAAGTCATCGAGGCTGCGGCAACCAAGCCCTTCGGGTTCATGAAGTTCCTGCCGGGCCCGGGCCTGGGCGGTCACTGCATCCCCATCGACCCCCATTACCTCGCCTGGAAGATGCGGGGGCTCAACTACAAGACGCGGTTCATCGACCTCGCGGGTGAGTTGAACAGCGAGATGCCGCTCTTCTGGGTGCGCAAGCTGATGGAGACCCTGAACCAGGCCGGCAAGGCGATCAACGGCGCGCGGGTCCTGGTGTTGGGCGTGGCGTACAAGAAGGACATCGACGACCTGCGCGAGAGCCCCGCCCTGGATATCCTGGTGCTGCTGCATCAGTATGGCGCCAACGTGAGCTATCACGATCCGCATGTCCGCTCCTTTTCGGAGGGTGGCCACGACTACGTCTCCGTGCCGCTGACCGAGGCCACGCTGCAGGAGGCGGATGCCGTGCTGATCGTGACCGATCACCAGGCCATTGACTGGGGCATGGTGCGGCGCCTCGCCCCGGTAGTGGTCGATACCCGGCATGTACTCGCCAAGGCCACCGGATGAAGGTGACCGTGGTCGGGTCCGGCTACGTCGGCCTGGTGGCCGGCGCCTGCTTTGCGGAGACGGGCAATCAGGTCGTCTGCGCGGATCTGGATGCCGGGAAGATCGCCCGGTTGCAGCAGGGCATGCTCCCGATCTACGAACCTGGACTTGAGCCGCTGGTCACCCGGAACATGGCGGCCGGTCGGTTGCGGTTCACGACCGACATGGCCATGGCCGTGGAGCATGGCGACGTGCTGTTCATCGCGGTCGGGACGCCACCGGGGGAAGACGGCTCCGCCGACCTGCAGCATGTGCTCGCCGTGGCCCGGACGATTGCGACACACCGGACCCGCTTCGGCGTCGTGGTGACCAAGTCGACCGTGCCGGTCGGTACCGCTGCGCGGGTGCGCGAGGTGCTGGATCAGGCGGGCGCCGTCGAGATGGCGGTGGCGTCCAACCCGGAGTTCCTGAAGGAAGGGGCGGCCATCGACGACTTCATGAAGCCGGATCGCGTGGTGCTGGGCGTCGACGACCCGCGCGCCGAGGCGCTGCTGGGGCAGCTCTATGCGCCCTATGTCCGGTCCGGATCTCCGATCCTCTTCATGGACATCGCGTCGGCCGAAGTCACCAAGTATGCCGCCAACGCCATGCTGGCCACGAGGATCTCCTTCATGAATCAGATCGCTGATCTCTGCGAACGGGTGGGAGCAGATGTGTTCGCGGTGCGTCGCGGAATCGGGAGTGATGCCCGGATCGGGCCGGCGTTCCTGTTCCCGGGGCCGGGGTACGGTGGCTCCTGCTTCCCCAAGGATGTGCAGGCGCTCACGCACACGGCACGGTCGGTGGGCATGCAGCCCGACCTGTTCGAGGCGGTCGAAGCGGTGAATGCACGGCAGAAACAGGTGCTGTTCCGGAAGGTGACCGACGAGCTGGGTACCGTGGCGGGGATCACCGTGGCGGTGTGGGGTCTGGCCTTCAAAGCCGGGACCGACGACATGCGGGAGAGTCCGGCGGTCAGCCTGATCGATGCCCTGCTGGCCGCGGGTGCCCGAGTGCAGGCCCATGATCCCGAGGCGATGGCAGTGGCTCGGGACCGCTGGGGTGATCGGGTGACACTGGCCCCCGAGCCGTATGCCGCGCTCGACGGCGCGGATGCGCTGGTCATCGTCACCGAGTGGCTGGTCTACCGGAATCCCGACTTCGACCGGATCCTGGCCACGCTGCGACACCCGGTGCTGATTGACGGCCGCAATCTGTACGATCCAACCGACATGGCCGGGCGCGGTTTCCGCTACCGCGGCATCGGACGGCGGACCGCATGAGCGCCGATCCTGGAGGTCTGCTGACCGTTGCCCGCGAGCGCTTCGCGGCCCGCGAGTACTACGGCGCGCTGCTCTGCCTCGACGAACTGATCGCCGGTGGACACGCCTATGCCGACGTGCATCATCTGCGGGGCCTCTGTCTGTCGCTGCTGCATCGCGAGGAGGAGGCTGTGCAGGCCTTCGATCGCGCGCTGGCGTTGAACCCACGCTATCTGGAAGCGCATATCCACCGGGGTCTGGTGCTCAACCATCTGGGCCGCACCGAGGAAGCTGTCCAGGCGTTTGCGGCGGCGGCGGCCTCCGAGGGTGCGCCGGTCGCCGGGCTCCCCGGATCGGTGGCGGCCCGGTTGGCCAACGAACACGCGCGCCTGGGCGAGCTGTATGCCGGGGCGCAGGTGCTGGATGAAGCGGTACGGGAGTATCGGCGTGCAGTCACCCTGGGGCCGGCGTTCATCGACCTGCGCTTCCGTCTGGCTCGGCTGCTGCTTGAGGCCGGCAATCCGTTGCTGGCCATCGAGGAGCTGGAAGCCATCGTGGCTGAGCGGCCCAACTGGGTCGACGTGCGCTTGCAGCTTGGCCTTGCCCGGTACCTCAGCGGCGATGTGGCGTCGGCCACCGCCATCTGGCTGGCCTGCCGGGCCGAGGCGCCCGATGCCGAACGGGTCCAGGCCTACCTCGCCATGGTGGAGCGACTCCCCTCGTGAGGCGGCTGGCAGGGCTGGGGTTGCTTCTGCTGGCCTGCGGTGGCCGCTCGGCGGAACGGGACGGCGATCGTGCCTGGGCCCGGGGCGATTGGGATCAGGCTCTGACCAGCTACCGTGACGCGGGCGACGCACCGCGCCTGCTGCAGAAGCAGGCGGATGCCGCCTGGCAGAGTGGTGCGCTCGATCAGGTGGTGCCGCCCCTGGTGCTGCTGGCCGACCGTGACCCCACGCTCCGGTACGAGGCCGCCACCGGGTTGGCCAGGGTGGTGCAGCGGGCCACCAGGACGCATGATCAACAGGCACTGCTGCTGGCGGCGAATGCCCTCCGGCAGGTCGACCCTGAATGGCCCATGATCCGGTTGCTCCGACCGGCCATCGAAGCAGGTATCCTGACCGACGGCGACACTCCCGGTGGCTTGCAGTGGCTGCTCCTGGCCGCCGCCCCGGACGCGGACCGGGGCGCCTCGGCACTCCGGGGCTTGGCCCGGCAGGAAGTCGCGCAGGAGGGTTGCGCCCAGGCGCTGCCGTTGTTCCGCAGCACCGCCGCGCGACTGGATGGGGCTGAACGTGCGGCCGTCCAGCGGGAGGCGGCCGGGTGCGCCCTCACCCTGGGGCTCACCGCGCTGGAGGCCATGCAGGACCGCGAGGCCGAGCGGTGGTTCGACCAGGTTCTCTTGTGGGATCCTGATGGGGCGGCTGGGCGTCGCGCGCTGGTCGGCATCGGCGATGCCCGTCTGGCGCAGGGGGATCTGGCGTCTGCGGTTCTGGCCTGGCGGACCGTCGTGGCTGCCGCTGGTCCTTCGGATACCACGGTGTTGCTCGCGGTCGAGCGGTTGCAGGCCACTGCCATTGCGCCACCCGATTCCATTCTGTCCGTGTCAGGAAGGTTGTAATGCGTCACCTCCGGGTCCTCTGTGTTCTTCTGCTGGTCGTCGGGTTCGCCAGCGCCTGTGGTCGAGGCAATCAACCCGCGACGGCGCCGCGCATACAGTCGCTCAGCCGGGCCCAGCTCGATTCGGCCTGGATCGTCATCGAACAGACCATGGCCGCCCGCAAGTATGATCGGGCCTCGCTGCTGATCGAGCGGTTCCTGCTGCAGGTGCCCTTCGGCGATCCGTGGATTCCCCGGGCCCGCATGCAACTGGGTGAGGCCTACCTGGGTGCCAAGAGCAACCTCCTGGCCGTGCGGGAGTTCCGCAGTGTGGCCGATCAGTTCAGCAACGACACCTTGGCGCCGCGTGCCCTGCTGCGCGCCGGTGATGCCCATGCCGCGCTCTGGCGGCGCCCGGAACTCGACCCGACCGATGGGCTCACCGCGATGACCATCTACCAGGATGTGCTGGCGCGCTGGCCCCAGGCCCCGGCCGCCGAGGATGCCCGCAGGTCGATTGCTCGGCTGGAGGAGATGTTCGCGGCGAAGGGTTTGAAGGCCGCCAACTACTACCTGCGGTACAAGGCCTACGACTCGGCACTGATCTATCTGCGGGACATTCTGGCCACCTATCCGAAGGCCAGCCAGGTGCCCGAAGTGCTCACCCAGATGATCGGGGTCTACCGGATTCTCGACAACCCGGAGGATGCCCAGCAGGCCTGTGAGTACTTCCGGGCGCAGTGGCCGAACGCACCTCAGTTGGCCACCACCTGTCCGTCGGGCAGCAGCCCCGGAGGGGGCGGGTCCGGTTCCTGAGATGCGGCTCGGCATCCTCGGGGGGTCCTTCGATCCGATCCATCATGCCCACCTGATCCTGGCACAGACGGCGCTGGAACAGCTCGCCCTCGACCGAGTCCATCTGGTGGTTGCGGGCGATCAGCCGTTCAAGCAGGGACGGCACCATGCCACTGCGCGTCAGCGCTTGGACATGGTGGAACGTGCGGTGGCACGCCTGCCCGGCTGCGTGGCCGACGCCACCGAGGTGGAGCGTCCGGGCCCCTCTTTTACCGTCGACACCCTCACCGCATTCCGCGCCCGCTTCCCCGCCGCCGAGTTGGTGCTCCTGCTGGGCGCTGATGCGGCGGCAGGCTTTGCCCGCTGGCGCGAACCGGAACAGATCCGGGCTCTGGCCCGGATTGCCGTGTGCGGACGGGACGAGGCCGACCCCCCGGCGGGATTCGACGCCATCTGGACGCCACCTGCCATGGCGATTTCCTCGACCATGGTCCGGACCCGGCAGGCCGCCGGTCAGCCGCTGATCGGGTGGGTTCCGGAGGGGGTCGCCGACTATATTGCAGGGTTACGCCTTTATGGGAGCAGTGGCGGATGATCAAGCAGGTGGTGGAGGGGCTGTTCGGGTCCCGGCAGGATCGTGAAGTCAAGCGTCTGCGGCCGGTCATGGCCCAGATTCACGCGCACGAAGCAACACTGGGTGCGCTCAGCGACGCCGAGATCCAGGCTCAGACCCCGAAGTTCCGGGGTATCCTGGCCGAGCGGACGGACGCGTTGCTGGCGGAGGTCGACCGACTGCGGGTCGCCAAGCACGACTGCGCCGATCCCGTGGAGCGGGAGGGCCTTGAGGACCAGTTGCACGCCGCCGAAGGGCGGTGGCGTGAGGCGGTGGCCGGTACCCTGGACGACCTGCTGCCCGAGGTCTTCGCCACGGTCCGGGAAGCCTGCCGCCGCCTGGTCGGGACCCCTGTCGATGTGACTGGCCAGCAACTGGTCTGGAACATGGTCCCCTACGATGTCCAGCTCATCGGCGGCATCAATCTCCACCGGGGTCGGATCGCCGAAATGGCGACCGGTGAAGGCAAGACCCTGGTGGCCACGCTGGCGCTCTACCTGAACGCGCTGCCGGGCCGCGGGGCGCATCTGGTCACGGTCAACAACTACCTGGCCCGCCGCGACTCGCAGTGGATGGGACATCTCTACACCTGGCTCGGACTGACGGTGGCCTGTCTCGATGACACCCAGCCCTCCAGTCAGCAGCGGCGCGAGGCCTATGGCGCCGACATCACCTACGGCACCAACAACGAGTTCGGCTTCGACTACCTGCGCGACAACATGGTCTTCACCCTCGAGCAGCGGGTGCAGCGGGACCATGTCTTCGCCCTGATCGACGAGGTCGACTCGATCCTGGTCGACGAGGCCCGGACGCCGCTGATCATCTCGGGCCCTGTCGGCAACGAGGACAGCACCGCCTACCGCGAACTGAATCCGAAGGTCGGCGATCTGGTCCGGCGGCAGAACGAGATTGTCAGCACCCTGGTGGCGGAGGGTGAGCGTCTCCTCGCCGACACCAAGACCCGCACGGAGGCCGGGGCCCGGCTCTACCAGGCCCAGCTCGGCAGTCCGCGCAACAAGAAGCTGATGAAGCTGCTGAACGAGACCGGCGTCAAGCAGCTCGTGCAGCGGGCCGAGCTGGACTACATCGCCGACCGGAAACTGCCGCTCAAGCAGCAGACCATGCGCGACATCGAGGCCTCGCTCTACTTCGTGCTCGACGAGAAGGGACATGCCGTCCACCTGACGGATCGGGGCGCCGAGACGCTGTCGCCGCATGATCCCGATCTCTTCGTGGTGCCGGACATCTCCCAGGCCATTCACGCCATCGAGCAGGACCCTGCGCTCGACGCGGGCGCGCGCCTGGAGGCGCGTCAGGCGGTGGAGGCGGCCTACGCGGCCAAGAGCGAGCAGTTGCACATCATCCACAAGCTGCTGCAGGCCCACGCCCTCTACGAGCGGGAGACCGCGTACATCGTGCAGGAGGGGCAGGTCCTCATCGTCGACGAGTACACCGGGCGCATCATGCACGGGCGGCGCTGGTCCGATGGTCTGCATCAGGCGGTCGAAGCGAAGGAAGGCGTCACGGTCCAGGGTGAGACCCAGACCTTCGCCACCATCACGATCCAGAACTACTTCCGCATGTACGAGAAGCTGGCCGGCATGACCGGGACGGCCGAGACGGAGGAGACGGAGTTCTTCACCATCTACGGGCTGGAGGTCTCGGTCATTCCGACCAACCGCCCGGTGCAGCGTCGCGACCTGTCCGATCGGATCTACCGGACTCGGCGGGAGAAGTACAACGCGGTGGTTGAAGAGGTCGAGCGGGTCCACGCCATGGGCTGGCCCATCCTGATCGGCACCACGTCGGTTGAAATCTCCGAGACGCTCTCGCGTCAGCTCAAGCGGGCGGGGCTGCCGCACGAGGTTCTGAACGCGAAGTACCATCAGCGTGAGGCGGAGATCGTCGCCAAGGCCGGGGCGCGTGGCGCCATCACCATCGCCACCAACATGGCGGGCCGCGGCACCGACATCAAACTCGACCCTGCGCTCGATCTGGCGGCCGAGGAGGCCGGGCTGCACATCATCGGCACCGAGCGCCACGAGTCGCGCCGGATCGACCGGCAGCTCCGCGGCCGTTCGGGCCGTCAGGGCGACCCGGGTCAGTCGATCTTCTTCATGTCGCTCGAAGACGATCTCATGCGGCTCTTCGGCGGCGACCGTCTGGCCACCATGGGGCAGGCCAAGGCAGTCGAAGGCGAGGTCATCACCGGCAAGCTGGTGACTACCGTCATCGAGACGGCCCAGCGGCGGGTCGAGCTGCAGAACTTCCAGCAGCGCAAGCGGCTGCTCGAGTACGACGACGTGATGAACCAGCAGCGCGAGGTGATCTACTCGACCCGGCTGTTCGCGCTGGGTCAGGGCGAGGAGACCCGTGCTGAGGCCCTCAAGATGATCCTGGCGGCGTCGCGCATGGTCGCGGAGCAGGAAATCGGGACGGGCGAGGAGCCGAACCGGCCGGCGGTGGTGGAACGGCTGATGCGCCAGTTCCTGATCGAGGCCACTGCCGTGCTCGATCCGAACGAAACGCCGTCGGCAGATGCGGTGATCGAGGCGTCCGTCGCCGCCGCGACAGCGGCCTACGACCGGAAGATCACCTATCTGCGCGACTTCGGGACGACGATCGGTGTGAACACCGTGCACCAGCAGATCATTTCGCAGGTGCTGCTCACGGTACTGGACGAGAAGTGGAAGGACCATCTCTACGACCTCGACCAGCTCCGCAACTCGATTCAGTACCGGGCCTATGGCCAGAAGGATCCGCTGGTCGAGTACAAGAAGGAGGCCTTCGAGATGTTCGAGGACCTCCTGCGCGACATCCAGCGCACCTTCGCCGAGCGCTTCCTCAAGGTGCAGGTCAGCGCTCAGCCACCGGCGCCGCCTCCGTCCTCAACCCAGACCATGACGGGTCCGGGCGGCGTCGTGGCGCCACCGGTGATGGGGCCGCCGCGTCAGGTGAATGCGCCTTCCACGGATGATCTGTTCGCGCCGGGCACGGCAGTGCCGCCAACGCCCCGGGTGACGACGGGCACCGAGCCACGCGGCGCGGTGGCCGAGGTCGGCCGCAACGATCCCTGTCCCTGCGGGTCCGGCAAGAAGTACAAGAAGTGCCACGGGGCGGGGAAGTAGGGGCGGGCAGCGACTCGTAGGGGCGACCGCCGGTCGCCCCTGCTCCTTCCTCTTAACGGCGCGGCGCACGCCCCCGTCGTTGCCGATTGCGCCCATTTGACTCGCCGCTACGGCCCCCCGAGATCCCACTTCTTCCACAAGGCATGCCCCAGCAGCATCTTGCGCGCCTCTTCATCAGGGTTGCTCGGCACCCACTCGCCACCGGACTGACGAATGCGCGCCAAGGCCTCCGTCTGCTCGCGATGGAAGACGACTGCCATCGCCCGCAAGCGCGCTTCCAGCGCCACCCGCAGCGCAGGCGTGCCCCGGCGGTAGGGCCCCGTTTCGGCTCCCATGTATCCGTCAGGTTCCAGGTAGTTCAAGAGACGGCCCATGGCGTCTGCGGCCTCATAGTCGGCGGAGATCGCAACCCGGAGGAGGAACTCGACGATCTGCTCCGTGGGGCCAGAATCGGCGATACCACGAAGCGCAAAATCGCGCACGGCCCACGGATCAATGATAGAGTCATACTGCGGAACCAGCTCGTAGAGCCGCATCAGTCGGTCCACCCCGCCGGCATACGGGAGGCCTTGCCGCTCATAGGGGCTGGACGCTCTCCGCAAGGCGATGACCACCTCCCAGGCGGTCCCACCTCCCCGGGTTCCAAACTGTCGACCGCCACGGAGGGCAAGTGCCACCATGGAGTCGGCCAGTTCATCGAGCCAGGCGGATGAATGGAGCGTCGCGGTCTGCCGCAGAACCCCCACCGCCGTTTCTGGTTCCTGGCTCAGCAGCGCACGGATGCTGGAATCCTGCCACTGCGGCACTCGCTTGCCCGGAGAATCTGGCATGCGCACGTTCTGGGCAATGCCCTGGCCCGCCATCGGACCGACTAGGAGCATGGTGAGCATCAGGATACCGAGGACGACTCTTGAAGGGAACAACCGCATGGGCGCCTCAGGAGCAGCGGTACCGGTGGTACGCGAGGACTGCCAGAACCGTAGTGCGGGCAGAGGCGGAGGGCAAGCTGTGATCGCGATGGCTCGCCCCGTCCGATCCGCGAGTATCCCGTTGCAGCGCGGCAGACGAGAACGCCCCTACTCGTTGGGATGCGTCGTAAGGGCGACCGCCGGTCGCCCCTACAATTACATCCCAACACCCCGGTGGCACGGGCGACCGCCGGTCGCCCCTACAATCACATCCCAACACCCCGTCGGCACGGGCGACCGCCGGTCGCCCTTACAATCACATCCCAACACCCCGGCGGCACGGGCGACCGCCGGTCGCCCCTACAATCACATCCCAACACCCCGTCGGCACGGGCGACCGCCGGTCGCCCCTACAAATACATCCCAACACCCCGTCGGCACGGGCGACCGCCGGTCGCCCCTACAATCACATCCCAACACCCCGGTGGCAAGGGCGACCGCCGGTCGCCCCTACGGGCGCGCCGCAGGCATGCGTCGCCCAGAACCGCTCGTCGTCATTCAAGGCCCCACCGCTGCAGGCGCCCGGGCAAGATTGCCGCATGACTCTACCCACGGAACCCGCTGATCGGCCCCGGGAGCGGCTCTGGCGCCTGGGGTCGCGCGCCCTCACCGTTCCCGAACTGCTGGCAGTGCTCCTCGGCACGGGCGCCGGGGGGCTGGATTCGCTCACGGTGGCTCAGCAACTGACTGCGGCCACCACCGGCTCGCTGCGACGGCTGGCTGCGCGCCCCCAGGGCAGCCTGCTGCAGCACCCCGGCGTGGGTCCCGCCAAGGGGGCCCGTCTGCTGGCTGCGTTCGAGCTGGCCCGCCGTCTGGTCGAGGAGGGTCGCCCCGAGATGCCGCGCATCGGCGCGCCGGAAGACGTTGTCCAACTGGTCGGCGGCGAGATGCGGGATCTGATGGTCGAGGAATTCCGGGTGCTGGCGCTGGACACGCGCTCCCGGGTGCTGCGGAACATTCTGGTAACGCGGGGTCTGCTGGATGCCTCGCTGGTGCATCCGCGGGAGGTGTTCCGGGCCGTGATCGCCGAGGCAGCAGCCGGGGTGATTCTGGTGCACAACCACCCCAGCGGCGACCCTACACCGTCACCGGAGGACCGGGCCGTGACCCGGCAGATGGTCGCCGCCGGTCAACTGCTCGATCTGCCCGTCTACGATCACGTGATCATTGCAGGCGACCGGTTCCTCTCCTTCGCCTCGACCGGACTGCTCTGAGGCGACTGTGCGGGGGTGAAGCGCTGTCAGGACCCCCGATGGGAGGGACCACCGTTGCCCCGGCCGCGGCGGTCATCGTCGCCATCGCGCCGCCGAGGGGGGCCCTGGTTGCCGCCACCGCCGCGCATCCCGCCGCCGCGCATGCTGGGGCTGGGTTGCGGATAGGATGGCAGGACCACGCGCTGGGCCGGCGTGAGGATGGCATCGATCCGGACCCGGGTGGCCTGGATGATCGAGTCGAGGTGCGGCTGGATGGTCCGTCGCGCCGTGTCGAAATCGCGGTACTGACTGGCCAGGGCGGAGTCGATTGCCTCGCGCTGGGCCGGGGTCAGGGCCAACTCGCCACGCAGTTGGTTGTCGAAGGGCCGCAGCGACATGCCCCCTCGGCCGCCGCCCTGCTGATTCCAGATCATGCCCCCGCCACCAGGGCCGCCCGGGCCGCGACCACCCTGGGGCGGACCGCTGCGCTGCCCGCTGGTGGGTCGGACCAGGAGACGGTCCAGCGCTGCCCCGGCTACACCCGACACCAGGACCAGGACCACCATCACCGCCACGGCGATGAACCTGGTCGAGAGACCGGCGGGGCCGACTGGGGGCCGGACGTCAGGGACAGGGGAGTTGGGCATCAGGATCTCCTACTGGGACACCGATGTGATGGCCGGGAATGCCCGGGCCAACAGCGAATCCGGTGAGGCTGGCAGAATGTGCTCAATGGCAGGGCTGCCGCTGAGGCCGGTGACAACCACCTCGGAGAAGGCCATGCGGCGCGCGTCGCCGGTGGTGATGGCCTGCGACTCGACCGGGGTGGCGCGCAGCACACTCACCGCGACCAAGAAGAGCGCCGCCGCCACCCCGATGGGGAGTGGCCGGGCAGCCATGGCCACCCATTCCCACCAGGTGGGCTGCCGGATGGCCTGACGTGCTGCCGCGAGGCGGGCTCGGGCCGCCGCCATGATGCGGTGACGCTGCCGGTGCACCGTGAGGTCGTCGGGGACCAGGGTGGCCTCGTGGGTCAGCAGGGCGTTGCCGATCTGCCAGTCGCGCGGGAGGTCCTGCGACGGGACGAAGGGGGGCTGGTCGTGGGTCATCGGGTGTCCTCCTTCAACTGGGCCAGCACGATGCGCAGAGTGCGGCGTGCCTGGTGCAGATGCCATCGCACCGTCTCCGGTGCCACTTCGAGTTGCTCGGCGATCTCCTGGGTCGAGAGGCCATCGACCTCATGCCACGAGACGATCAGCCGCTGCCGCGGCGGCAGGGTGGCGATCGCGGCTGCGATCCGCTCCCGGAGTTCTGACCGCTCCGCCATCTCGGCCGGGCTGGCCCCCCGGGACGGCAGTTCCTCGTCGGCCGACACGGTGGTGCGACGGTTCCGACGGTCGAGCGCGTTGAGGCCCAGGTTGGTCAGCAGCCGCCCGAACCAGGGGGCGAAGGCATAGGCCGGGTCGAACAACGCAATCCGGTCAAGCGCCCGCATGAAGGCCTCCTGCACCAGGTCCTCGGCGTCCTCCCGGTTCTGCATCAGCCGCCGGGCCAGCAGGTTGGCCCGCGGCAGGTGCCGTCGCACCAGGTCGTCGAATGCCGCCAAGTCCCCAGCCTGCACCAGCCGGACCAGGTCGCCGTCGGTCGGAGCCGGGGGTGGGGCAGGCGGGGACGGGTCCGGGGTGTGCGGCAAGGGCTTCCGTTTCGTCAGCGTCGACATGAGATCACCCCCGAGGGTCTGTAGGTGGTACACCCGGACCACGGGGAACGTTGGGGTCGGCCCGGGGGGGGCCTCCGACCGGACCGTCGAATGCTAATCCGGGGCCTACCCGGGCGCAGTAGCCACTCGACCCGGGTGCCGCTGGGGGGTACCGGGCGAGTATCATTGGAGGTTCCAGCGTTCGGGAGGTCGCCCTCCCGCCCCATTCCGTGTCCGGGTCGTGCCGTGATTCCTGCTGCTCCTGCCACCCTCGTCGAACTGAGTCCCGCCTTCTTCACCATCCTGGAGAAGCACGCGGAGCGTCTCGACATCCCCCTCATCGA
>CAYQXR010000039.1:0-22595 GCA_964421625.1 uncultured Gemmatimonadaceae bacterium | reverse complement strand
GGCACTCTAACCAACTGAGCTACAGCCCCCCAAGACCGGACGCCAAGCTAATGGCATCCGGCCGATTCGGAAAGGGGGCCTACGGCGTGCACCCGTTCGGGGTGCTCGGGTTGGCGAACATCACGCCGAGGTATTCCTTGAACGGGTTCAGGCTCGTCAGGGTGGTGTTCAGCGACGCGTCGGTCTGCTCACCCAGCACGCCCTTGGCATCGGTGAGCGACTGCCACACCTTGTCGAGCACAGTCTTGGCGCTGGCCCAGTCCGCACAGGACTTGCTCGCCTCGGCCTTGGCTCCGGCCACCTGGAGTGCCGGGAGGGTCGAGAACCCGCGGAACATGTTGGCCAGAGCAAAGAACTGCTTGCCATTCGCGCTGGTCCGCTCGGGGTTCATGCCGAGGTAGCCGTCGGCGAGGTCAATCAACTGGTTCGGATCGGCCTTGGTGCTGTCGGCCTGACCGGCCTGCCACAGGTCATTGATCCGGGTGATCACCAGGGTGTTCAGCTCGCCGACGAGATCGTCCTGGCCCTCGACCTTGCGGACCTGAGGGATGACCTCGAACACCTTGGCCGTGCGCTGCGCTTCGAGGTGATTGTTCAGGACCACCTTGGCAAGCGTCTTGGTCTCGCCATCGAGATTGGAGTCGAGCGCGGCAATGGCGCTGAAGGATGCCATCGCGCCATCCATGTCGCCGCGCCACAGGCGGGCGTAGCCCTGCATCTTGTTCATCTCGACGTCGTTCGGGAACGCAGCGACGCCGCGGTTGGCCCACTTCTCGAGCAGCGTGGTATCGGGAATGTTCTTGGCGGCATAGGTGATCTTGTTGAAGAAGTTCACGTCGGTCGCCTGAGCAGAGTCGATGTCATAGTACTGTTCCAGCGCCTCAACGGCACACTGATACCCTTCGGCCGAGTCGCGACCGAGGCAGGCGTTGGCGCGGAGTTCCAGACCCTTCAGCGAGGCCGGGTCCACTTCCAGCATCTTGGTGGCGACCTGTTCGGCGGCGTCCGGATGACCGAACTCCCGGAAGACCACCACCGCCTGCTCCAGCAGCAACTGGTCGGTGGGAGCCACCCGGAGCATCTCCTGATAGGTCTCAACCACCTTCTGCTTCTCAGTCTCCGAGTTGTTGCGCTGGTACCGGGCGAAGTGGGCCCTGGCAATGCGATGATACGTATCGATCGAGAGAGAGTCGCTGACCAGCACCTCCCGCATCTTTGCGATGGTCGCATCGGAGGTCGAGTCCTTGGCCGCCTCGATGTCCGCCAGACAGCGGGTCACCATGCCGAAGCCAGGGAACTTCTTGTAGGCACTCTTGACTACCTCGTCGCGCTTCTTGGCGTCGAGCGACTGATCGTAGCACTGCTTGGCCTCAGCGTACGCGGCCAGGGCCGGCTTGATGGCCTCGGCCATCTTGGCGCCCATGTCCTGCGCCAGGGTGCCCGGGGCCTGCTTCACCCGGAAGGTGTGACCGGCCGGGTAGGTCACGCCGGTCAGCCGGGTGGTCAGCGTCCACAGCCGGTCCGCTCCCTGCTCCAGCTCGGAGGTCATGTAGACCTGGGCGCTGGTGCTGGTCGCGAAGCTCCGCATCCGCGACGCGGAGATGATCTCGTCGGGCGAGAACCCCCAACCGACCAGATCCGCGTTCATCTTCTCACGGGTGAAGACGTTCCAGTCTTCCTTCTTGGCCACTTTGGCGATGTTCTCGCGGAGCTTGGCCCCAACCGCCACGGCAACCTGCCGATCGGCGCTGCCGACCATCGGGTTGCCCACCATCAGGTGGGTCACGACGACGGTCCTGGTGGTGGTGCCGCTGACGGTGGCATTTCTCGGGATCTGCGCCATCACGGGGGCAACGGCCACGAGTGTCGTCACCAGCGAGACGGACAAGGCGTGGTGGAACATGGTCGGGATCTCCCGGTTGAGGTCCTGCAAAATGAAACATTGCTTGCTGTCACCACGGACAGCACCGATGGGCGAAGAGGGATTCGAACCCCCGACATCCTGCGTGTAAGGCAGGCGCTCTAACCAGCTGAGCTATTCGCCCGCCCCCAGCATGGCTAGAGGATCAGGGCGATCGGCACCAGCACGACGTATCCCAGCACCAGCAGTACTGCGGCCAGACTGGCCGCCTCTGTCCCCTGACTGAGGACGACATACCCCGCCGCGATCGTCAACAGGGCCACGGCCAGCAGCACCAGGTTACGTCGGGTCAGCAGCGAGCGGCCGCTGGCCGCATCAGGCGAGATCGTCATGGCTGTACCCTAGTCCCTTGATGCCGTGGGGTCAAGCGTTTCGCCGGATTGATGCGAAGTTGTCATGTCGATGTCATCCTCCGCGTCCGGCAGGGTCCACCCCACATTCAGCGCCGCCCGCCGGGGGGCATCCTGGTACCGGCGCCAGGCCACCCCGGCGCCCAGCAGCAGGGCCAGGACCACCCAGGCCCCGCCCGTCAGCAGCCAGATCCCCAGGTTGTACTGCCGCCGCAGGAGGCGGTGCCAATCCCGCTCGAACTGCCCCTCGGCGTAGCCTGCCGCCTGCAAGGCCGCCCCGAAGTCTGCCGAGGTGCGCAGGGCCTCGATGAAGCTCTCCAGTTGACCGCTCGGGTGCAGCCGCATCAGGGTGCCGACCGCCGATCCGGCCAGTGCGTAGGCATCGCCCACCCCGGGGCCACCCACCAGCGCGGCATCCAGCTCCCGCAGCGTCGGCACGCGCCCCAGCGCAACGGCCAGATTGAGACGCAGACCGGCGAGCCGCCCCTGTTCCCCGGAGGCCACCACGGCATACCCCTCGTCGAACCAGCGGGGAACCCTGACCGCCACGCTCTGGTGCAAGGCCAGGTGAGCCAACTCGTGCCGCAGGGTCTGGAAGGGCTCCCCGGCATTGACCCGGATCACAATGGTCCGCTGGCTGGGCCAGGCCACGCCAGCGCTCCAGTCCGGCGCCATCCCGCGGGTCCAGCGCCGGAAGGCGGGGACATCCCGGGCAACCACCAGACGCAGGCGCCCCAGATCGACCCGGCCGACGCCCAGCCACTCCTGGACCCCGTCGCTGGCTTCGCCCAGGGCCACACCCAGGGCCACCTGGTCCTGCTCGGCCACGACGACCACCTGCCCCACCTCGACCTCGACCAGCGCGGGCCGAGCCGGCGCGCCGAGCTGGCCCAGCCAGGCGGCCGCTACCAGAGCGGTGAGCGTGTCGGCTCCCCGCCGGCGGCCACGATGTCCAGAGACTGCTGGCACACCGGTGCGAAGGTGGAGTGGCGGATCCGGGCCCCGCGCAGCCAGGCCTCGCTGGCCTCAGATCGTCGGCCCTGCTCCCAGAGGACCTGGCCGAGCGTCAGCCACCCTTCGGCGAGATTGGGGCCCAGCGCCATGGCCTGGCGCAGGGACTGTTCGGCCAGTGCCCCGGCGCCACGTGCCAGCAGGGTCCGACCGAGCCAGTAGTGGGCATACAGCGCCGCGCGTGGTTCGGCGCCCTGCCGGGCCGCCTGTTCCAGGAATGCGATCCCCATGGCCTCGTCTCCCTCCCGGACCCGGATGGCCCCCAACACCGCCTGTGCCATGGCGTGATCCGGGACCTCCGAGAGCACCATTTCACACTGGGCCCGCCCGGCCGCCAACTCGTCCCGCGCCATCAGTACCCATCCGAGCAACGCCCGGGCTCCACTGCCGGTTCCGTCCAGCTCGATGGCCCGCCGCAGATGCGCCTCGGCATCGGTCCAGCGTCGACTGGCAATGGCGCTCCAGCCGCGTTCCACGTAGGTCGACGCGCCGACATGATCGTGGCGCACCGACGCCGGTGCGCTGCGCATCGGTCCTGGCACCGGCGCGGCACCCGCCACCGGCGGCAGGGCCTTGTACCGCGAGATCAGATCGCGGATCGACTCCTTGAAGGCCGTCAGCTCGTCGAGCTGGCGCTCGGTCCGGTGGAACAGCGCAATGATGCCGGCCTTGACCGTTTCGCGCTCCGCTGCGGAGCATGGCGTCTCCAGTCGGTCGGCAAGCTCGGCAAACTCCCGGCGCAGCGGTTCGAGGGGATCGGCGCTCATCCACCACTCCGGGAACCGGCCAGGTTGGCGCGCACGAGGGCATGTTCGGGATTCAACTGGAGCGCCGTCTCCCACTGGGCCTGCGCCGCGCCCAGGTCGCCCCGGCGGCAGGCCAGGTTGCCGAGCTTGAAGAACACGTCATCTCCCAGAGAAGGAGCCAGGGTCACGGCACGAAGGTAGGCTTCTTCGGCCTCGTCCCACCGACCGGAGCGGTACAGCAGGTCGCCCAGATTTTTCGAGATCTGGGGAATCCCCGGATCCTCGGTCAGCGCGTGCCGCAGATGCTGTTCAGCGTCGCCAACTTCGCCGGCGCTTTCGAGCAGGACACCCAAGGCGGTGCGCAGAATGGGGTGGTCCGGGTAGGCGTCGACACCGAGTCGGAGCATGGCGACGGCCTCGGACCATTCACCGGCCAGCGCCCGCGTCCATCCGGCGCCCCAGTACCAGCGGGCCGGCGGTGTCTCCTCCCCGAACAGGGTGGCAGCGCGATCAAGTCGCTCCCGCGCGGCGTCGATATCCTGCCGCCGCAGGGCCATCAGTCCCCAGCCCACCCACAGGGCGGCCTGCTGCGAGGCAGCCTCCACCGCAGCCGCCTGCGTTGTCTCGGCTTCGTCGAGTTGCCCGGCGCCTTGCAGCGCCAGGGCGAGGTTGTGGAGCGTGGCGGGACGGTCCCCCGACCGTTCGCGGGCCGTGCGGAGCCGCTCGATCGCGCGATCCCACCGTCCCTGGCGCAGGGCAATCATCCCCTGGAAGAAGGGGCCTTCGCCATCCTCCGGACGCAGGTCCCCGACCACGGCGTATTCCCGTTCCGCCTCTGCCAGCATCCCGGTCCGATAGAACGCCAGTCCCAGGTTCCGGTGCTCGGCCACCCGGGCATCACTGCCCCGCATCACAGCGGGCGTCGATGCCGTCGCCACGCGATGCACGCGACCGGCCGTGGCCAGGGCATACAGGGCACGGGCGACATCGAACTCGGTCATCGCCGTGGTATCGGCGAGCACCCGGACGGTCCGGCGCCCGTCGAGCAGGCTGATAATCTGCTGCTCCAGTGGATCCAGCGGTTCGGCGCCGTCACCCGGGCTGTCCACGACAGCAAAGACGGCATCGGCCGAGGGCACCTTCCGGGAAATCACGCTCCACTCATCGACCCGACGCGCGCCTTCGAGCAGCAGGCCTTCCGGGTTGAGTCGCAGCACGAACTCATCCACCTCCGGCGTCAGCCCAGCCTCGAAGGAGAAGGTACCGCTGGTCCAGGTGAACAGCGTGAAGATGGCTTCTTCAACCTGGATCCGCAGCTCCCGTTCCAGCACCGGCGCTTCGATCATGCCGAGTTGCAACAGCACCGAACCCAGTCGACGACCGGGCAGCGACTGCTGGGTGGCAATGGCCAAATCCAGTTGCGGCATGGTCAGGTGACCGGCCGCGATCAGGCGGTCTCCCAGACGGTCCGGACGTCCGAGCAGACCGGCCGAGGTGATCCAGCCCTCGTCAAACCAGATACTGGCGAAGTGGCGATCGTTGGCCACCGACATGCAGCCGGTGCGCCGCCCCAGGTACAGGAGCTGCACGATATCGGGCAGCGACGCTTCCTTGAGCGAGCCCTTGATGGCCATCAGGCCCACTCCTCCAGCAGACACTCCGCCATGTCGGGCCAGGTCTCGACCATTTTCTCAGGCGAGCGCAGCGCGGCCCCCATGGCGATGAGGCCGCTGCCTCGTCGGGGCGGTCGGGGCGCCTGCGCACCGTCGAGCATCAGGCTGGCGCTCTCGCGGGTGAGCGGTACCCCGCGATCGTCGGCCGCCGCCTGGAGACGCTGCACCAGCAACTGGAGTTCACGCAGCGTCGGCGTCGGTCGGAGAGCCAGATAGTCGAGCAGATCCGGATCGGCGGACGGCCCCAGCAGGTGCCCTACCTCCTGGCGTCGGGCTTCGGGATCGGGCGGCCCAAGCTCCAGCACCAGACCACCGGACAGCCGGGTCGCGAGCCGGGGCTCAATCTGATCCAGTTGGGTCGGGGCCACCGTTGCCGTAAAGGCCATCTGGCGCCCCGACTGCTGGAGCACGTTGAAGAGGAGATAGAGTTCCTCCTGACTGCGGTCCTTCCCGGCCAGATGCTCGATGCCGTCGAGCAGCAGCGCATCGACCCGCCGGAGCCGCTGACGCCACCGCCCGATGGTCCCATCGGTCAGGGCCGCCACCAACTCCTCAACGAACTGTCGGCCATCGAACACCGCCACGCGGACCAGTCCGCTCTGTCGCAGGGTGTGCCCCAGGGAGTGCAGCAGGTGGGTCTTGCCCGTCCCCGCCGCCCCCACGATCACCAGGGGGTTGTATCCCTGCCCCGGCCTCCGGGCCGTCTCGCGGATGGCCTCCAGGATCGGGCGCGTCGTCGGCCCGGCCGTGAAGCCCTCCAGCGTATAGCGGCTCGACGGCCCCGGAAGCGGTGCCCCCGCCTCGCGCACATCGGCCAGCAGCGATTCGGCTTCGTCCACCCGATCGGGATCGTACAGCACCGGTTCGTTCAACAGCTCCGGCGCAAGCGGTGTCAGCGCCTCCCGCACCGCGGCCAGGCGTTCGACATCGGCCGCGAACCGCTCCAGGACCGCGGCAGACTCGACCACCGCCTCCTCCGCCAGCAGGGACTCGAGTCGGGTCGTGCGCACGCCAGCTGCTGCAAAGCGCAGCATTGCCTCAGTGAGCCGCTGGCGTCGCTGATCGAACTGCTGCGCCATGGTGGCGGTGACGTCGGAGAGGAAGTCGGAGAACTCATCGGTTTCGGGAAGACCGTCATCGTCAGCCACACCGGATGCGTCATCGTCCGCATCGGTGTCGGGAACCTCGGGCGCACCACGTGCATGGCCCAGTGAGGCCAGCAGCACCCGTGCATCGGCCACATTCAGTGGGGCCGGCTGGACCGCCTGATGGGCGATCAGCCGATTGAGCGCGCCGAGGAGTTCACGGACCGTCCCGATCGGATGTTCGGCCACAGCGGCCAGCACCGCCGGCTCGAACGCGACCTGCCGTTCCTCCGCCCGGCGCGCCAGGATTGCCAACCGGGTTTCGTAGTCCGGGACACCGATATCGACCACCAGGCCACCGGCAAACCGTCGGATCAACCGCTCGTCGAGCGATTGGATTTCTTCGGGTGGGCGATCACTGGCGAGCACAATCTGGCGATCCGCGGCGGCCATCAGGTCGATCAGGCGCAGCAGTTCCGCCTGGAGTTCCCGGCGATCACTCAGGAGCTGCGCATCGTCGATCAGCACCAGATCGGCCGCCGTAAAGCGCCGTCGGTAGGTCTCCGCCTCCCCCGCTGCAACGGCGGCGTGCCAGGCCTCGACCAACTCATCGACGGTGACGTACTCGATCACCCGGGTGGCATCCACCACCTGGGCGGCGTGTCCGATGGCCATCAGCAGATGCGTCTTGCCCAGGCCCGGTCGGGCATAGATGAACAGCGGATTGTATGCCGCACCGGGATGTTCGGCGACGGTGCGCGACGCGGTGGCCGCCAGCCGGTTGGCCGATCCGACCACGAACGAGGTGAAGCGGGCATGCGGGTTGAGCATCGCTACTCCCCCGTCGGCCCCGGATCCAGCACCGACGTCAGCAGCAGTTTCAGCGCCTCCAGCACGCCGGTTCCCCGCAGCGCGTCACCAGCGATTCCCGGCCTGGTGCCCTGATGCAGCATCTCGTCGAGCGTCTCGGCGGGGAGAATGAGCTCCCGGGGCAGATCCTGCTTGGCGTGGAAGAACACCGTCGAGACGGCCTGTCCCTCCTGTGGGGCCGTCCCAAGGCCGCGGCCCCAGAGCGAGACCAGGGCGCGGATGTTGTCATCGAGCCGATGGGCCTGCGAATCCACCACGAAGAGCAGTCCGTCGGCGCGGGTCAGAATCATCCGACGGGTGGGATCGTTCTGCCCGCCGACCGGCACAACGTAGAGATGAACTTCCAGATCCACGCCGCCCACATGGCCGAGATCCAGCGCCAGCCAGTCGAGCAGTGGGCCCTGGTACCAGCGCTCCGGCGACGTTGCCGTCTCGGGGACCGGTACTCGTTGACGGAGGGCCTCAAGCAGGGCGCTCTTGCCCACCTGGGCAGCGCCCCCGACGACCAGCGTCAGCGTCCGTCGTGCGACGGTGTCCGTCATGCGGCCGCTCCTCCGAAAAGGGCACGCAACGATTCGTCCAGTTCGCGCTCGAAGCCCTCGGCAAGCAGTTGGCGGGTCGGGACATCCGGCGGCGTGACGGCAGCCATGCGGGCTGCGAATCGTGCCGCGAACAGGCGGACCAGGCCCACCGACGAGTCGCGACCGAACACGACGACCAGAATCCACCGCCCCCTGGGCGTATCGAAACCGCCCAACCAGATGCCGCCGGTGAGCCCCTGGTGCACCACGATGTCGAAGCCGTGTCCCGCGCCGACCTGGCGGGCCAGTTCCGCCGTAGTGGCCAGAATGCCTGCGCCGAGTGCGGCGACGGACATCACGTCAAAGGAGCGGGTGAAGCCGTGCTCGGCGATCACCTGTCCAGCGCTGGTCATGACCAGGGCGACCCGCGCCCCCGATTCGCGCAGCAGTTCACCCAGCGGTTCGGCCACCCACGGTTCGAGGACGCGCATCAGTCCAGCACTCCGGCCAGATCGCCGAGCAGCAGACGGAGACGGCCGAACTCGACTTCGGGCCGGGTCAGCGCGACCAGCCAGAGCGGGTCGGGTCCTGCCGCCGCCACCAGGGCCCCCTGCTCCGCCTCCAGATGCATCAGGCGCGGCGGCGTGGCGCCCATCCGCTGTGTCATGCGCGCGGACCGCGCCACCAGGGCCGCAGCCAGGGCTGCCAGATCCGCCGTTTCGACATCGGGCATCACCGTTTCGGCAACCACCAGGCCGTCATCGGCCGACACGACCAGCGCGCCCCGGACACCCGGGATGTGGATCACCTCCTGCAGCATCTCCTGCCAGCGGGTCAGCATCAGAGCATCCGCCCCAGCCAGTCGCGGGCCACCGGCACAGCCCGCGACGCCACGGCCAGCAGGCGTCCCACCGGTGTGGTCCCGGGTCGCACGGCGAGCAGGGTGGCATCATGTGTCACGGGCAGCAGCACCATCCGCGCATTGCCGCTCTCGATCACCAGTCGATGCCAGGCACCAAGCCCCAGGAACTGGGCGGCACGACCCGCCTCACGCACGACACCGGCCCCTTCAGCGGCGGCCGCATCGGCCTGGGCCTCGGGCCAGCCCGTGCCGAGCCCTCCGGCCATCCGCATGCCGAGGGGGTCGAACAGAATGAACCCGTTGTCCGGATCATCGATGCGTGGTGGTGCCTCGGCGTACACGGAGGGACGTACCATGCGCACCCGGTCGAGGGCGGCGAGAATCGCCGGGTCGTGCGGGGTCATACGCAGCGCGGCCTCCAGGTGCCGCTCGGCCAGGGCGAAATCCCGCTGCCTGAAGCTGAGAAACGCGAGTCCCTTGTGGGCACCGGCGTGGGTCGGGTCACACTCCAGGGCTGCCTGCCACGCGGTCCGGGCCTGCGCCTCGTCGCCCTGGTCGGCGGCGATGCGACCCAGCAGGTCGTGCGCGTCGGCCAGCGCCGGATAGTGCGCCAGGCCCGCCTGCGCAACGGCAGCGGCGGCATCGAGCTGGCCACGCTGCCGGAGCCGTTCGCCCAACTCGAGGAAGGCCAGTTCCCGCGCGTCGGATGGCGGAGAAACGGAGTGGTCAGTCACGAGGATCGCGCAGTGCCTCCAACATGGTGGTGGCCGCCTGAATCAGGGACGTGGCCTCGGCAGCCCGGGGCCCCCCGAGGGCCTGCCAACTGCGCCAGGCCGCCACGGCCTGGTCGATACGCCCCGCGCCCACTTCGGCCAGTCCCAGCAGGCGCCAGGCTTCGTCGTCCTCGGGCACCGAGGTGACCCGATCACGCAGCCGTGCAGCGGCATCGTCATAGCGTCCCGCTTCAACGGCGGCCCGCGCCATCACATCCACCGCCACGGGCGCGGACCGGATCTCAAGTATAGCCGCACGGACCAGCGCCACGATGCGCGCCTGCACCTCATCCACCGGTTCATCCAGTCGTTCGGCGATCACGGCGACGGTGCGCACCCCGTCGACCGCATCCAGCACCCGCCAGTCGAGCGGATCAAGCGGCGGCAGCGATCCGGGGACGTCGCCCCCGGCGGTGCGGAAGTCCGGCACCGACCGGATCGGCAGGACCGCCTCCATGTCCTGGCGCCGGTGTTCGGCGTCGACCACCGCGCGGAGCATCGGCTCAATGGGCAACCGGAGCGGGCCCGGCACCGGCGCACTTTCCTCGAACACGAACTCGCCGCGCTGCCACGACAGCATGGCCATGATCGAGCGCCGCGCCAGCGTTTCCCGCATTGCCTCACGGAGCGAGGGCTCCACCGGTTCGCTGTCCTCCGGTGCCATCAGGCACCGCGCGGCGAGCGCACGGACCACCGCCGCGTCCTCGGCATCCGGGTCGATAGCCGCCACGTCCCCGTCGCAGACCAGAATCAGCCGTGGTCGGGTAGGGTCGGTGCCCACCACGCGCAGCACGCCGTGGCGTCGTCCCCGCGCCAGCAACTGGAGCACGTCGGCCAAGCCGATTTCCTGCAGCGGTCCCTGCATCGGCTCAGCGCCCCCGGAACAACGATGCGAGTTCGCGGGCCGATCGCGCGTGACGGCGCGACATGGCCCCCAGCGGGCCATGCGGGTCGGCATGTCCCACGGCCTCCCAGGCGTGCAGCGCCTCACGGTAGCGTCGCAGCTTGGCGAGCACTACACCACGATGGAACAGCGCCGACATCGCGGCCGGGTCACGCGCCAGGAGTTGATCGAAGCGGACCAGGGCCTGGTCCAGCGATCCGGCGGCCAGCAGCGACCGGCCCTGGTCCAGGAGCGTGTCCGCGGCGACATCGGCCTCGGACGGCGCAGGTGACGGCGTGGCGCCAGCGGGTGGCGGCGTGACACAGAGCAGCAGGCCATCGGTCCGACCCGCGGAGAGCCGTTCGACGGCACGCCGGGCCGCCGCTGGGGCGTCAGGTCCCCCAGCCGCCCGGCGGGCAGCCTCCAGGGCGAGACGCATTCCCCCACGACGGGCGGCAAACCAGGCGAAGTTGGTCAGCGTTGCCGGATCGGCTGCTGCCAGGCGCTGGGAGAGTGCGGTGACCGGTGCCAGATCGCGCGCAGCGGTCATCCTATTCGAGCCGGATCGCCTCAAGGATGGCATGCACCGACGGGGAGTCGGGCATGAGGAGGAACGCGCCGGTCAACGGTGCGGCGTGCTCCTCGGACCGGAACGCGGTATCGACGCAGAAGGCGAGATCGGCCCACTGTTCCTCGGTCACTCGGACCGCCGCGTCGACGACTTCGCTGGTCCGGCCCATGGCCAGCGTGGGCACGGAGGGCAGCAGCACCATGCTCATCAAGTTGGCGAGGGCCGAGAGGTAGGCGGAGCAGAGAATGTTGCCGACCTCGCGGAGGCCGGACTGTTCCATTTCGCCCAGCGGTCGCGCGGGCCCGGGAGGGCGACGCAGGATCAGGTCACAGAGCCGGGAGGCGTCGGATTCGCTGAAGACCAGCAGGGCGTGCCCGGTGAGGTCGCCCAGCATCCGCATGCCCACGACCGCAATCGGATCACCGATGGCCGAGAGAATGGGTGGGACGTCGCCGTGCCGGATCCGCCGCACCTGCGGCACCGAGATCATGATCCGCCGGTCGGTCAGTTGGGAGAGCGCCGTGGCGGCATGCCCGGCTCCGATGGTGGCGACTTCGCCGAGTCCGTCCCGGCGCAGCACTTCGAGTTCCGCATGTGACAACATCTGTTTGGTCTCCTCTGAACGTCCGGCCGTCAGACCACGCTGGCCAGATCAAGCATCAATGCCGGATGGCCATCATCCAGCAGGGTCGCACCAGTCACCCATCTCGGCATGCCGACCGGCCGTTCAATCGCCTGCAGCACGGCATCGACCTGGCCGTGAACGGCGTCGGCAAGCATGGCCACCGACTGATCACCCGCCTGCAGAATCACGGCGGGGCGACGGCGTGGTGCGGCCTCACCGCGATACTGCACCAGGCGGCGCAGATCGACCACCGGGTACCGCTGGTCGTGTACCGTCAGGACGCTGCGGCCGGCGGCCACGGTCAGATCGCCGGGTTCACAGGGCGCCAGTTCCAGGACATGCATCAGCGGCAGCACATAGTGTTCGGGCCCCACGGAAGCGACCAGCGCGCGGACAATCCCCAGGCGGGTCGGCAGCCGGATGACGAACAGGGTACCGCGGCCGGCGATGGAGGACAGCGTCAAGGCCGCCCCCATCCCCTGGAGCGTAGCCACCACGGCATCGAGTCCGACGCCGCGCCCTGACACAGCCGTGACGGCGGCGGCGGTCGAGAACCCGGGTCGGGCCAGGGTTGCCAGCAGGCCCTCATCGGTGAGGGCGGTGTCCTCGGCCAGCGTCCCGTCGGCCCGGGCCCGGCGGGCCACGGCCTCGCGATCGATCCCGGCGCCATCGTCCCGTATTTCGACCACCACCGACTCCCGATCCAGCCGGGCCTGTACCCGGATCCGGCCGCCGCCCGCCTTGCCAGCGGCACGACGGGTGTCCGGCATCTCGATGCCGTGGTCCACCGCATTCCGGAGCAGGTGCAGCAGCGGGTCGAGCAACTGATCCAGGATGCCGCGATCGACCTCGATGTCGCCACCATCCAGGTCGACCTGAACTTCCTTGCCCAGTTGACGTGCCAGCGTCCTGATCGGCGCCGACAACCGATCAAACACTTCGGCGAGTGGGGCGAGGCGCACTTCGAGAATCCGGTCTTGCAGCACATCGAGCCGCCGTGCCATCAGGCCGGCCGACCGGGCCACCGGGGTGAAGGGGTCGGCCAGGAGCTGTCGGTCGAGCTGTTGACGGGCGGTGACCACGCCGCCCAGGTCGCGCGAAAGCGCATCGAGACGGTTGAGGCCGACCCGCACCACCCGGCTGGGCGCGGCGGCCCGCGTCGGGGCCACGGATTCACCGGCCAGGATGGTCTCGACCAGATCCTCGATGTCGTCGAGCGACGGCCCCAGTCCCTGGGCCCGACTGCCGACGCCCGGCCCTGCCTCGCTCCGGAGCAGGGCAAGTTCATCTTCAACCTGGTGGACCAGCCCGACCAGCGACTCGAACTCGAGCGACGCGGCCATGCCCTTGAGGGTGTGCAGGGCCCGGAAAAGGGCTTCCCCCGGCGCGGCCTCGTCGGGAGAGACCAACCAGTCGACCAGCGCCTGACGGGCACTGCCCAGCAGCGAGCGTGCTTCGGTCGCGAACAGCGCGACATAGCGGGCCCGCTGGGCCTCGATCATCCGCCGAGGACGCGCTGGACGGCCTCAAGCACACGGGCCGGCTGGAAGGGTTTGACGACGAAGTCCTTGGCGCCGGCCTGGATGGCCTCGACCACCAGGGCCTGCTGCCCCATGGCGCTGCACATCAGGATCCGGGCGGTGGGGTCGGCCGCCACGATGGCCCGGACGGCGTCGATGCCGCCCATGTCAGGCATCACGATGTCCATGGTGACCAGATCGGGCTTCAGGGCCTGGTAGCGTTCCACGGCCTGCAACCCGCTCTCTGCTTCACCCACCACGTCGTAGCCGGCACCCGTGAGAATGTCGCCGATCATGGTCCGCATGAAGATCGCGTCGTCGCAGATAAGAATCCGTTGGGCCACAGCAGGCCTCCCGGTGGAAGATCAGGAAAGGATCGCCTGAGCGATCTGCTCGACCTCCACCAGTGCAAGGCTCGTGCGCGGCTGCGCGACCAGCTCGACCACCGCGTCGACCGCGACGGCAAACCGCCGGTTATCCAGTTGCAGGACAACGATTTCCGGGGACTCCACCGGCGTTGCGTCGGGCACCAGCACCACCCCGAGATCGGCCACCGTGAGAATCTGCCCCCGGTGACTGACCAGCCCCCGGACCCCCCGCCCGACCCCGGGGATGCGGCTCAGGGGGGCATCCCGCAAGACCTCCACCACATGGGCGGTGGGGATCCCCCAATGGCGCCCGGCGACCCGCACCACCACGGCGCCCGGCTGCCGCACCTCAGGCATCGGGCCCGAAGCAGTGCAGATCGTCCAGCGCCGTTTCCCGTTGCACCGGGACATCCGGTCCCAGGGCAGTCTGCAACAGCGGCCACAGGTCGGCGGGCCACGGGGCGGTGAGCGTCAGCGGCTGGTCGGAGACCGGGTGACGCAGCGCCAGACGAGCCGCGTGCAGCGCCTGCCGGGGAGCCAGGGCCTCCAGCGTCCGGGCCAGGTCGCGCCCCACGCCGGAGATCCGCCGGGCCCCGCCCCCGGTGTACACCGGATCGCCGACGATCGGATGGCCGATGGATTCCAGGTGCACCCGGATCTGGTGGGTGCGGCCGGTGTGCAGTTCGAGGCGGACCACCTGGACCGGCCCCAGCCGGACAATGGGAAACGCGTCGGTCCGGGCCGGGCGCCCCTCCGGCAGCAGGGCCATCCGTTTGCGATCCTTGGGGTGCCGCGCGATGGCGGCATCGATGCGGACCCGGTCCTCGTCCAGATGGCCCCAGATCATGGCCACATAGGTCCGGTGCACCTTCCGCGCGGCGATGGCCGCCCCCAGGCGCCGGTGGGCCAGGTCGCTCTTGGCCACCAGCAGCAGGCCGGAGGTCTCGCGATCCAACCGGTGGACAATCCCCGGACGCCCTTCCCCGCTGCTCAACGACGTACCGCGGGCCGCGAGCACATTGACCAGGGTGTCGTGCCAGTGGCCTGGGGCCGGGTGCACCACCAGGCCGGCGGGCTTGTCGATCACCAGCAGGTGCTCGTCTTCGTAGACGACGGTCAGCGGCACATCGAGCGGTCGCACTTCCCGCAACGGCTGTTCCGGTGCCGGCGTGACCACGACCCGCTCCCCGCGCTTGAGCAGTCGGGAGGCCCGTGCCACGACCCCATCGACCGACACCAGCTTGGCCGCCACCAGTTGGGCCGCCTGGGTCCGCGAGAGTTGCAACTGGTCGGCGAGGAACCGGTCGAGGCGTTCCGTGGTCGGCACGACCACCGTGAATTCCATCGGGGCGGAATCGGTCAGGAGGTGGGCGGCGCGGGCGCGGCCTCGGCCTGCTGCTGCCGATCCTCATACCAGAAGGTGACCGCGAGCACGACAGCGCCACAGGACACGGCGATGTCGGCCACGTTGAACGTGGGGAACCGGCTCATGCCGATGCCAAAGTCGAGGAAATCGACGACACCGCGCGACGAGAGGATCCGGTCGATCCCATTGCCGAGCGCGCCACCCGCGATGAAGCCCAGGGCGTACTGCCGCGCCCGGTCCGCGAGGGGCGCCTCACGCCACATCCGGTGGAGCACCGGTACGGCGATGATGGCAACGGCCAGGAACACCCACCGGGCGATATGCCCGTACTGGTTGCCCAGCCCGAAGGCGGCGCCGCGATTGTAGATCAGGTCGAGACGGAACAGGTTGCCGATCACCTCGATCCCCTCATGGCCGGTCAGGGCCTGGACCGCCCAGATCTTGGTGAGACGGTCCAGCAGGATGGTGACCCCGAACAGCACCCAGAACGGCGCCCGACGATCACCGTCGCTTGCCATCTTCTTCCTTCTCCTTGCACTCGATGCACAGGCGGGCGTGCGGCAGGGCATCCAGTCGTTCGAAGTCGATCTTGGCACCACACTGGTGGCAGGTACCGAACTTGGCCGGGTTGGCGTAGAGCCGCTGCAGCGCCTCGTTCAGATGCCAGAGGTAGCGTCCTTCCTTGGACGCCATCAGGAACTGCTTCTCCCGCTCACTGGCATCGGTCCCCTGATCGGCCATGTGGAACGAGTAGGAGGAGAGGTCGCCGTCGGCGTGCTGAGGCGTGGCGTTGAAGGACTCGCCGTAGTAGCCCAGTTCCTTCATGACCCGCGCCCGCTCTTCCTTGAGGCGCTCCTCCAGGTGCTTCAGTTGCTTCTTGGTCACGATCCGTCCACCTGTGCTGGGTCAGAGAGGGTCTGACCGGTCCCGGACCGCCGCACCGCGAGTACGGCAGCATAGTCGTCTACAGTGATGGGCTCGGTACGATCGGCATCGGCGAGCGCATCGCCCACGATGATCCGTCGTGCCAGGGTTTCGCCCGCGAGGTACTCCATGTGCGTCTGTGCTGCATCCAGCAGCGCAGCATCGCCCGTCAGCGCCAGCTCGATGCGCGCCGTGACGGGATAGTCCAGCTCTTTGCGCAACCGCTGGATGCGGGAGACCAGCTCGCGGGCCAGGCCCTCGCAGGCCAGCGCGGGGGTCACCTGCGGGTCGAGCGCCACGACGAAGGGTCCGTCGCTGGCCACGGCCCAGTCGGTGACGACCTCGCGCTCGATCAGCACGTCCTCCGGCGCGAGCGCCCAGTCACCGGCAACGGTGCCGCCCTGCTCCAGTGCCTGCAGCGCGGCGGCATCCAGCGTGGCCACCCAGGCGGCAACCGTCTTCATCTCGGCGCCGTACTTCTTGCCCAGCGTGCGGAAGTTTGCCTTGCCGCGGAGGCGGACCAGATCGGTGTCGGCCTCCACGATTTCGATGGCCTGTACATTGGTCTCGCGCGCCACCAGGGTGAGCAGCGAATCGAAGTGAGCCTGCCGCACCCGCGGCGGCACCGCGACCTTCATGGCCGCCAGCGGCTGACGCACCCGCAGGTTGCGGCCCTCGCGCGCGGCCCGCCCCAGCGAGGCGAGGCGCCGCGCGCCATCCATGGCCACGTCCAGGTCGGCATCGAAGCGCCCCTGCTCCTCGGGATAGGATGCCAGGTGCACCGAATGGCCCGTCAGCGCACGGTAGATCCAGTCGGAGGCAAAGGGAGCGCCCGGCGCCAGCAGGCGCGCCGTGGTCTCGAGTACCTCGCGCAGCGTGGCAACCGCGGCCGGATCGGCGGCGCTGTCGGGTGCCCAGAAGCGGTCGCGGTTGAGCCGCACATACCACTTCGAGAGGTCGTCCTGGACGAAATCCGCGATGGCCCGCATGGCAGCCGTGACGTCGAAATCGTCCAGTGCCCGGCGCGCCGCGACGGTGGTGGCATCGAGCCGTCCGAGAATCCAGCGATCGGCCAGCGGGCGATCGGCCCAGGCCGGCGCGCCGGCCTCGCCATCCGGACCGGCGTACAGGGCAAAGAACTGCCAGGTGTTCCGCAGCGCGTTGAGTACACCGCCGGCGCTCTCGGCAATCTGCCCCTCGTCGAAGCGCTTGGGCTGCCACACCTGGCTGGACATCATCAGATACAGACGCGACGCGTCGGCGCCGTGGGTGGCGAGCAGGCGCCAGGGGTCGACCACATTGCCGCGGGACTTGGACATCTTGCGGCCCTGCGCGTCGAGCACCAGTTCGTTGACGATGACGTTCCGGTAGGCCGGTCGATCGAACACCGTGGTCGCGATGGCCAGCAGCGAGTAGAACCAGCCGCGGGTCTGGTCGACACCTTCCGAAATGAAGTCCGCCGGAAAATGCCGCTCGAACTCCTCGGCGTGCTCGAAGGGATAGTGCCACTGGGCCACCGGCATGGCCCCCGAGTCGAACCAGGTGTCGATGACCTCGGGCACCCGTCGCATGGTGCCCCCGTCCGGGGCCGGCCAGGTGACCTCGTCGATGTACGGCTTGTGGACGTGCAGGTCGTCGGTCGGCTCGAACCCGGCCTTCTCCCGCAGCTCGGCCAGCGAGCCGATCACTTCCACATACGAGGGGTCGCGATCGGACACCCAGACCGGCAGCGGTGTCCCCCAGTAGCGGTCGCGGGAGAGCGCCCAGTCGGTGTTGTTGCTGAGCCACTCGCCGAAGCGTCCAGCGCCGATCTCCGGCGGATGCCAACTGACCCCCGCGTTGAGTGCCTCCATCCGCTCCTTGACCGCCGAGGTGCGCACGAACCACGACTCGCGGGCGTAGTAGATCAGCTTGGAGCGGCAGCGCCAGCAGTGCGGATACGAATGCAGGTACTGCTCGGTCCGCAGATGGCGCCCCGCCTCCTTGAGACGACGGATCAGCAACTCGTTGGTCTCGTCCGCCGTGACAAGCCGCCCCTCGAGTTCGGGCCACGAGGTGCCCGTGAAGGTGCCGTCGGCCGCGACCGGCCGGAGCAGCGCGAGATTGTTCGCCTGCCCGGCGGCGTAGTCGTCGGCGCCGAAGGCCGGCGACATGTGCACCATGCCGGAGCCGTCATCGGCCGTCACGAAATCGCCCGCGACCACAACGGAGTGGTCGAACCCAGCCGGAACCGGCACAATGTCGAAGGGCCGCTGATAGCGCAGGCCGACCAGGTCGCGCCCAGCCACCACGCGTCCCGCCACCGTGCCCGTCCCGAACAGCGAGTCGGCGATACCGGCACGCGACGTGGCCATCAGGAAGGTTCGACCGGGGTGACCTGGGGCGGTGAACTCGGCGTACTCCAGATCCGGATGCACCGCCACGCCCACATTGCTCGGCAGCGTCCACGGCGTGGTGGTCCACACCACCAGCTCGCGCCCGGTCCCGTCGGTCAGCGGGAAGGTGACGTAGATCGAGCGGTCGGCGACATCGTCCCAGCCCTGCGCCAGTTCGTGCGAGGACAGCACCGTGCCGCAGCGCGGGCAGTAGGGCGACACCCGGTGTCCGCGATACAGGAAATTCTTTCGATGCAACTGTTGCAGCAGCCACCAGACCGATTCGACATAGTCACGGGTGCAGGTGACGTAGGCGCGGTCGTAGTCGAGCTGGTAGCCGATACGGTTCGAGAGATTCTGCCACTCGTCCTTGTACGTGAACACGCTCTCCAGGCAGCGACGATTGAACTCGGCGACGCCGAAGGCCTCGATGTCCTTCTTCCCGCTGAACCCGAGCTGCTTCTCGACCTCAAGTTCGACCGGCAGGCCGTGGGTGTCCCATCCACCAATCCGGGTCACCCGCTCGCCCCGCATCACGTGATAGCGGCAGACCAGGTCCTTGATGGTGCGCGCCACGACGTGATGGATGCCCGGACGGCCGTTGGCCGTCGGCGGTCCCTCGTGAAACACGAAGCCGGGTCCGTCCGCCGTCTGCGCCTGAATACGCTCGAACAGCCCCTCGGCGGCCCAGGTGGCCAGCAGGGCCTGCTCCAAAGCATCAGGGCCGCCCTCGGGCCACATCGGCCAGGCGGAGGTCGTCTCGGACTCCGGGGTCATCTCGTCGGTCATGCGGTGTAACTCACTCCTCGTTCTCTGAACTCAGCCCGGCCGGTCCCCGAAGAGCACCGACCCAAGACGGACACACGTTGCGCCTTCCTCGACGGCCGCGGGATAGTCGCCTGACATCCCCATCGAAAGCTCCGGAAGGTGATGTCCTGCTGCCACGGCCCGGTCACGGAGATCGCGCAGTCGCGCAAAGGTTCGGCGCTGCGCCGCTTCGTCCGCATCCCAGGCGGCCATCGTCATCAGGCCCACGACATCGAGCCGCTCCAGCGGACGCAGTGCATCCAGCAGCATGGCAAGGTCCGTCGGCGCCACCCCGCCCTTCTGGGCTTCGTCCGAACAGTTTACCTGCACCAGCACCTGCTGGCGTCCACCCTCGGGCACCCGCCGGTCAAGCTCGGCCGCGAGATCGAGCCGGTCGACCGAGTGGATCCAGTGGAAGCGCCCGATCACCTGCCGGGCCTTGTTCCGCTGCAGACCACCGATCAGATGCCACTCGACTGCAAGCCCTGCGCAGGCATCCTGCTTGGCCAGCGCTTCCTGCACCCGATTCTCTCCGACCGCTGGCAACCCGGCGGCCACCGCCTCCCGGACCGCTGCCGCCGGATGGGTCTTGGTCACGGCAATAAGCCGGACCGGATGGCCCCAGCCCCCCCGCCTCTGCCGCTCGGCGATGGTGGCGCGGACCAGGTCCACCCGGTCCTGGAGGGGGCGATCCGACATAGCCGTAAAAAATAGCGGATCGACCCACCGGCTGTTGTTTCAGAAGGGAACTACTAGAGGGTGGACTCCGCCGTTTCGGTGAGCCAGGAGGGGAACGGATCGCGGTAGGTGGTCAGGGTTCGTAGACGCGCGACCAGCCGCGCAGGGCGGCGATGATCCCCGCCGGCGTTGCCGGCCGCCGCTCGGCATACTCCTGGTAAATGGGCGCTGCGCGGTCCCGCAGGATACGGTCCTGGGGTGATTCGGGGACGTCCTTTGCCACGGCGTAGACGAAGGACGACAGCGTCGGCGGTTCACCCTCGGCAGCGGGATGCTTCCGCCAGGTCTCGATCCTCCGGAAGTCGCGCGGCACGACCACCCCGAGCGAATCGCCGGCGAGTCCTGCTTCGACGAAGAAGTCGATGGCTGGCGAGGGGTACCCGAAGAGATAGCCGTAGCCGCGCCAGCGGAAGTCACGGACGGCACCGTCCACCGCAGTCAGCACCGCCTCAGACGTGCTGGACGCGGTAATGCCGAGGGCACCCCAGAAGGCGGCGTGACGCTTGATCTCCCGTTGCAGCGCGCCACGATGCACCAGCACCAGCGTCGCCGCCCGACGTGTCTCGCCGGTGACAAAGGATGGCTGCGGATCCAGGTACTGCTGCACCACCACTTCGAGGTGGGCGCAGCGCAGGTGCGGCACCACCTGGCGCCAGAGGTCGAGGGTGTCGAGCATGGGCTGCTCGGGCTGGGGCAGCGTGCGGTAGGTCAGGGTCCGATAGCCGGTGGAGATGGGCTTGAGACCGCCCCCCAGGGTGTAGAGTCCTTCGCCGTCGGCGAAGTGCTGGAGAATCTCGTGGGCCACTGGATGCAGCGAGTCCGCCAGGGCCGCCAGGTTGAAGCAGGCGTCCTCCTGTTGGGCCGGGAGACGGCCGGTGCCGATGACCGCCAGCAGCATCAAGCCTGGCAGCAGTGGATGGCGCATGGGCACTCCCGATGTCGGTGATCACCGACGCGTTCACGTTGGCCTGATGGGTCGGACGACCGAACCTTCCGGCGGAGCCGATACCCCCGTAACAACTCCCTCGACCTGGTGCGGGCCAGATCAGGTGTCGACCGCCGGAAACGGACCGCCACCTGCTCCGCCGGTGCCTGCTGCCCCCGACGGCGAACCCCCGCCCACCAGACCCCGCGACACACCTCCGGCACCCGCGCCGGAGTGGCCTAATGCTAATGCATTCTCATTATCGCGCAAGCCCCCAACGACTGACTGCCCGGGCACTCGCCTCGAACGCGTAGGGTCGCGGACCGGCCGAGCTGCGGATGTGCATGGAGGATCCGGGCATGGTATCGCCGCTGAAGGCGCCATGGTTGACGGCATACAGGAAGATCTGGAAGTTCGTCGCCCCCAGCGGGAGTCCTTCCGTCGGCACGTCGGCTTCGCGGGCATCCCCCCGCACCTGCACCGGGATCTCACGCAGTTCCTCGCCTTCGTAGTAGCGCAGCCCCACCACGAACGAATCCGGCGAAGTGGGCGTCACCCACCACACGTTGATCGGCGTCCCGCGGTTCACCGCCGTCGCCAGTCCGAGACCTGGCGTGGCCGGCACCAGCCCTTCAGCGTCGACTCGCAACGTTCCCACGGTCAGACTGAAGGTCAGTCGCCCCCCCGCCGCCACGGCTGGTGTCAGGGCGCCGTAATAGGAGCCTCCACCCAGGTAGCCCAGAGCCAGGTTGTTGACGTGCACGGTGGCGCCGCTGACGGGTGTCCCGTTGAATGTCACACTGACCCGCTGGGTCGACCCGCTCATGTCCCCGCCACGGATCAACAGCCGCGATCCCGGTGGTGGCGGCGGCATCGGTGGCGGGGGCGGGGGAGGCGGCGGCGGGAACGGAACCACCGCATCCGAGCCGCAGGATATCAGGCCGAGGACAAGCAGCAGGCCAAGGGGATGGCGCATCAGAATGCTCCTCGCTGCAGGACAGGGATCCCGCAGCTCCGGGAATGGGCAGGTCCGCCACGGTGACGCGCCGCCCACCAGGACGAGCGGCGCGCCACCGGCAGGCTCAGCGCAGCGGCCCCAGCGTGCTCGACGCCGTCGAAGCCGACGAGGCGGCCGGGGTGTCGATCAGCCAGTGGGTGAACCACTGCCGCAACCGGCCGAGGCGGTCCACCAGTAGCCAGGGCTCACCGGTCCGCGACAGGTCGTGATTCGACCGCGGGTAGCGGATGAACTCGGCCTGCACGCCCTGACTGCGCAGCGCGATGTACCAGAGTTCCGCGTTGGCCATCGGGGTACGGTGATCCTCTTCCGACTGGACGATCAGCGTGGGCGTCTTCACCTGCTGCACCCGACGGATCGGCGACAGGCTGTCATACATCGCCTGGTTCTCCCAGGGCCGCCCGAAGAACTCGCCATTGGTCAGCGACTGTGCATCCGACGAGCCCCACCAGGAGGTCCAGTCCGAGATCATGCGGTCGACCTGCGCCGCCTTGAAGCGGTTGGTCTTGGTGGTGATCCAGGCGGTCATGAAGCCGCCATAGGAGCCACCCGTGACGCCCATCCGGGTCGAATCCACGTCGGGACGCTTCACCACCAGGTCGACACCACGCATGATGTCGATGTAGTCCTTGCCGCCCCAGTCGCCGCGCGAGGCATTGGTGA
>CAYQXR010000038.1:0-22802 GCA_964421625.1 uncultured Gemmatimonadaceae bacterium | reverse complement strand
GTTATCTTGGCGTGCTGTGCTGGACAGGTGTCCGAGTGGTTGAAGGAGCCGGTCTCGAAAACCGGTAAACCGGCAACGGTTTCGAGGGTTCGAATCCCTCCCTGTCCGTTCGAGCGTGGTGGCCCTGCCGTCACGCTCGTGTCGTTTCCCCTCTCCCGGTCGTGGACGAGCCATGCGTCACTGGTGGACTCTCATTGCGGGCGCAGTCTGCGCCGCCGCCCTCTGCCTGGTCATGGGACATGCGTCCCGCCTGGCGTTGAATCCGGACGGTGTCTCCTATCTCGACCTGGCCACCTTGCTGCACTCGGGCGGGGTCGCTGCCGCGATCCAGAGCTACTGGTCGCCTCTGTATCCCGCGCTGCTCGCGGGGCTCCGCAGCTTCGCGCCGGATCCCACCGTGGGGTGGTTGCGTCTGGTCCACGCCATGGACACCGGTCTGGTGCTCCTCACCATTGCTGTGCTGGTCCGCACGGCCTGGCAACTGCGGCGGCCGACCTTCGGTCTGGCCGTGATTCCGCTCTACCTGCTCGCCGCCGGGCGCCTGCCCAGAGTCGAGGCGGTGACACCCGATATTCTGCTCGGGTTCCTGCTGGCGCTGCTGGGATCGGAGATCCTGCTGCACGGCACGCGTCGCTGGGGATGGCTCGGGCTGCTGGCCGGGACCATCTACCTGGCCAAGACTTCGAGCTGGCTGTGGTTGCTGGTGGTCGGTCTCGGTGGTCTGCTGGTGGTGGGGTCCCCCACCGGGCGACGTCAGGTGGCCGCGGCCAGCGCGGTGGCCCTGGGCATCATGCTGCTGTGGGTGGTGCCGATGAGCCTGGCCTCCGGTCAGTTCACCCTGGGCTCCACCGGGCGGCTCAACTACCAGTGGTACCTCGGCCAGTCCGACTCCCGCACACCCGATACCCACACCGGCGGGCATCAGCTCTACCGCACCATCCAGCTTGCCGACCAGCTCAGCACCACCATCGCGGTCTTCCAGCCGGGGCCCTGGACCTACCAGCCCTGGGGCGATCCCACGGCCTGGGACCGCGGCATCGCCGACGGATCCACCCGGCCCACCGTGGCGAGTCTGCGGGACCGGATCCTCGGTGATCTCAAGCCCATGTTCCGGGTCTGGCTGCTCAGTGTGCTGGTTGGTGTACTGCTGCCGTTGGCGCTGGTCACCCTGCGACCTGGCAGCATGCGGCCCGTGTTCCGTCAGGATCCGCGCGGACTCTTTCTGATGGCAGCGGGAGCGGCCGCGGTGGCCCAGTTTCTGGTCGTTCACGCTGAGCCACGACTGATTGCCCCGTTCGTGCTGTTGGGGGGAATGGGCGCGGTCCACATGCTGACGCGGGTGCTGGACGAGGCCGCCGATCGGCCGCGATGGACCTGGTGGGCCGCGCTGGCACCGGGCTGGTGCTGGGCGCTGCTGTTGGGGGTGGTCTTCGTCCACCGGGAACAGGTGCAGCACCAACTGCGTGAAGGCATTCTGCAGGAGAACCGCCGTGCCGTGGCCAGGTATGTCCACGACGACCACGGCGGACGGCTTCGGGTTGCCATCCTCGGATCGGCCGGTACGGCCATGGATGATGTCTGGCTGCTCGGGGGGCAGGTGGTGGCGCAGGTGGTTCAGCCCAGGGCCGCCGTGCTGGATCGCTGGTCGCCGGAGGATCGCGTGGCGGTACTCCAGGCGCTGCGGGGCTTCCAGCCCGACGTGGTCTGGATTCCCACACCCGATGGCGACTTGTCCATGATGCCCGGCCGATGACGCCCCGGGCCCAACCCATGAGGTACCGTATGTCCCGCTTGCTGCTGCTCCTCCTCGTGGCCGGCACTACCAGTTGCGCCACCCTGCAACAGGTGGTGCCGCTGCAGCAGATGGCCGCGCTGCGCCGGGTGACCTTCAATCTCGGCGCGGTCGACGATCCCCGGCTCGCCGGCGTACCGATCGCCCGGATCGCCTCCTTCCGTGATCTCGGCGCAACCGATGTGGCCCGGTTGGCGCTCGCTGCAACCGGAGGCGAGTTCCCGCTCGAGTTCTCGCTGAACGTCCGGGCGCAGAACCCGGCCGACAACCGGGCCGCGGCCACCATGGTCCGACTGGGCTGGACGCTGCTGCTCGACGACAAGGAAACCATCCGCGGCGTGCTCGATTCCAGCTACGCGATTCCGCCCGGGCAGACGGTGAACATCCCGCTGCGGATGCGGGTCGATCTGCGGCAGTATTTCGAGGGCGGCGCTGAGCAGCTCGTCAATCTGGCGGCGGGACTGGTGGGGGTGCGGGCCGATTCGACCCGGGTGGCGCTGGAAGTGCTGCCGCGCATCGACACGCCCTTCGGTCCGATGGACTACCCCTCACCCATCCGCGTGATCCAGCACACCGTGGCCGGGCGTCCGGCGCCGGTTGCGGAACACCCGCAGCCGTAGACCACTCAGCGCAACTGGTCCGGCTCGCCGTATTCGTCGGCCACCAGGCGACGCAGCGCGTGCCGGGCCTGCTCGCCGTGGATCGTCCCGGCCTGCTCGCGCGCCAGGCGGATCAGTTCGCCGCGCATGGCATCGTGTTCACCCGCGTTCCGGTACAGATCGATCAGCCGGTTGGCGATCTCGACCCGGTGCCGACCGTCCCGGTCCCGGTCCCGCACCGCCAGCCAGCAGCGCTCGGCCCAGGCGGGGTCGTCGGCATGCTGCTGCACCAGGTCCGCGGCGCGCCGCATGGCGATGAGCGACCGCGGATCGCTCGGTGCAATCTGCTCCAGGTAGCGGACGCCGCGTTCCCACTCGCCCTGCATGACCCAGGTGTCCACGATCGAAAAACTGTCGACGTGCGGGTCGCCGCCGCTGCTGCTGTCCAGCGCGCCAATCGCAGTGGAGGCAAAGCCGCCGAGCAGCGCCAGCAGGAAGCGGCCCACGAAGAGCGACAGCAGCGGCAGGACCACCAGGGTCAGCAGGCGGCCACGGAACCCGCCCATCCCTCCGCCACCGAGGGCGAGGTACGTCCCGGCCAGGAGGATCATGTAGCAGGGCACGACCAGCCGCAGCAGCATCGACCGGTCGGGCAGGTCGAGGTCGCGCCACCAGAAGCCTCGCGAGAGGAAGGGCAGCATCAGGGCTGGCCGGGTCGGTGCAGGCAGGTCACGGCTCAAGTCTACTACCTTCGGGTGTCGGCCACATCGTCCATCCTTCCGCCCACCGGATCATCTCATGTCCACCTCCGTTGCTGATCCTCACGCCGAGGCGATTGACCACCTGCGCCGTCGGGACAAGCGTCTGGCGCGCTGGATTGATCAGGTGGGCCCCTGCGGTCTGGAGCAGGCGGAGCAGGAGAGCGTCTTTACCTCGCTGGTCCGGTCCATCGTGTTCCAGCAGTTGAACGGCCGGGCGGCAGGCACCATCCACGGCCGTCTGCTGGCGCTGTTTCCGGACGGGATCGCTCCGGCCGCGCTGCTGGCGCTCCCCGATGAGCCCATCCGCGGGGCCGGGGTATCGGCGGCGAAGACGTTGGCGCTCCGCGACCTGGCGTCACGTACCCTGTCGGGGGAGGTGCCGACGCTGGACCTGGCCGTCACCCTGCCCGACGAGGAACTGGTCCAGCGGCTGACCGCTGTGCGCGGCATCGGCCGCTGGACGGTCGAGATGCTCCTCATGTTCCGTCTGGGCCGTCCCGATGTGCTCCCGGTCGACGATTTCGGGGTGCGGAAGGGCTTCATGCAGGTCTACCGCAAGCGGGAGATGCCGACCCGACGCGAGCTGCAGGCGCATGGTGAGCGGTGGCGCCCGTGGCGGAGCATCGCCTCGTGGTACCTGTGGCGGGCGGCGGATCTCGCGGGAAAGTAGCCGACGGCGGGTTACCTTTCGGCCATGATTGCGCTGCTGCTCCAGATCACCCCCGGTCCCGACCTCTGCGCCACGCTGGGATCCTGTGCGCCAGCGGAGGTCACCAACGGGGCCTCGCCCGGGTGGATGTTCCTGGCGGTGGGCCTCATCGCCATCGGCTGGCAGGGGTTGCGGCGCAAGGCATGACCGCGGCGGTCCGGCTGGTTGATGTCCACAAGATCTACCCCGGTCCGCGTCCAGTGACGGCCGTGGCCGGGATCTCGCTCGAGGTGGCGGCCGGGACCATCTACGGCCTGCTCGGGCCGAACGGCGCGGGGAAGACCACCACCATCGGCATCTGCACCACCCGGGTCCGCGCCAGTCGCGGGGAGGTGACCGTGGCCGGGTGCGATGTGCGTACCGACCCCATCCGGCTGCGCGCGCGGATCGGTGTCGCCTCGCAGGCCGTGACGCTCGACCGCGCCTGTACCATCGGCGAGAATCTCTACTACCACTGTCGCTACTTCGGCATGGCCCGGCGCCCGGCGCAGGAGCGGGTGACCGAGTTGATGGAGCGGTTCCAGATCGCCGATCGGCGGGACGCCATGCCGGGCCAGCTCTCCGGCGGACTGGCGCAGCGGGCGCAACTGGCCCGCGCCATCGCCCACCGGCCGCAGGTGCTCTTTCTCGACGAACCCACGGCGGGCCTTGACCCGCAGAGCCGTCTGCTGCTCTGGGATCTGGTGCGCGCACTCCGCGCCGACGGCATCACGGTGGTGGTAACCACGCACTACATGGAAGAGGCGGAGCAGCTCTGCGACCGGTTGGCAATTGTCGATCACGGCCGCGTGCTGGTCAGCGGCACTCCTCAGGAACTCAAGCAGGCCGCTGGTCGCGCCACCGTCGTCGACGCCACGCTGGCCGGACCGAGCGCCGCCGCACGCGAGGCCCTGACGGGATTGCCGGGTATCCGCGATGTGCAGGAGACGGAGCGCGGCCTCCGCGTGGTGACCGAGTCCGAGGGTGTGCCGACGGTCGTCACACTGCTGGCGCAGCATCAGGTGATCGATCTGCGCGTCACCGAGCCGTCGCTGGAGACGGTGTTCATCGGGCTGACGGGGCGGGAACTCCGTGAGTAGCGAGGTCCCGAGCCCGCTGCAGGTTGTTCTCGGACTGTGGGCCCGCGACCTCCGCGTGCTGCGTCGGGAGTGGTTGCCGTTCCTGCTGCGGACCCTGATTCACCCGCTGCTGACGGTGTTCGTGTTCACCTACGTGCTGCCGAGAACGGGGCAGGGCATGCCCGTCCCTGATGGGGCGGGGACCTACGCCACCATCCTCGCGCCCGGACTGGTGGCCGTCGCGATGGTGTTCACAGCCGTCTCGGCTGTTGCCATGCCGCTGGCCCTGGAACTCGGTGCGACCCGCGAGATCGAGGACCGGGTGCAGGCACCGGCGCCGATCGCCACCGTGCCGCTGGCGCGGGTCGCCTTCGGGGCCTTCCAGGGCATCCTGGCCGGGGTGGCGGTGTTCCCCATCATCCTCTGGCTGCCGGCCACCGAGGTTCATGTCCACATCGCCTCCTGGCCGATGCTGATCGGGATGCTGCTGCTGGCCGGCTGGACCGCCGCCGCGCTGGGGATGTTCCTGGGCACGGCAATCCGTCCCGCTCAGATCGGGCTGATGTTCGCCCTGATCCTGACCCCGATCACCTTCCTCGGCTGCATCTACTACCCCTGGGCCGGGTTGGGGGCGATCCGCTGGCTGCAGGTGGCCGTGCTGGCCAACCCGCTGGTCTATATGTCCGAGGGCCTGCGCACGGCCATGACGCCCGATGTGCCCCACCTGGCACCGGTGGTCACCATCAGCATGCTGCTCCTGCTCGGGGCGGCGCTGACCTGGCTGGGCGTGCGCGGGTTCGTGCGGCGAGTGGTCGGCTGACCGCCATCGCCCTATCTTTCCTGTGTTCCGCCGCTATTTCTCCCTCATCGAGGTGTCGATGCGTTGGTCCATGTCCGTGGATCCTCGGCGATCCACTCTTGCGCTGATCACAGCCTGTGTGCTCGGTGCCGGTGTCGCCGAAGCCCAGAGCCCACCGTCCTCCCCATACCAGGGGCATGCCGCGCTCCAGTCGGCGATGCGGGCGTTGAACGCCGCGCACCCGTCCAGGACCCAGTTGGTGACCATCGCGACCTCCCCGGGTGGTCGTGCGGTCCAGGCCCTGCGCGTGGGCAGCGGGGCCAACGTGGCCACCCGGCCGGCCCTGCTGGTGGTGGCCAATGCCTGGGGCCCGCATCTGGTCGGGTCGGCGGTGGCGCTGGAGAGCGCGACCCGTCTGCTGAATGGCTACGCCAGCGACGCGGCCGTCAAGACGCTGCTCGACCAGCACACCATCTGGTTCATTCCGCGCCTCAATCCCGATGCGGCCGAAGCCCTGACGGGGAGCGTCAAGGAACTGCGGACCATGAACAACCTGGCCGGTGGCGCCAATCCCGCAGGCGGCGTGGATCTTGACCGCAACGGCTGGATTACCGCCATGCGCATCCGCGACCCCAAGGGCGAATGGATTGCCGATCCGACCGAGCCCGCGCTGATGCGGCGTGCCAATACGGCTGCGGGCGAGCGTGGCGTGTGGCGCTTCCATCCGGTCGAAGGGCGCACCAGCGACACACCGCGCTACCCCACCGATCTCGGTGGCGCCGATCTGAATCGCAACTTTGCGCACAACTACCCGCATCATGGCGCGGAGGCCGGCATCTACAGCATGTCGGAACCCGAGGCGCGCGGGCTGGGCGAGTTTCTGATTGCGCATCCGGAGATCGTGGCGGCGCATGTGCTGGGGCCGCAGGACAACCTGCTGACACCCTGGCAGAACCGCCCCAACAACGGCATCCTGAATCCGACCAGCGGGCAGCGGGCCACCGAAGGCACCAGTGCCGGCGGGCCGCTGCAGTCCATCATGGCGGGCGACCAGGGCACCTTCGCGGCGCTGTCGCAGCGCTACCAGGCGGTCACCGGTGTCGCGCGCGGGGCGGCAGGCGCCGCGTCGGAAGGCGATCTGCTGTCCTACCTCTACTACATCACCGGGCGCTGGGCGGTCGGTACCCGCGGCTGGTCCATTCCCGAGGCGGCACCGAGCGGTGCGGCGGGTGGGCGCGGCGGCGCAGCTCAGGCGGAGGAGCGCAACGCCATCGCCTGGTACCGGGCCCAGGGGCTCGATCCGGTGGTGCCGTGGCGCAGCGCCACGCTGCCGGGCGAATCGGCCGAGGTCGAGGTCGGCGGGGTGCTGCCGGGCATCACCATCAATCCGCCGGCCGGTGCCGCGCTGGATTCGGTGCTGGCCCAGCAACATCGCTTCATCACCACGCTGGCCGGCATGCTGCCCCGGATCACCATGAAGGAACCGGTGGTGGTCAAGGTGGGTGACGGCGTCTGGCGCGTCACCGTCGAACTGGTCAACGAGGGCGGACTGCCCACCGCGACCACAGTGGCCAACCGGATGCGCAGCAACTTCCCGGCGCTGCGGCTGATCTTCGATCACGGCGCGGCCGTGCTCCAGACCGGCACGGCGCGGGTTGAGGTGCTGGCCCCGATCCCGGCCGGCGGCTCGATCCAGCGGAGCTGGACCATGGTGGCACCTGCCGGGACGTCGCTGACGTTCACGGCCCGGGCGCCCACCGCCGGCACCGCCACCCAGTCCATCACCCTGCGCTGAGGCCGCGATGACCACGACGACCCGACTCCTCGCACTGTTCGCGGCCACGCTCTCCGCCGCGCCGCTGGCGGCGCAGCAGAGCCTCGCCCCGCTGGGCAACTTGGCTGCGGCCGGTTCGCCCACCAATCCCAAGGTGCATGTCGCCTGGGACCGCTTCTACGATCACACCGCCATCGGCGAGATCGGCCGCCGCCTGCAGGCCGCCCACCCGAACACCTGTCGCCTGTCCTCGATCGGCAAGAGCCACGAAGGCCGCGACATGTGGATGATCACCGTCACCGACTTCACCCAGGGTGAGGCCGACAAGAAGGCGGCGATGTACATCGACGGGAACATCCACTCGAATGAGGTGCAGGGCACCGAGTTCTCGCTGTACACGGCCTGGTACCTCTGCGAGCGCAAGGGCGAGGTGCCCTGGATCGACTCGCTGCTGGCCACGCGGACCTTCTACATCGTGCCGACCATCAACCCCGATGCCCGGGAACACTTCCTCAAGCAAGGCAATACCGCCTCCAGTCCGCGAACCGGCATGGTGCCGCGGGATACCGACGGCGACGGCCTGTTCGACGAGGACGGCCTCGACGATCTCAATGGCGATGGTCACATCACCCAGATCCGGCGCCGCAATCCCAACGGCCGGTACATCATTTCGCCGATCGATCCACGCCTGATGGTGCTGGCACCTCCAGGCACCAAGGGCGAATGGGACCTGCTCGGCAGTGAGGGACTCGACAACGACGGCGACGGCCAGGTCAATGAAGATGGGCCCGGCGGCTACGACCCCAACCGCAACTGGCCCTGGCGCTGGATGCCGGCCTACGTGCAGGGCGGCGCAGACTTCTACCCCGTGTCGCTGCCCGAGACCAAGGCCGTCGTGTCCTTCGTGATGACCCGGCCCAACATCGCCGCCGCGCAGAGCTACCACAACAACGGCGGCATGATCCTGCGCGGCCCCGGCGCCCCGCAGGACGAGTACCGTCCCCAGGACGTGGCCGTGTTCGACGAACTCGGCCGCACCGGCGAGCGGATTCTGCCGGGGTACCGCTACATGACGGTCTGGAAGGATCTGTACATCGTCTGGGGTGGCGAGCTGGACTGGTTCTACGGCGGCCGCGGCATCGTGACCTTCAGCAACGAACTGTGGACCGGGTTCAAGCTGTGGGAGCGTCCCGATACCAACACCAATCCGGCGCGCAACTCGGCCCACGACTTCAACCGCCTGCTGCTCTTCGGTGATGCCTTCTCGGAGTGGAAGCCCTTCAAGCACCCGACGCTCGGTGATGTCGAAATCGGCGGCTTCAAGAAGACCTGGGGGCGGCTCGAACCCGGCTTCCTGTTGCAGGCCGAGGCCCACCGCAACATGGCGTTCACGCTGTACCAGGCGTGGGAGATGCCCCAGGTCCAGGTCGATTCCATCACCTCGCGCTCGCTGGGGAACGGCCTGACGGAGGTGCTGGCAACGGTCTCCAACATCCGGCTGATCCCGACCCACACCCAGCAGGATGTCGAGAACCGGATCACGCCACCGGATGTGGTCACCTTCACCGGCGCGCCGGTGGTGGCGTCCTTCCGGGTGACCAATGCCACCACCGGCATCGGGGTGGAATACGTCGAGCATCCGGATCGGATCGAGCTGAACAACATTCCCGGGCGGGGGAGCATCACGCTCAAGTGGATCGTGCGCGGGAACGGGCCGTACACCGTGAAGGTCGAATCGGTGAAGGGCGGCACCCACCAGCTCACGCGGCGGCCATGACCCAGGTCTATATCGCCCGCGATCAGGCCGACGCCGAACGGGTCTGTACCCTGCTTCGCGGCGCCGGTCTCACCGCAGTGGTGCAGGGGGATCCGCTGACCACCTCACGCACCGCCTACCCGACTGTCTGGGTGAGCACTGACGACGCCGAACAGGCGCACGCCCTGCTCACCGGAGAGGTCGGCCCCGAGCCCACCCCGGAGGGTGAGCCAGTCTGACCAGTTTCTGCGCCTTCCCGGATGAGACCTCACTTCATCCGGGAGGGTTGCATGTTCCGCAGTCTCGTTCGTATTTGCCTGACAGCCTTGGCCGTGCTGATGGTCGCATGCGGTGGCGAGACCCCGTCGTCGCCGCCCCCGCCACCACCACCACCACCACCGCCGCCACCGCCCCCGCCGCCACCGCCGCCGCCCACCACCGGTAGTCTGACGGTTACCATCAGCGGCCTGCCGTCCGGCCGCACCGCGACCATCACGGTCAGCGGGCCCGGTGGCTACACCCAGCAGGTCACCGCCACTACCACGCTGAGCGGCCTGACGCCCGGTTCGTACACCTTTGCGGCCGCGCAGGTCAACGACTTCGGCTTCGGCTGGGAGACGACCACAGCGCCGGCCGCCGCCTCCGTCACGGCAGGTACCACGGCCAGTCGGACCATCACCTACGATATCGGCGTGCTGCCGCGCTCCGCGGTGGACCGACCCGATGAGGGCAGCGGCTCACGCTTCAAGGTGTTCTACGTGGTGGCCTCCGATGGGGCCGACCACAACTACGACACCTCCCGCCTGATCCACCGCTCGCTGGCGTCGGGGATGCGGTGGCTGGCCGCGCAGACCGACGGGAAGGTGCTCCGGCTGGACAGCTTCGAGGGCAAGCCGGATATCACCTTCGTGCGGTTGGCGCGCAGCGAGGCCGCGTTGTCGGCGTTCGGCGGTAACATCCGCGATGCCATCGAGGTCGATCTGGCTGCGGCGGGCTTTACCGGCACCAGCAACCGCATTGCCCTGGTGTTCTATGATGGGCCCAACACGGCCAACTGCGGCTCGTCGTCGTTGCCTGGCCAGCACGAGGGCTGGCTGGCCGCGATCTATTTCCGCGGTGGTCCGGTGGGTGCGCAGCCCTGCGAGGTGAATCCCTTCGCCGCGTCGGCTACGGCGGCGCCGGGCTATCGGGAGTTTGCCATGGTGCACGAAATGCTGCACGCCATGGGGGCCGTGTCACCAGGCGCCCCGGATTTTGTGCCCGGTGGGCATGTCGGCCACGATCCGGCCGATCTGATGTATGCGGGAGCGCTACCCTGGGTGCCCAGCCGGATCGATGCCGCCCGGACCCACTACTACAATCCCTCGGGCTTGCCCGGCGGGATCTGGAACCTCGCGACCTCGCCCTTCCTGTTCCAGCCCTGAGGCCGCAGGGGCGCCACCGGAGCCCGGGATCACCCGGCTCCGGTGGCAGGGCCGGTCAGTGGGTGTCCGACTTCACCCGCGCCAGCGGCTTGGCGTCGAACCGCAGGATGAAATCACCCACCGTCCGCACCGCGCCCACGTAGAACCCCGGCATCAGCCGGTCAGGCGAGTCGCCCGGCTTGTGGTAGTCGGGATGATCCTCGACGCCGAAGTACACGAAGGGAATGCCCTTGGCGTGGAAGGAGCCGTGGTCCGACTGGCTGGTCCAGTCGTCGCGACGCTGGGCCGGGTCGTCGTGACCCATGAGCAGCGTGACAGGGGCGCAGGCCGCCGTGGCCTCGACCAGGGGCTTGAGCGCCGGGGTGTGCCGAGTGCCGGAGGCGTACAGCTCGCCCTTCTCGTTGCGGCCGATCATGTCCATGTTGACGTTCAGCAGGATCTGATCGAGCGGCACCATGGGCGCATTCACAAAGGCCCTGCTGCCCACCATGCCGCGCTCCTCGGCGTCCACCGCGGCAAAGATCACGCTGTGCCGGGGCGGCGACTTGACGAAGTGGCGCGCCAGCTCGATCAGTGCCACCGACCCCGAGGCATTGTCGTCGGCGCCGTTGAAGATGGAGTCGCCGTCGAGCGGGCGGCCGACACCCACGTGGTCGTAGTGTCCGGTCACCACGATGTACTGGTCGGGGTTGGCGGTACCCTTCACCATGCCGATCACATTGGCCATCGAGAGCCCGTCGGTGGCGGGCGACGCCACGGCCGGCTTCACGGGATGGACGAAGGAACTGCCCATCGGGGTCAGACCCACCGACTTGAACTGGTCCGCGAAATAGTCGCGGGCCTTGATGGCCCCGGGGGAGCCGCGCTCACGGCCCCGCATCGAGTCGTCGGCGATCCGGAAGACATTCCGCATGAGCGACACCGAGTCGATCGCGACCGGCAGCGCACAGGCGGTGCGCGAGGACTGGCCGGACAGCAGGGCCGGGAGGCTCAGGGCGGCGAGCAGGAGAGCAGAAGAGCGCATCAGAAAACCCGTCGGTGAAGGGGGCGAGGGGTGGACTACCGTGGCCCGGAAGATAGCGGGCCGTCAGCCCAGGAGCTGGGAGAGGGTGTAGATCAGCAGGCCGGCGGCCCCGCCGACCAGGGTGCCGTTCAGGCGGACGAACTGCAGGTCCCGCCCGACGGCCAGCTCGATCCGCTCGGCCGCCACGGCCGGATCCCAGTCCTCGACCGTGCGGGCGATCAGGTCGGCGATCTCGCTGCGGTGCTTCTCCAGCATGGTCGCCAGCATGTCGGTCAGCACATGGTCGATCTCGTCCCGCAGCGACTCCGACTGCTGCACCGATTCCGCCAGCCCGGCCAGCATCGATTCGACCGGCTCGATCGAGGTCTCCCCCGGCGCGGCCCGGTAGCGCTGCGCCGCATCGCGCACCCGGTCCCAGAGCGAGGCAACGAACTCCTCCACCAGCGGCTTGCCCAGCAGGTCCTGCTTGAGGTCTTCGGCCTTGCTCAGCATGTCGGGCGAGGTCTTCAGCCGGGCGATGAAGTCGGCCACGATGGCGTTGAAGCGGTGGCGCATCGGGTGCTGCCGGTCGGCCTCCAGCTCCGCCAGGAACCGGTCGATGCCGCCGATCATCCGCTCCGCCACGGCGTCGCGCAGGCCCAGCGGCAGCCACTTGGGGCTCTCGCGCCGCACCAGTTCGCGGATGGTCTCGTGCCCGTCGCGCAGCGCCTGGGCCAGCAGCTTCATGGCGGCGTCGAGCAGCTCCTGCGGGCGGTCGCCGGTGGCAGCCACCCCGAGGATGTCGCCTGCCAGCGGCGCGAGGGGGATCTGCCGCAGCGAGGTCAGGGCCTGCTGCTGCACCACGTTGCGGACCTTCTCAGGGGGCAGCGCCTCCACCGCGCGGGCCAGGCCCCCCGCAATCTGGTGGGCCAGGTGAGTCCGGTTGGCGGGCTCCTCCAGCCAGCGCCCCAGCCGCTCCGCCGGGCGGATCCCCGCCAGGCGCTGCTCCAGCACGGCGCGCGAGAGGAAGTGATGCTGCACAAAGTTGCCGAGTATGCGGCCCACCCGGTCCTTCTGCTTCTGCATGATGGCCGTGTGCGGGATGGGCAGGTGCAGCGGGTGGCGGAACAGCGCCGTGACCGCGAACCAGTCTGCCAGGCCGCCGATCATCGAGGCCTCTGCCGTGGCGCGGACATAGCCCAGCCAGGGGTACTGGGCCTCGAGCAGGCGGGCGATCAGGAAGATCACCGCCGCCAGGACGAGCAGCCCGTTGGCCACCCACTGCATCTTCCGCAGGGCGATCCGCCGCGAGGCCTCGTCCATCGGCTCGGGGGTCGGGGCGGGCGCGGGGCGCGGGGCGCTCACGCGGAAGGGTCCGGTCGCATGGCCGTAAAGTATCCCGCCCCCCCCACGTGGAGCGACCGGGTACTGCGACCGCTGCCCCGGTGCTGGAACATCGGGGGCCGCTCCGCTATGCTTGTCACCGTTGGAGCGCAGGGCAAGGACAGGTGGTCGAGTGGTTTAAGGCACCACGTTGGAAGCGTGGCGTACGGGCAACCGTACCGAGGGTTCGAATCCCTCCCTGTCCGTCTCACAGACATTCCGGGTATCTTTCTCCCATGGTCGGATCGACGACTCGGCGCTGGGCCACGGCCCTTTTCCTGCTCCTCGCCCCCGGTGTGGGGGGGACAGCGGTGGCGGTGTGGCATGGCTGTGCCATGCCGCAGGCGCCCGTCGTCGTGGCCGACGATCAGCACGCAGCGCACCAGCACGGCGAGTCGGGGCAGTCCGCGCCGCATCAGCATCCGGCCGGGACGATCTGCACCTGCCCGGCCATGGTCGGGATCCAGGTTGCCGCCGTCACCGCCCCGACCGGCTGGCAGCCCGCCGCACCGATCGCCCCGGAAGCCGCAGCCTGGCCTCTGGTCGAATGGGTCGACCTGGCCGACGGCATCCACAAACGCCTCCCACCGGCGACTGCACCACCGCACGCCTGAGACAACCGGCAGCCCCGCGTTCTGGTCGAACGGGCACCGGTTCCCCTGACAGTCGCCGATCCGGGATGGTCCCGATCATCGGCAGCCCACTTCTGTCGCACGTCTCCTGTGCACTGGATGAGAACATGCTCCGCACCCTCCGCTACCTCCTGCTGCCCGCGCTCGCGCTGACCGTGGCGGCCTTCGTCGCACCGAGCCCGGCCCCGGCGTTTCATCTGTCGCTGACCCGCTCGGCCCCGGCCAAGGACTCGACCGTCGCCGCGCCCAAGGACATCAAGCTCTGGTACAGCCAGCGCCCGACCCTCGCGGTCTCGAAGGTCACGCTCACCGGACCCGACGGGAAGGCCGTGCCGCTGGGCAAGATCACGCTGGATACCGCCAGCAAGGCGCCCCTGGTGGTGCCGATCACCCAGGCGCTGACGCCCGGGGCCTACACGGTCAAGTGGACCACGGCCTCGTCGGATGGGCACCCGATCAACGGCACCTTCGGCTTCAAGGTCAAGGCGACCGAATAGCCCCTCACCCGGGCCATGCAACGCACTCGGCGCGCGGTCGGAGCTTCCCGGCCGCGCGCCGTCTGTTAGTGGGGGGATCAGCGCTTGGTGCTGTCGGCCGGGAGCAGGGTGACGGTGATGCTCTGGACCGTGCGCAGCGGCACCGGGTCGTCGCCGGCGGCGCCGCCGCGGATCAGGCCCTCCAGCACCGAGCTGCTGGTCACCGAGCGCACCGGGCCCAGTGTGGAGGTCACGATGTCGTGCTTGGCCGTCTCGGTGCCGGTCATCACGCTGCTGTCCGGCGCGACGGTGCGCCGGGCGCTGGAGCGGTTCCCCACATAGCGGAGCGCATCGCCCTCACCAGTCGAGACCTGCCAGGCGGTGATATCGCCGACGCCCTGGGCCGCGTTCCGGGTGGTGTCGCTCCAGGTGCTGCCGACTTTCGCATCGGCGCGGAAGCCGGGGAACAGCGCCGTGAAGCCGCGGAACAGCGAGCCGAGCGGGAGACTCTCCTCGTCGGGGGTGATCTGCGGCGCTACCTGGCGGGTGTCGATCTTCCCGTTGACCACCAGCAGGCGGACCAGGGTGCCCTTGGGGTCCTTCAGCAGGGCGGGCTGAGTGGCCCGCACCTCCGCCTCCGCCTGGCCGCCCTCGTAGCGGGTTGAGTCGATCCGGATCGAGGCGAACCGGCCGATGGTGGTATCGCTCATGGTCACAGTGATGAAGCCGGTGGTCCGGGCCAGATCGGTGAAGTAGTCCGCGTCGGTCTGCTCGCCCACGGCCACCTCCATGCGGACATCGACCCGGTACTGGATGGGGGCCGCGGCCACGGCCGGTGGCGGGACCAGCAGGGTGGTGCAGCAGAGCGCGAGCATGGTATTCCTCGGTGGGAGAGACGGGACCGGCAGGCTGAAGAATGGGGTCGGCACGGGAGGTGGGGCAAGCGGGGTCTCGACGCAGGGCCTCGGTCGAGTATACTTGAGTCCGATGACCACGCTGACTCCGCTGCTCGATGCGCCCGCTATGGGCCGGGTGCTGACGCGCATGGCCTCGGAACTGGCCGAGCGCAGCGCCGGTGCGCCCGGCGTGGTGGTGGTGGGCATCCAGCGGCGCGGGGTCGAGCTGGCCGGGCGCCTGGTCCCCCTGCTGGAACAGGGTCTGGGGCACAGCGTCCGCCAGGGCACCCTGGGGATCACCCTGTACCGCGACGACCTCCAGTCCATCGGGCAGCGCCCCACCGTCCACGAGACCCGGCTGCCGCCCAATCTCGACGGCACCACCGTCATCATCGTGGATGACGTCCTCTACACCGGGCGCACCATCCGCGCGGCGCTCGACGAGATCGCCGACTTCGGGCGCCCCCGCCGGATCCTGCTGGCCGTCCTGGTCGACCGCGGCGGACGGGAGCTGCCCATCGCGCCCGACGTGACCGGTCTGCTGGTCACCACGGCGGCGGCCGACCGGATCCACGTGCGGGTGCGCGAACTCGACGGCGAGGACGGCGTCGAGGTGGAACGGGGCGGGGGAACACCATGACCTCACTGCTGGGCAAGGATCTGGTCGGGCTGGAGACGCTGACCCGGGAGCAGATCACCGCCATCCTGGCCACGGCGGAGCCCTTCAAGGAAGTCTCCGAGCGGCCGATCAAGAAGGTCCCGGCGCTGCGCGGCAAGACCATCGTCAATCTCTTCTTCGAAGCCTCCACCCGCACCCGCATCTCGTTCGAGTTCGCCGAGAAGCGGCTGTCGGCCGACACCGTGAATGTCCAGTCGGCAGGCTCCTCGGTGAGCAAGGGCGAGACGCTGGTCGACACGGCGCGCAACCTGGAAGCCATGCGGATCGACATGGTGGTCATCCGGCATCCGGCCTCGGGCGCGGCGCAGTTCCTGGGCGACCGCATCCGCTCCAACGTGGTCAATGCCGGCGACGGCCAGCACGAGCATCCCACTCAGGCCCTGCTTGATCTGCTGACGCTGCGCGACCACTTCGGCCGGATCGAAGGGCTGCGGGTCGCCATCGTCGGCGACATCCTCCACTCGCGGGTGGCGCGCAGCAACATCTGGGGGCTCACGCGTCTGGGCGCCGAGGTGGCAGTCTGCGGCCCCGCCACACTGGTCCCGCGCGACATCGCCGACCTCGGCGTGACCGTGCTGCCGCGGATCGAGGACGCCATCGCCTGGGCCGATGCGGTGAACGTGCTGCGGCTCCAACTGGAGCGGATGCACGCCGGGTTCATCCCGTCGCTGCGCGAATACAACCGGGTCTTCGGCCTGACCAATGCGCGCCTCGATAGGGCGCCGAAGGACCTGCTGGTGCTGCATCCGGGCCCGATGAACCGCGGCGTCGAGATCGACTCCGACGTGGCCGACGGTCCCCACTCCGTCATCCTGCCGCAGGTCACCAACGGGGTGGCTGTGCGGATGGCGGTGCTCTACCTGCTCGCCGGGGGCTCTCCCGACTGGGCATCCGACGGAGGCGACGGCGCGTGAGAGCTGTACTGCTGCGGGGAGGGCGGGTCATCGATCCCTCCCAGGGACTCGACGAGGTCACCGACCTCTACCTGGCCGACGGTGTGGTCACCGACCTGGGACGCAACTTGGGCACGCCCGACGAGGCGCTGGTGCTCGACGCCACGGGACTGGTGGTGGCGCCGGGGCTGATCGACGTGCATGTCCATCTGCGCGAGCCGGGGCAGGAGGAGCGCGAGACCATCGCCACCGGCGCGCGGGCGGCTGTGGCCGGCGGATTCACCGGCATTGCGGCCATGCCCAACACCGATCCGGTGATCGACAATCAGGCGGCGGTCGGCTTCGTGCGCGCCAAGGGAGTCGAGGCGGGGCTCGCCCGCGTGTACCCCATCGGCTGTGTCTCGCTGGGGCAGCGGGGGGAGCAGTTGGCCGAGTTCGGTGAGATGGTGCAGGCCGGTGCGGTGGCGGTCAGCGACGACGGCCACCCGGTGATGTCGAGTCATCTGATGCGCACCGCCATGGAATACGCCCGCACCTTCGGGATTCCGGTGGCCGATCACTGCGAGGACATGCCGCTGGCCAAAGGAGGTCAGATGCACGAGGGCATCGTCTCCGCTCGACTGGGCCTCAAGGGTATTCCGGCGGCGGCCGAAGAAATCCACGTGGCGCGGGACTGCATCCTGGCGGCGCTGACGGGCGGGCATGTGCATCTCTGTCACATGAGCACGCGCGGGTCGGTCGATCTGATCCGCCGCGCCAAGGAGCAGGGGCTGCCGGTCACCGCCGAGGCGGCGCCGCACCACTTCACGCTGACGCACGAGCGCTGCGCCGGATACGATACCAACGCCAAGATGAACCCGCCGCTGCGCGAGGCCGAGGATCGCGATGCGATCCGTGCGGCGCTGGCCGACGGCACCATCGACTGCATCGCCTCGGATCACGCTCCGCACCACTACGACGCCAAGGAGCGCGAGTTCGACCAGGCGCCGAATGGCATCATCGGGCTGGAGACGGCGCTGTCGCTGGGGCTGCGCGAGCTGGTGGACAGCGGACTGCTGTCGCTGGCCGTGCTGATCGACCGGATGAGCTGTGCGCCCACCCGGCTGTGGCATCTGCCCGGCGGCAGTCTGCGCCGCGGCAGTGTCGGCGATGTGGTGGTCTTCAATCCCGGTGCGCGCTGGGTGGTCGATCCGGCGCGGATGCACTCGCGGTCACGCAACACCCCGTGGGGCGGCGAGACCATGCCGGGCACGGTCCAGTGGACCCTGGTCGGCGGGCGGATCGTCCATCAGGCCGAGGCCTGATCGCGGCTCCGCGCCGGGCTCAGTCGATTTAGATTGCGGATATCCCGCCGGGACACCCCGGCGGCCTTCCCCTGTTTCCCGATGGAGAGCGGTGATGCTCCCTGACAGTGCTGCGGTAGAACCTCTGCTGGCCGAACAGGACGCGCTCCGCGGCTGGCTCTCCCGTCTGGACGAGGCCGGCACGGCCGTGCCCGACAGTGTGCGGGTGCGGGTGCGGGCGGACTACGAGCAGCGCCTCGACGGCGTGACGGAGCGCCTGCGCGCGCATGCCGACACCATCGCCGCCCGGCTCGCCGACGACCAGGCCGATCACGCCGGTCACGTGGCCCAGTTGGAGACGGCCGAGCAGGGGCTGGCCGAGGCGCAGTTGCGGCATGCGGTCGGCGAGTACGACTCGGCGCGCTTCTCGTCGGAGCAGGCCAGTTTCGGCGACGAGATTCTGCGCTGCCGGCTGGGTCGCGACGCGGCCCAGGAGCGGATCGACCGGATGGCGTCGATCCTGGCGATGATCGCCCGGCCCAGTCTGGCCGGGGCGGTGGCCGAGGTCATGTCCGATGGGGCTGCTGAGCCGGATGCCGCGCCGGTGGTGGCTGAGGCCGAGGCCGAGGCGGAGCCTGAAGCGGAGGTCGGGATCGAGGATATCGCGCTGCTGTCGGTGTTCGACGAGCCCAGCGCGCCGTCGGATGAGGTCGCACCGCTGTCGTTCCGCCCCGGCAGCGGCATGGTGGCCGACCAGACCCGCGTCGCCCCTCGGCGACCGATTCCGACGCCGTCGGCCCCGCCGCCGATCGGCATGCCGGCCGATTCGCTGCCGAGCTTTGTTCCGCCCGAGGCCCCGGTGGTGTCGGCTCCACCAGTGGAGCCGGAGCCGGTGGTCGAGGAGCCGGATCCCCTGTTCGGGGCGGAGTCCATCGTTGCCAGCGGCCCGGCCACCGAGCCCGTGGTGGCGCGGACCCTCCGCTGCGGCGAGTGTGGCGCCATGAACAAGCCGGGCGAATGGTACTGCGAACAGTGTGGCGCCGAGTTGAGCGCGGGGTGAGGGCGGCGGGTCGGCGCCGCTGGTCCGGCCTGCTGCTGGCAGTGCTCCTGCTGCCGGGTGCCGCACGGGCCCAGGAGAGCGATGCCGCCGGAGCGGTGCAGGGCACCGTCCACGATGCCTACTCCCGGGCCCCCATCAGCGGTGCACTGGTCGAGATTCAGGATACCCTGGGCCGAGTGGTCGGCCACCGACTCACCAATACCAGCGGGACCTTCCGGTTCCCGGCCCTGCCGGTGGGCCGGTACCAGTATCGGGTCGCCGCCATCGGCTATACGCCGCTGCCGGTGGTGCCGCTGGTGGTCGAGCCCGCGGGCGTGCGGCTGCCCGACCTGACCATGTCGGCCTTCGGTGTCCGATTGACCGATATCGTCGCCCTCGGCACGCGCCAGTACTGCGGCGTCGATCAACTGGGCGACGCCGTCTTTGCGCAGCTCCTGGGCAGTGCCCGGAACTCGCTGGAGATCGTCGAGGCCACGGTGCAGGCGGGCGGCTTCGCCTTCGAGGTCGAGCAGGTCCGCTCCCAGGTGAGCTACCACGCGGTGCGCCAGCTTGAGCGGGCCGATACCGCCATCATCCCGCTGGCGGCCTGGCCCATTCGGAGCATCCCGCCCGACTCGCTGCGGGTGCATGGGTTCATGCGCGAGTACTGGGACAGCGAGGGCGAGGTCCATCGCCACTTCTACGGCCCGGATGCCCGGGTGCTCTTCGCGCCCTGGTTCCTGGATTCGCACTGCTTTGCCGTGGCCAAGGTCAACCCGGCCAGCGGCCGGATCCTGGTCCACTTCAAGCCCGCCCGCAAGTCGCGGCAGGTGGACATCAAGGGGACCCTGACCTTCCACGCGGGCTCGCTGGCGCTCGAATCGGTGGAGTTCACCCACGAGAACCTGCCGTCCTGGATGAATCAGCGGTCGGCCGGCGGGGAGATGCTCTTCCGGCAGGCCCCCAACGGGCTCTGGGTGGCGGCGCTGTGGTCGCTCTGGGGCCCGATCGAAGGGGTGGGGCAGCAGTACCGGTCGCAGATGGACGGGATCGCCGAGATCCGCGGGCGGGTGGTGCGGATGGTTCAGGCGGGGATGTAGGGGCGACCTGACACCGCGCCGTGTGGACAACGTGTAACCACATTATTTCACAACAACATACCGCGCTTGTCTAATGTGGAATCTCAGGTCCGATTCCCCGCAAGTCCAGTCGCGACGCCTCTGTGGAAAATGTTGACAACAGATGTTTATGTGGATAATGCCGTAGGGGCGACCGGCTGGTCGCCCGTCTGCCAGAGATGCTGTTGTGGAAAACAAAAAGCCCACCGGGGTTCCGGTGGGCTGGGGTGACCTGCTCGTTGGGGCGACCGGCTGGTCGCCCGAGGAGTCAGGCCTTGGCCTTGTTGGCCATCTTGGCCAGGCGGCTCTTGGTGCGGGCAGCGGTGTTGGGATGGATCAGCCGCTTGCGGCCAGCGCGATCGATCAGCGACTCGGCGGCGGTGGCGGTCTCGACCGTCGGCGTCGTCAGGGCCTTGCGGACGGCGGTACGGAGCGCGCTGCGCTGCGACTTGTTGCGAGCGGTACGGACCTTGGTCTGGCGGAGACGCTTCTTGGCGGACTTGATACGCGGCACGAGCTGTCCTCGACACATGCTATGGGTGAACGGACGACGGCACCTGACCGTCGCACGGTACAGCACCGAAGCTTAGCGACCCGGGCCGTCCCATGCAAGGGCAGGGGCCAGCTTGGCCGGATGGCCCGGTCGGACTACCTTACCCCCGCACGACCACCCGAGCCCCGAGGACTGCCCTGACTGGTGAGATTCTGCTGGCCCTGCCGATGCTGCTCTTCGCCGTCGTGGCGCATGAGTTTGCCCACGGCTGGGCCGCCCTTACCCAGGGCGACGACACCGCCTACAAGCTGGGTCGGCTGACCCTCAACCCGCTGCCGCACATCGATCCCATCATGACCATCGCGGTGCCGCTGATGCTGTTGTGGCTCACCAACGGCGAGATGGTCTTCGGCGCAGCGCGCCCGGTGCCCATCACACCGAGGCTGTTCCGGAACTACCGGCGCGGCGATCTGATCGTGTCCAGTGCCGGGGTGATCACCAACTTCGGTCTGGCGATCGGCTGCACCGTCTGCATCGTGCTGCTGGGCCTGCTGCACCAGGTGACCGGCGGACTGGGCACCTCGGGGATCGAGACCGCGCAGCGCATGATGATCTGGGGCATCCGGATCAACCTGATTCTGGCGGTGTTCAACCTGATCCCGATTCCGCCGCTGGACGGCTCCCGGATTCTCTATCACTTCCTGCCGCCGGCGTTGGGGATGCAGTACCGCGCCCTCGACCGGTTCGGCTTCCTGATTCTGTTCGGGATGTTCTACCTGGCTCGGCCGGTGATCGGCATCTTCCTGGCCCCGGCCTCCTGGCTGTTCGGCTTCCTGATGCAACTGGCCTGGCCCTTCACCGTGGTGGGGGGGCTCGGATGAGTGCGCCTGCGCTGTTACTGGAGCGCGACGACCGGCCGCCCTTCGTGGTGGAGCTGGACGGCTTTACCGGGCCGCTGGACCTGCTGCTGCACCTGGTGCGTGAGGAGCAGCTCGATCTGGCCGACATTCCGGTGGCGCGCATTGCCGACCAGTTCCTGGTGGCCATTCGAGCGCTGGGTCTCGATCAGGCTGCCGACTACCTCGAAGTGGCCGGACGTCTGGTGCGGCTCAAGGCGCAGATGCTGCTGCCGCGGCACGGCGACGACGAGTCCTGGGAGGACCCGCGCGCCGAGCTGGTGCGGCGACTGCTGGAGTACCAGCAGATCAAGGAGATTGCGGTGGAGTTTGCCCGGCTGGCGGAGCGCCGGGCGCTGCAGTCGCCGCGCGGCATGATTCCGCCGCCGCCGGAGGCGCCGCCGCCCGGCCCCATCGTGCTGCATCTGCCCGACCTGCTGGCCGCCGTCGAGCAGGTGATCCGCGAGATCCCGACCCCCATGCTGCACAGCGTGGTGCCGCGTCCGCTGGACGTGGAGGGCGCGATCCTCCGCCTGGAGAGCCTGCTGTCGGAGCGGGAGGAGTTCGACTGGCGGGAGGCGCTGGGGAGTGCGCCGTCGGTGGTGACCATTGTCTCGACCCTGCTCGCGATTCTCGAACTGGCGCGTCGGCACCTCTGCCGAGTGCGTCAGGATGCCCCTTTTGCCCCTCTGGTGATCTGCCGTGAGTCCGTTGACGCCCCTGTCCCAACTGCTTGAGGCGGCGCTCTTCGCCGCCAACCGTCCGATCACGCTGGACGAACTCGGTGCGCTCGATCCCGAGGCGTCGGCGGCGGATCTCCGCACCGCGCTCGACACGCTGCGCGAGCACTACGATTTCGACGGCCATGCCATCGAGCTGGTGGAGCTGGCGGGCGGCTACCAGTTGCTGACGCGGGCGACGCACGCCGCGGCGATCGAGCGGGCCCACCTGGTGCAGCGGCAGCCGCGCCTGTCGGCGGCCACGCTGGAGACGCTGGCGACCATCGCCTATCGGCAGCCGGTGGGGCGGGCGGAGATCGAGGAGATCCGCGGCGTGTCGTCGGGCGGGGTGCTGCGGACGCTGCAGGAGCGCGGCCTGATCGAGGTGGTGGGACGCAGCGAGGCACTGGGTCGTCCGCTGCTCTACGGGACGACGCCGCTGTTCCTGGAGCTGCTGGGCCTGGGCGACCTGGCCGATCTGCCGCGCACCGAGGAGCTGACGATTGCGCTGCAACCGATCCGCCCCGAGGTGGACGAGAGCGCTGAAGGTGGGCTGGCGCTGGTGGAGGAGGGGTAGGGGGTCCAGTTACCCCGGAAGTCACCCCGGAAGTCACCCCGGA
>CAYQXR010000037.1:0-23704 GCA_964421625.1 uncultured Gemmatimonadaceae bacterium | reverse complement strand
TCGTCTACCTCCTCACCTTCACCTTCCTGGCCTGGATGATCGTCGATCTGAGCGGTCTGTCCGGGAACGGCGGGTTGCTGACCCAGACTTCGGTGGGGTCGATCAACGGTCGCTCGGTCGAGACGCTGGCCTACCAGCGCGCCGTCGATCAGGCGATCTCGCAGCAGCAGCAGGCCACCGGATCCGTCCTGGGCCTGCAGGCGCAGCAGCAGGTCCACGACCAGGTCTGGGAGCAGTTCATCCAGGACGTGCTCCTCCAGGAGGAGTATGATCGGCGTCACCTGACGACGTCCGTCGAGGAGATCACCGCCGCCATCCGGTACAACCCTCCGGAGCAACTACTGACCGCCGCCCAGTTCCAGAGCGAGGGCCGGTTCGACATGGCCAAGTATCAGGCCTGGTTGCTGTCGACTGAGGGGCTGTCGGCCATCCCCTACCTGGAAGCGGACTATCGCGACCGGATCCTCCGGTCCAAGCTCTATTCCACGATCGTATCCGACGTCTTCCTCTCCGACGCCGCCCTGTGGGATCAATGGCGCTACCGCAACGAGACGGCAAAGATCGGCCTGACGTCGATCGTGCCGCGCGTGGCCATCGCCGATTCGGCCGTGAGCGTCTCGGCCGCTGAGGTCGAGGCCTACTACAAGCAGCACCCTGAGACCTTCCGGCGTCCGCGCACGGCCTTCCTGAGCTATGTGTCGGTGCCCCATCAGCTCGACGCCTCCGACTCCGCCGCGGCCCTGGTCCGCGCCCGCGAGATCCGGGCGGAACTGGTGGCCGGCGCATCCTTCGGCGACGTGGCCATGCGGGAGTCCCAGGACCGCGGGTCGTCCATGAACGGTGGCGAGCTGGGCACGCTGCCCCGCGGGCAGATGGTGGAGTCGTTCGAGAACGCCGCCTTCTCGCTGCCGCTGCGGACGCTCTCCGAGCCGGTCCTGAGCCAGTTCGGCTACCACCTGATCGAGGTCTCCGCCCGGACAGCCGACTCGGTGACCGCCCGCCACATCCTGATTCCCATCGAGCTGGCCGGCGCCCATCGCGACCAGGTCGACGCCCAGATCGATTCGCTCGAGCAGCTCGGCGCGGACCGCCTCGACCCGTCGGCGCTCGACTCGGCCTCGCGCATCATGCGCCTGCCGATCGGACGCGCGCTGCCGACGGCCGAAGGCGCACCGGTGGCCGTTGGCTCCCTGATCTATCCCGACGCCGGCGTCTGGGCCTTCCGCGCCAAGAAGGGCGAGACCTCCAACCTGATCGATGGTGAGGACGCCCACTTCGTCTTCCGGCTCGACTCGGTTCAGGCAGGCGGCATTCCTCCCCTGGACCAGGTCCGGTCCGGCGTCGAGGAGATGGTTCGACAGGAGAAGAAGGAAGCTCAGTCGGCCGCCCTCGGGGCCGAGCTGGTCCGCCGCCTCCAGGCGGGCGGGGTGAGCCTGGCTGACGCGTCACGCGCCCTGGGGCTGCCCTACCAGCAGCATGGCCCCTTCCTGCGCCAGAACCCGCCGGTCCCCAGCGCCCTGCTGATTGGTGCCGTGTTCGGCACCCGGTTGGGCACGCGCAGTGGCCTGGTGACCACCCCCCAGGGGCACTTTGTCTTCGAGGTGCTGGAGCGGACCACCGCCGATTCGACAGCCTTCAACGCCTCGCTCGACCGGTTCCGCGCCGAGATGATCGGTGTATTGCGGCAGGACCGCATCCGCGAGTTCCAGGCTGGCCTGCGCGCCACCGCCAAGATCAAGGACGAGCGGGCCGCCATCTTCAGCAACACCACCGCGCAGATCGAAGAACGGAACGCCCGGCTCTCCCAGGCCACCGGCGGCACGCCGTGATCCTCCGGTGAGGGAGGTTTCCCTCACCGACCCACAGGACCAGATACAACGACAGCGGGCCGGACTCATCTGAGTCCGGCCCGCTTCGCATCCCCCGCCAAGCGACCGAGTCCGCCAGCCCTCGACCGCCGAGCGACTCGCCCGGTTACTGCGACAGCCGCTTGGGCCCGCTGGTGCTCCGGGGTGCGCTGGTGGTGGTGCTGGAGCGCCCCTCACCCACCCGGTCGGCGGGCTCATCGCTGTTCAGCATGTCGTCGACGCCGGAGAAGGACCGCTTGAACTCCCGGATCCCCTTGCCCATGGACTGACCGATCTCCGGAATCCGCTTGGCTCCGAAGAGCAGCAACACCATGAGGACGATGAGAAAGATTTCGCCCGGACCAAGTCTTGGCATACCAACCTCGCTAGAAGAGCGACCGGGCGGCGTAGTAGGCGACCACGACCCCGATCAGGCTCAGGAGTGACACGTTCACCGCAAAGCCGACCGTGAAGGATACCACCAGCAGGTCAACTTCCACAGGCCCCACCCGCGGGGCAACAGCCCAGGTGAAAAAGGTCCGGGCCGGCGATTCAGGCAGGAACTTGGCCAGCAGGGAGGACAGGAAGCCCCCCAGCAGGAACCCGGTGGTCAGCACGGCCAGGTAAAAGCGGGGGCGCCGGGGTCCGGTGGCCATCAGTTCTGCCGTTCCAGGATATAGGTGAGCGAAGCCCGCAGGGCCTCACGTGCCTCGGAGGACGGCAGACAGTCCAGTTCGACCTCGGCCTCAGTCGCCAGCCGCTGGGCCTCGGCCTCGGCGTAGGCCAGCCCGCCATGCCGACGCACCGCCTCCATCACCTCCGCGATCATTGCCTCGGACGGCTCCGGGTCGGCCATCAGCCGGGTCAGGCTGCCCCGCTCGATCGCCGAGAAGGCGGGCAGGGCATGAATGAGCGGCAGGGTGACCTTGTGCTCACGCAGATCGAGCCCCGACGGCTTGCCAATGGTGGCTTCGTCGGCGGTGTAGTCGAGCAGGTCGTCGGTGATCTGGAAGGCACGGCCGAGCTTGTCGCCGAAGCGCGCCAGGGACTGGCGCCATTCCGTGGGCGCCTCCAGCGCGCCGATCTCGCAGGCACCCGACATGAGGGAGGCCGTCTTGGCACGGATCAGGTGATGGTACTCCGCCTCGCTGAAGGCGAGGGGATCGTGCGCCAGGAGCTGGCGCATCTCGCCCACGGTCATCTCGTTGGTGACCCGGGCAGCCACGCGCATGGCGTCGAGGTCGCCGAAGCGGGTCAACTCGATCATGGCGCGGGAGTACAGGAAGTCGCCCATGATCACGGCGACCTGATGCGAGAACATCGCGTTGATGGTCGGCATGCCGCGCCGCAGCGCGGAGTGATCGACCGAATCGTCGTGAACCAGGGTGGCCAGATGGATCAGCTCGAGGATGGCCGCCAGCGTGGCCGAACGGGGCGAGCCGGTGCGGGTCGCCTGTGCCGCCAGCAGCACCAGGGTGGGCCGGAACATCTTGCCGCGCATCCCCAGCAGGTGCCGATTGACATCGCCGATGAGGGCGAAGTCGCTCTCGATCATGCGACGCATTTCCTCGTCGACCCGCAGCAGGTCGGGCTCGACCAGCCGCTGCAATTCCGCCAGCGTCACAGTCGGCACCTCGGGCACCGTCATACCGCACTTCCGTCGGCCAACTGGGCCAGACGGTCGGCAGCGTCGAGGAAGAGCACATCGACCGCCAGCACGCGCTGGTAGCACATCTGTGCCTCGGCGCCACGCTGCAGGCTCTCCAACGCCCGCCCCAGCCAGTACAGCACACCAATCTTCTCGGCTTCACCCTCAGGGCCACGCTCGGCATTGCGCAGCACCGCCTCGGCCACCGCCGGGCGCCCCTGCTCGAAGAACGCCTCGCCCAGCGCCTCTGAGGTCCGCAGCCGGGCCTCGGGCGCACGCAGCGCCTTCTGGAACGAGGAGATGGCCTCGTCCAGCAGACCCATCTCCTTGAAAGCGATCCCCAGGTCGTAGTGGGCCTGGGCGTCTTCGATGGGCAAGTTCTCATCCAGTGCGCGCTTGAACTCGGCCAGCGCCTCGCGGAAGGTCTCGTCCTCGTCGGCACGGATGGGCGTGGTCTCCGTCCGCATCCGGGTGCTGCGCGGCCCGTCGTCGACCAGCATGGAGCGCAAATCGATGAAGCTGTCCGCGGCAGGGCTGGCGGGGTCGCCACCCTCACGGATGGCGGCCAGCGCGGACATGGCAACCGGGTGTTCCGGGGCCAGTTCCAGCACCCGCCGGAAGACCGCGACCGCCTTCTCCTGACTGTCCTGCCGACGCAGGGCTGCACCCAGATCGAGATAGGCTTCGACCAGCCGGTTCCGATCACCCAGGTTCGAGGCGACTTCGACACGGGACTGGTGGTGTCCGGTGTGCTGCGGTTCGGCCTCGATCAATTCAGTCGCTGTCTGCCAAGCCGCGTTCCAGTCCTGGCGCTCCTGGTAGAGAGCCAGGGCCCGCTCGAAGGCGCGGATGCCGCCGGCCCGATCGCCAATCTCCAGCAGGGAGTGACCTGCGGCCCGCTGCCCCAGGGGGTCGTCGACAGCCGGGGCGGGAGGTGGGGTCGGTGGTGGTACGACAAGGGCGGGTGTGGCCACGGTGGCTGCCTCGGACTCGGCGTCCGACCCGGCTTCTGCCTCCAGGAAGACCAACTCGCTCCCGGCATCGGCTGGCTCGTCGGCGTCGATGTCGACAGCCGGGTCCGATACGGCCTGGTCCTCCGCCGCGACGTCGGCCACGATATTGGCGAGCTGTTCCTCGGTCTCGAGGCCATCCAGCGGCATGATCGTATCGGCCGTGGAAAAGTCCGCCGCTTCGAGTCCCTCGACCGCACTGGTCCCTTCGGGTTCGGCCAGATCAGCCGCGACTTCCAGTCCCTCGATCACACCTGCCGTCGGCGGCTCGAGGACCGGGGCCTCCAGGCCCTCGATGGCCATAACAGCCGGGCTGGCAGCCACTGCCTCGGCAGCGGTTGCTTCCAAGCCTTCCAAGACATCGTCCGAGGGACGCTCCAGTTCAATACCGGCCACCACGGTCGGCTCGACCCCGTCGGTGACGCCGCTGACCTCCGGCTCGGAGGCGCGCTCCAGTTCGAGCGGGCCGGTATCAATGAAGACCAGCCCCTGGGAACTCCGCGGGGAGACCTGAGCCAGGGCTGGGGCGTCGGCAGTCCGCTCCCGACCGAGCAGTCCGTCCAGCAGGACCTGGAGGGCCTCCCAGCGGGGAAACTCCTCACCCAGGCTGGTCAGCGCTGCCACAGCGGTGTCCTGGGCGCCGCGCTGCTGCATCTGATCGTGGTAGAGCTGCATGTCCCGGGTGGCATCGTGCAGCATGCCCTTCCGGGCCAGGTACCGCGCCTGCTCGAGGTAGGTATGCGTCCGGGCCGGATCGAGACGGAGGATCTTGGCACAGATGGCAATGGCGTAGTTCGACAGACCGAGTTCGCCGTAGCGCGCAACGGCCTGTTCCCATGCCTCACATGCCGCACGGGGATCTCCGGCCTTCTGCTCGAGATCACCGATCCGGGAGAAGAGGTACGGGTCGCTGGCCTCCGAGGCCTCTTCGCCGACTCGGATGGCGGTCCGGTACAGCTCGATCGCGGCCCGCCATTCTTCACGCTGTTCGTGCTGACGCGCGGCCACCTTGAGCTTATCGAGTGTCATCGCGGTCCTGGGTGAGAGGGAGCATCACGTACATCCGCACGTGAACCCGCTGAAGTGTAGAGCCCCCCCCACCGTGGCACAAGCGACCCGGTCAGGGGCTGGCCCGAACCAGCATCGGGTTGCCTGGGTCGGTCTGGAGGGCCCAGTCGACCAGAATGAAGGTATCACTCACGTACAGGACACGCAGCGCTCCGAACCGGTAGTAGCCGTCGGCCGCCACCGTCCGGAACAAATAGGCCCAGCCCGCCACCGCTTCCAGGGGGTCGCTGGAGTACCCGGACTGCGGCGCCTCGCCGATCGGGGCCAACTGGGAGACCGGGTGCGTGCCCAGCACCTGCAGGTCCGTCTGCGCCCGGGAGGGGACGATATACAGCCGACCATCGGTGTAGCGTTCGAGGACGAAATCCACATCGGCACTGGCCCCGAAGATCCGCCCCAGCTCACCCCGACTGGCCGAGCCGTCCTGGTTGTCGTCGCGCCAGAGTCGGAACCCGGCCGTGGCCGGTGCGTCCTGCCGAACCGACCAGGCCAGCCCCTGCCCCTGGAAGCGGGGCGTATTGACCCGGGTGATCGATCGGGTCGACTCGATCTGGTCGTTGGTGGTGGCCGTCACGCTGAAGCACCGGGGCATCCCATTGACCATGGCCGAGACCACGAACGAGGGACCGACCGTGGTCCCCTCCACCAGCCAGGGGAGCACACAGAGGTCGGCATCGAAGTCGTAGCTGGCGCTGTAGACGGTGTAGTGATCGAACCGGCTCGGGGCCGCCTGGTAGGATTCTTCGCTCCACTCCAGCATCACCCGACCGTCCAGGGCAGTGCTGGTCAGGGTGGCCGGGCGCGGCAACGGGTTGCCGGGCAGCGTAGCGGATTCACAGGCCACCAGCCCGAGCAGCGAGGGAATCAGGAGAAGGCGCAACCGGGTCATCGGGGAACTCCACGGGAGAAGGGTCGACCTCCGACAGGAAGCAGGGGCTGTGCCGCACCGCGAAAGGCTGATCGGGCGGCATATCCCCCCGGCACCGCCCCGCCCGCAGGACAGCCAGGTGTCCCGATCATGGGACGCCCGACAGCGGGCGGGTGGTGGTCTGCTGGTAGTCGAACTTGATGTCCTGTTCGAAGCCGATCAGGGCAATGCTGAACAACAGCGCGAAGTTCCCGTTGGGACTCCGACTCAGATTGAACGACGCACGCCAGTCGTGCAGATCCCGTTGCAACTGCAAGGTATGGGACTCGAATCGCCCGGCGGTGGCGTTGTACTGGGTCTGCCAGACGACACTCCAATTCGCCGTCGGCGCGAACGAGGTGTTCAACCCGATGCTGCTGTGGCTCGGCATGACCGGCCGGAACGGATCGAGGATCGGCAGACCCGTGATGGGGTCGACCTGCTGGACCGGTGCGGCGAAAGGGCGGGTCCGCTGGAGCGAGTAGGACAGGCTGGCATTGAACCCGCCCCCCATGCCCCCGAACGACGGCTGACCCAGCCGCCCCCGCCGTCCGAACAGCGAACCAGCGTTCGATGGCAGCGCCAGCATGTCCGCCCCGTCGCCAGCCAGCTTCGGCCGTTCCCCGAGGCCGACCAGGGCGAGCAGTGAGCGGAAGGTTGAGCCGCGCAGCGAGACGTTCGCCTGCACCGACGAGAGGAAGGGCTTGAACCGGGCGGAGTCACTCCCGGCCACACCCTCCCAGAGGTCGTGCGAGAAGGAGAACTGCATCCCCGGCAGCAGATCGCTCTGCAGACTGTTGGACAGCGACTGCGTGGTCCAGCCGCTGCGCCCATCCAGCTTGTTCTGTTCGAAGTCGTAGGACACCGCCGACGTGGTCAGCGAGAAGACATCCACTTTGGGGTACCGGGTCTCGTCGGAGGTGGTATCACCCGGGGCCGGTCGCAGCTTGGCGGAGAGGTTCTGCGTCAGCGACATGGTCACCTGCAAGCGCGGCGGCGTCAGACGCGGCGCCGTGCCGCCGCTGGCCGCCGTGAGCGCATCGGCATAGGCCTGCGGCAGCGAGGCCTCGGGCGAATACTGGACCTGGATACTGGGCGAGACTTCGTGACGCATGCGGTAGAGCCGACCGACACTGGTATTCAGGAAGCCGTAGAAGGTCGGGGCCGCACTGAGTCCGGCCTCAAACCGCTTGCCCTGCTGGACCCAGGCGCCGTTGGTGGCGGCCGACCGGATCATGTACCCGCCGCCACTGTAGATGTTGGTAATCCCGATGCGCGGCGTGAGGCGCCAACTGCTGCGGAAGAACTGCCAGAGATCGAGGCCCACGTCCCAGTTGAAGGCGCTGCGGAAGTCCCCGCCCCGCGTGATGTAGCGGGTCGCCGAATCGCTGGGGTTGTCCGGATCCGGAATCCGGCGCGACAGGACCACCCGTCCCTCAGCCGCATCGTCCTGACCGCTCATCCGCATCTGCAGGTTGAACGGCCCCAGTTGCACCGGGGTGTTGAACTGGAGCGTCGTGCTGCGCGAACTGCCCACCTGCGACAGGGTGTCGGCCAGCCCCGGCGTGATCACGGACAGCGGCGACATCGGCGTCTGGAAGGTGGTGCTGTTCGAGAACGAGAGCGACGGCGACCAGGTCATGTTCCGGGCAATCGCCACCTGTCTCGGGCTGATGTTGAGCGTCGGGAAGGACATCTGCCCCGAGCCATCCGTCAGTGACTGGCGCCGGGTCCCACCCAGGGTGAGCTGCCCCCAGGCGGCCCGTCGGGTCAGGTTGAAGGAGGAACTCGCCTGCCGGACCGCATCGTACGGGTCGATGGCGTTCCCCAGGGCCACACTGGTATTGGTGGTGTAGTCGATGTCGGCCGTCAGTGACGTGCTGAGACCGAAGCTCTGCCGATGATTGAGCCGGATGCTGGAGGATGTCCCGCCGCCGTCCTGGATCTGCCGCCGATAGCCGATCCCGCCCTCCACGAAGCGGTTCAATATCTGGTAGCGCGACTCGACGCTGAGATCCAGATGCCGGGAGGCGTACCAGTCGAGGCGGGCCGTGGCATCGACATAGTCACTGGGGGCCCAGTAGTAGCCGATGTTGGTGACCTGACGCCGGTAGCTCCGGGTCGGGCGGACCAGATCGTTGAGGCCGAACTGGGGAATCAGGATCCCCGACCGGCGCCCGGGCCGGGTGTCCTGAAACAGAAACGGCAGCCACATGACCGGAACATCCTTGACGTACAGCACGGCGGGCCGCGCCACCAGCACCGACTGCCCGATCCACTTCACCTGGCCGGCCTCGAAATGGTATTCCGGTTCGGGCAGATCGCAGGTGGTGAACTCGCCCCGCGCCATGAACAGCCGCTTGGCACTGGAGTCGACCGCGAGATTGCCGCGCAGGAACCAGTCCCCGCCCAGTTCGTTGGTGACGGTGAGCGCCTCGGTCAGCACCATCCGTTCGCGGTCCTTGCACAGTTCCAGACGCAACGAGCGGCCGATGGACGGCGGGCGGGCATTGTCAAAAATCCGCGTCGCCCCCTGGGTGGTCATGGTGCAGTCATCCTGCCGATAGACCAGCCCCTCGGCCTCGACCGATCCGGAATCGCGCAGCATCGCGGCCCGACCCATCAGGCGGATGGCCGACTCACCGCCGCGGAGTTCACCCGAATCGCCCTGGAACCGGGTCACCCGGAAGCCCCCGCGCGCAAGCAGTGCCACCAGGACCGAATCGTCGGGTCGGAAGATCCGTTCGGGCGCCGTGGGCAGCCCAAGCCGTTTGTTGCGGAGGGTGTCCTGCAGGCCACCGATCGGTGGCGTCGTGGGACGTACCGAGTCCGGTCGGGTCGGCGGCGGTTCCACGCCGCCCTGGGCCCCCAGGAGCGCGGGCAGCGCCAGGGCAAGCAGCAACACTCCCCCGAGCAGCCGGACCACGCGGCGGCCGCCGCCCTGCCCCGCCAGCAGCCTCATGAGGCGGCGGCCTCCCGAGCAGCTTCCCGTGCTGCAGCCCGCTTCCGGCGCCGCTCGATCATCGCAGCACTGGCGACGCCCAGCTCGTACAGGCCGATCAGCGGCACGGCCGCGGCCATGGCGGACAGGGCATCCGGCCCTGGGGCGATGATGGCGCCCAGGATGGTATTGAGCACGATGGCGTAGCGCCGCATGCGACGATAGAGCGCCACATCCGCAATCCCCGCCCAGGCCAGCATGAACATCACCAGCGGCAGTTCCATCGACAGTCCCAGCGCCAGGACGATGCGCAGGATGGTGTCAAAGTAGAACTCGAAGGTGATCATCTGGGTGTAGAGCTCGGCTCCGTAGTTCATCGCGAAGTCGAGTCCCAGCGGGACGATCCAGGTCCAGGAGGCCCAGCAGCCGGCCAGAAAGAGCAGCATGCCAACGAAGAATACCGGCAGCACCGCCCGCTTCTCCCGCTGATACAGCGCCGGGGCCAGGAAGCCCCAGACCTGGTGGAAGATCACCGGCGAGGCCAGGATCAGCCCGGCAATGAGCCCCAGGCGCAGTTCGATCATCAGGGCTTCGAATGGCGCCTGAATGACCAGCCGCTGCCCCTCGGGGAGATAGGGTAGAATGGGCTGCTGGAGGTAGAGGACCAGCTTGAACTGGTGAACGGCCCAGAGCGCGACCAGAACAGTCGCAATGAGCACGCCGAGCACCCGGATGATCCGGGTGCGCAGCTCTTCCAGGTGATCGAGAAAGGGCATCTCGCCCGTGCCGTTCATGGCGGACACGCGCCTCCCTGGCGCCTCAGGAGGGGGGGCAGAGCTTTCCGGCGCCGATCTTCCCGCGCGCGAGCACGGCCACTTCCGCCGACGGATACTGCGTGTCGATCTGGCGGTAGAGCGTGCATGCTGTCCGAACATCGGGCTGCGCTTCGGCCAGGAAGGCCATCTTGTAGAGCGCTTCCGGTGCCTCGGGCGAGCGGGGGAACTCCCGGACGACGCGGTTGAAGTAGGCGTTCGCCGAGTCCGGCGTGTCGGGATAGAAGGTCCGCGACCCGATGGCGAACAGTGCGCGGGCAATCCAGGTGGAATCGGTGGTGGTCTGGATCAGCCGCCAGTAGGTGGCGCGGGCCGTCGTGAAGGCCTTGCCGTCGGCACTGAGATTGGCCTGATCGAACAGCGAGGACGGCAGCTCCGTGGCAGGCGCTCCACCCTCGCCGCCACCGCCGGCCAGCAACGCCTGGAAGTTCTCGTCGACCCGGCTCTGGTACCGGTTCAGTACCGCCTGGGTCTGTCCCAGCCGCTCACCCATGGCCGCCAACTGCTCGGCCTGCGTCTGCAGGCCGGCCGCGAAGGTGCGGTCGTTCCGCTTCAGCGTGTCGAGCGTGAGCATGATGCTGGACGTGCTCGCCTGATGGTGTGCGATCAGGCGGCTCATCATGTCTTTGAGTTCGGCAAGGGCGGCGGCATGCGCCGAATCCGCCCGCGCCTGCTCGACAGTCAGCATGGCGACGCGGGCTTCCACGCGCCGCACGTGGCCGGGCGTTGCGCACCCGGCCAGCACGGCGACCGCGAGCACCAGACTCCCGGTCGCCCACCGCATCAGGGCTGGACCAGAGTCTGGCCGCCGGCGATCACGTCGAACTGATCGCGACGGTTGCGCGCCATCCCAGCCTCGGAGCCGGACGTATCCAGCAGTGCTTCCCGACCCATCGAGGCGATCTCCAACCGGGAGGCGTCGATGCCGGCGCGGACCAGGTAGTCCTTGGCTGCACCAGCGCGCTTCATGCCGAGCGCGATGTTGTAGGAGTCGGAGCCCCGCTCGTCGCAGTGCCCGACGATCCGCAGCCGCACCGCCGGATTGGCCCGCATGATGGCCGCCTTGCGATCGAGGCGCGCCGCGTCCGATCCGAGAATGACCGCCTGGTCAAAGTCGAAATGGATCATCTCTTCCAGGTCTGCCCGGAGCGCCACCGTGGCATTGCCGGTGGCCGCACCCGTGTCAGGGCCCGGCGGTGGCGGCGGCGGTGGTGGCGGCGGCGGCGGCGTCGGATTCCCGCTGGTGCCACCCGGCACCGGCTGAGGTGCCGTGTCGGGCGCCTTCTTGCTGCACGCCGAGAACAGGATCGTGGCCCCGAGGAGGGCGGTGGCGAACGTACGTGTTGTCATCGTGTCCTCCGAATCATGGTAATGGGCCACCGAGGGTCGGCGACCATGCGGGGTACCGTGCCTCCCCGCCCGGCGTTGCGAGCGCCCGCCCTTCGTGGCGCTCCGTATCCCAGATCCAGAGGCGGGTCGCCCCACCCCGCTTGGATCGGAACACCAGGTGTCGTGAATCCGGCGCCCAGGACGGGCCCTCGTTCGACGACGTACTCGTGATCTGGATCACCCGCCTGGTGGCGATCTCCATCACGTGAATCTGCGGCCGCCCCTGCGCATCCTCGCGCTCGTAGGCCACCTTGAGACCGTCGGGTGACCAGGCCGGCGCATGGAACCGCGCCCCCAAGCCCTGATCGACCAGCAGCGCCACCTGCGTCCCGTCGGCATCCATCCGGAAAATCTGATTGATCCCCGCCCGGGTGCCTTCGAACGCGACAGTTCGCCCGTCAGGAGAATAGGCGGGTCGCACGCTGATTGCCACTGTGGTACGAGGCTCAAGGCAACAAATTCCCGACAGATTGGCGATGTTGGCCCGGTAGATCTGTCCGAACCTCCCCTCGCCGCTCCGCGTGAACAGCAATTCCTTCATATCGGGCGAGAACGCCGGGTCGAAATAGGTGGCGTTCCAGTCCTCGGCCAGCTTCGGCAGGGTGACCCGGGTACCACTGGCCATGGTCCGGATGACGATGTTGCCAATCGCATCGCGGAACTCACCGTAGGCAATGTGCTCCCCGGTCGGCGACCAGGTCGGCGTCACCACCTTGGGGGACGTGGTGGGGATGCGAACCCGGTTCTCGCCGTCGTAGTCGATCCGGTACAGCCCTTCCTCGCCGGGAGGGTCCTGCTTGTAGAGAATGCGCGTGGCGGCGATCCCGGGCGACCCGGTCATCCAGAGCACCAGCCGGTCGGCCAGACGGTGAATATCGAGCCGGGCATCGCCGACCCCACCCCGGTTGAGTGCCAGGCGCTGCTGCCGCGCCACGACCCCGGCAGTGAGATCGTGCAGCATGACCTCGACCTCCGTCCCCACCGGCTGAATCTCGATCACCCAGGCGGTTCCGCTGCCCCGCAGCAGGGTCGGGTCGAGCGCCCCGGTCAGGACCCCGAGCGAATCGGGCAACCGCATGGTGAAGCGGCCCGAGTAGGTCAGGTCACGGTGGACAATGGTCCGCACCGAGTCCAGGCCGGGGCCGGTCATGACCACGACTCCCGGCAGCTCGCCGCCGGTGTAGCCGAGGATGAGCCGCACCACATCCTGGTCCTGGGCAGCGGCAGGACGCGCCAGCACGAGCATGCCGAGCAGCAGGACGAGGTGACGACCAACGCGGAGCAAGTAGTTCATGGCTGGTTCGGCTTGAAGACGAAGGAGATGGTCAGGCGATCGATGCCATCCGGCAGTGGCCCGAAGGCCTTGGCGACCCCCGCCCCCTCGATGGCACTCATGGCCTGGCGGTTCATGCTGGGGTTGCGCGACTCCACGACGTACGCGACGCTGTCGATGCCCCCATTCGCCAGAATCCGGAAGCGGATCTCGACCACCGGCGCACCCGGCCGACGTTCATTCATCGGGAAGCGCTTGGCAATCTGCTGATGGACATTGTTGAGATACCACTTGTAGCGGCTCTCGAACCCGGGAATGCTGACATTCGCCACGTCCATGCCGTTCCGGGGTGTTTCCCCGGGCAGCGGCGTTTCGGTCCGCGGCGGCTCCTTGACGGGATCACTGCGCACCGGGAGATCCGGCTCCTGCCGGGGCGGCGTCCTGGCGGGCGTCGGCTGCGGCTTGGGGACCGGGGTCTCCTCCGGGCTCCGGCTCGGTGGCACCGGCGGTGTGTTCCGCTGCGGCTGCCGCGCGGTCGGCGCCGAGGCGGCGACCAGATCGATGGCATAGACCATCTGGGGCTCAGGCGTCGACTGGTGACGGGACGTCCAGACACCAGCGCCGATCAGGCCCAGATGCACCAGCGCTGTCCCCAGCATGCCGATCCGGTCCGCCCCGCCGCTGATCACCGGGTCTCCGGATCGAAGATCTGGGCGGATGGCAGCCCGGTCTGGGTAATCGCCGACTGGATCGGCGCCAGTTGGTTCAGTGTGACGGCGCCGTCGCCCCGCAGGAAGATCTTCTTGATGTCCCGGGCCGCAACCAGCAGCGGCAACTGTTCCCGGAAGCGGGCGGCCGTCATCCGTTCACCGCCCACCCGGACATCCCCGCCGGGCAGCACCGCCACCTCCAAGTCGCTCGTGGTCAGCGTGACCGGACGCGCATTGGCCTTGGGCAGGTTGACGTCGATCCCGTTCTGCATCATCGGCGCGGCGATCATGAAGATGATCAGCAGCACCAGCACCACATCGACGAGGTTGATGATGTTGACCTCGGCGTTCAGAGTGTGGCGACGCCGTCCGCGACCGAGCCCGCGCGGCACGTCAGAGCTTCCCTTCGCGACCAAGCGAGCCGATCAGTTCCTGCGCGATCCGCTCGAGTTCGCCTTCCAGGTGCTCCCGCCGGGCCGTGAAGATGTTGTACGCCATCACGGCCGGGATCGCCGCCACCAGTCCGGCGGCCGTAGCCACCAGCGCCTCGGCGATGAAGGGCCCCACCGACTGGAGTGAGCTCTGGCCCGACTGACCGATCGCGGCGAAGGCACCGATGATCCCGAGCACCGTGCCGAGCAGGCCGAGCAGCGGCGCAGTGGAGCCGATGGTGGCGAGCCAGGGGAGCCGTCGACCGGCCCGCTCCACAGCACCGCGGACATCGGCGTCGAGCGTCATGGTGAGCGCCTCAAGCTGAGTCAGCGAGAGTCCGCTCCGCTGAACATTGCCGGCCTGCATCGCGGCGCGGAGATCGTTCATGAAACCGGCGGCGGTCCGCAGCAGCGAGGTATGCGGCGACGGCAGCAGATGCACCACCGCCTGTTCACGCGCTTCGACGGTCAGGGCCCGCGCGGTGGCCCGGGCGAATTCACGGCCGCGCGCCGCGTAGCCGCGGAACTCCCACCACTTGGCACCAATGATGAACCACGAGACGATCGACGCCACACCGCAGAGCAGCAGCACCGCCATCACTTCCGGCGAGGCGTCGAGGATCAGGCTCAGCAGCGAGGTGCCCGACGCAGTGCCCTCCTGCGTCATCCCTGTTCTCCCTCGAACCACGCGGCCAGCGCCTGCATGCCCTCACTGAAGGGCACGGTCGGCTGCCAGCCCAGTTCGCGTTCGGCCTTGCCGACATCGAGACAGGAGCGGTTCAGCTCACCGGCGCGCGGCGGCGCGTACTCGATGACCGGTGTCCGGCCCAACGCGGCCCCGACGGCTGCGGCCAGGTCGTTGACGGAGGTCTCGCGCCCGGTGGCGATGTTGAAGGCCGGGATGTCCAGCCGATTGCCGTAGGAGACGCTGGCGGTACCGGCCAGCAGATTGGCCCGCGCCACGTCGCGCACAAAGACGTAATCGCGCGTCTGCGTGCCATCGCCGAAAATGGTAAGCGGCTGTCCGGCCAGCAGGCGCGACACGAAGATGGAGACCACCCCCGCCTCGGACTTGGGATCCTGACGCGGCCCGTAAACATTGGCGTAGCGCATCGCGACACCTTCGAACCCGTTGAGCTGGCCCAGCACGCGGAGATAGTGCTCGCCCGCCAGCTTGCTCACCCCATAGGGCGAAATCGGCAGGGTTGGGGTCGGCTCGGGTGTAGGAATGACGTCGGGGTCGCCGTAGACCACCCCCCCGGATGATGCAAACACCACCCGCTTCACCTTGCCGACGCCCGCACCCCGCAGCAGGTTCGCGAACCCGACCAGGTTGATGTCGGCATCGACGGCAGGTTCTTCGACCGAGACGCGCACGTCGATCTGAGCGGCCTGATGCACCAGCACATCGAATCCACCGTCGGCCAGCAGGTCGAAGGCCACCTTGTCGCGGATATCGGCGTGAATGAAGTGCGCCCCCGCGGGGACCTGATGGGCCTTCCCGCGGGAGAGATTGTCCAGACAGGTCACCGACCATCCGGCCGCGAGATACGCTTCCGCAATGTGCGAACCGATGAAGCCGGCTCCCCCGGAAATCAGTACTGCTCCGCCCATGCACCCCTCCCTGTGGCGGGCCCGGAGGCCCGCCGATTAGACAGCCGCAACCCGGTCCGTGACCGGCTGTCGGGAAGTCTAACGAGGGATCAGGGTCAGGGCGACCGGACGCGCCTCAGAAGGGGAGGTCGTCGTCCTCGGCGTCGAGCGACTCGGGCAGGTCCTCGAAGGAGGCCGACTTGGCCGCCCCGCCTGCCGGACGCGCTGCGGCCGCACTGCGGGCGCCGCCACCGCTCCAGTTGCTGCCGCCGCCCTCCCCGCCGCCATCGCCACGGCCGGACAGCAGGATGATCTCGCGCGCCCGGATTTCGGTGGTGTACTTGGTCTGGCCGTCCTTGTCCTGCCAGGAGCGGTACTCGATCTCGCCCTCGACGTAGAGCTTCTCGCCCTTCTTGCAGTACTTCTCGACCACGTCGGCGAGCTGCGCGCCCTTGGCGTTGTTCCAGGCGATGACCCGGTGCCATTCGGTCTTTTCCTGGCGCGAGCCGTCCTGGCCACGCCACTGCCGCCCCGTTGCCAGGGACACGGTGGCCACCCGGCCGCCGTTGCTGGTGCTGCGCACCTCCGGGTCCGCCCCGAGGTTGCCGATCAGAATGACCTTGTTGAGACTCTTGCTCATGATCCCGCTCTCCGATGCAAACGTTCGTCGTCGTTCCTGCGTGGACCCGGGAAGACAACCCTCCCCGGACCCGTTTGGCCTCACCCTCGTTCCGCAGCCCGGCACATCACGACGCGCGCGCCTGCAGTTCGAGTCCGAAGATAAGGGCGTCCTCCACCGGGGACTCGTAGTAGCCGCGCCGTCGCCCGGTGGCCGCAAAGCCCCGGCTCCGGTACAGCGCCTGCGCGCCGAGATTGCCCGCCCGGACCTCCAACCAGACCCCCGTGACGCCCCGGGCCCGCATGGTGTCCAGCGCCTGGTCCAGGAGGGCCGACCCGATTCCGCCACGCCGGTCCCCGGGCGACACGGCCACCGACAGGATCTCCCCCTGGTCGACCACGATCCGGCCGATCAGATGCCCCAGCAGCCGCTCGGGCTCGGTGCCTGAGACCGCCACCCAGCCGACCCCTCCGGGCCCCGTCAGCGCGGCGTCCAACTGGGCCGGCGTCCAGGGGTCGGTGAAGGCCGCCTGCTCCAGGCCCGCCAGGGCCGGAATATCAGCGCGCGATGTGGCGCGAATCAGGCAAGGCACGGCCATGACGCTGTTCCCAGACCACCTGTGCTTCGGCAGGTCGACCATAGGTTGGTTCCCACCCGGATGGGTCGGCAATCCGCTGTGTACCGCCCGGTACGGCCGCGAGAGCGAGCAAGCTCCGTGCATCCGGCAGCGCGGTCTCGCCGTCGAACAGCGGCGCGCCGGTGGCCTCCTGCACCGCGCCACGCAACGCCACCGGGATACTCCCCACCACGCAGTCCACCCTGGGAAACTGGCTCAGCTCAGCGGGAACACAGGTCCGGACCACCGGCTCCACTGCTGCCCGCACGCCCTTGGCCGGATGCAGGTCCCAGCATCCGGTGTAGAGCTGACCACGCAGGGCATCGCTCACAGCGAGCACCACGCCACCCCCTGGAGGCATGGCGCCCCAGGCCCGGATCAGCAGCGACGGCGCCACCTCCCAGACCGTGGACCGCTGCCAGCAGAGTGCCTGGGCCACGGTGGCACCGACCCGCAGCCCGGTGAAGGAGCCGGGGCCATCCGCCGAGAGGACCCGGGCAATCTGCTGCCTGGTACCGCCGACCTCGTCGAGCACCTCGTCCAGCAGGCTGAGGATGGCGGTGGCGTGCTGCCGCGCACCGTCGAGGGCGCGGTGGGCGACCTGATCCCCGCGGGCTGCGGCCACCGTGCAGCGATCGGTGGCGGTATCGAAGGCGACCGTGATCATGAGATTGCCAGCAGGCGATGTGTGTCGTCGACGGTGGTCAGACGCAGGCGATGGGTGGGCGGTGGCGCCCAGGGGCCCGCGCGTTCCGGCCACTCAATCAGGAGCAGGTCGGCGGCCTGCAGCGTGGCCCAGTCGAGATCGGCGGCCTGGTCGGGGTGGCGCAGGCGGTAGCAGTCCAGGTGATACACAGGCCCCCGCGGGCCCTCATGATGATGCACCAGCGCGTAGGTGGGCGAGGCCGCGGTCTCCGGCAGGCCCCGACCCGCGAGGATTGCCCGAGCCAGGGTGGTCTTGCCCGCACCGAGTTCGCCCTCCATCCAGCAGATGCTGCCGGACGGAAGGGTGCGACCCAGATCCATGCCCACGGCGGCCAGGGCCGCCTCATCAAGCGGTGTGCTCACCGGCGCCCCCGCTTGGGGCGTCGCACCTGCGGCGCACTGCCGGCCCGCAGATCGTTGAGCTGATCGCGCAGCATGGCCGCCAGCTCGAACTCGAGGTTGGCAGCAGCCTCCTGCATCTGCTGCTCCAGGGCCGCCATGACCGCTGCACGCTGGGCCGGATCGCGCAGGTCGGTGGTGGTGGCTGGGGCAGCGGGCGCCGGGCGCTCACTGCGCGAATCGGCCACCTTGGTCGAGAGCCGCACCTCGTCCAGCGACTTGACGATGGACATCGGCGTGATGCCGTGCTCGATGTTGTGGGCCCGCTGGATGTCGCGACGGCGGGTCATTTCGTCGAGGGCGCGCTGCATCGATCCGGTCACCCGGTCGGCGTAGAGAATCGCCATGCCGTGCCGGTGCCGCGCGGCGCGGCCCACCGTCTGGATGAGCGACCGGTCGCTGCGGAGGAAGCCCTCGTGATCGGCATCGAGAATGGCGACCAGCGAGACCTCGGGCAGATCGAGACCCTCGCGCAGCAGATTGATCCCGATCAGCACATCGAACTCGCCCAGCCGCAGGCCGCGCAGAATCTCGACCCGTTCGATCGCGTCGATGTCGCTGTGCAGGTACCGGACACGAACCCCCGCCTGCTGCAGATAGTCGGTGAGATCCTCCGCCATCCGCTTGGTCAGGGTGGTCACCAGCACCCGCTCACGCCGCGCCTCACGGGCGCGGATCTCGGTCAGGAGGTCGTCGACCTGACCGGCCACCGGACGGATGGACACCTCGGGGTCGACCAGGCCCGTTGGCCGGATGATCTGTTCGACCACCTGCCCCCCGGAGAGTTCCAGTTCCAGATCGCCGGGGGTAGCCGACACGCTGATGAGCGTCGGCGACAGCGCCATGAACTCTTCGAAGTGCAGCGGCCGGTTGTCGAGCGCGGACGGCAGCCGGAAGCCGTACTCCACCAGCGTGGTCTTGCGGGCCCGGTCGCCATTGAACATGCCGCGGATCTGCGGCAGCGTGACATGCGACTCGTCGGCCACCACCAGGAAATCGGCCGGGAAGTAGTCGAAGAGACAGGCCGGGCGATCCCCCGGACGCCGATTGGTCAGATGCAGCGAGTAGTTCTCGACCCCGGCGCAGGTACCCGCTTCGAGCAGCATCTCGATGTCGAAGGTGGTGCGCGATTCGAGCCGCTGCGCTTCGAGCAGCTTCCCCGCCGTCCGCAGTTCGCGCAGCCGCTCCGCCAGCTCGGCGCGGATGGCCACGACCGCCCGCTCGACTGTGGCGCGCTCGGTCACGAAGTGCTTGGCAGGATAGATCACGCAGCGGGGCAGCTCCGCGATGGTCGTCCCCGACACCGGGTGGAAGCGGGAGACCCGCTCGACCTGATCGCCCCAGAGTTCGATCCGGATCCCCTGCTCCTCGTAGGCGGGCAGGATCTCGATGGTATCACCGCGGACCCGGAAGGTGCCCGGCTCGAAGGCGGTATCGTTCCGCAGGTACTGCACCCGGACCAGTTCACCCAGAATGTCATCGCGACCGCGCTCTTCCCCGACGGCCACACTGACCACCAGCTCCCGATAGGTCGCGGGATCGCCGAGGCCGTAGATGGCGGAGACGGTTGAGACGATCACGACATCGTCCCGTTCCATCAGCGAGGAGGTGGCCCGCAGCCGCAGCGACTCCAGGTCCTGGTTGATCGAGGCATCCTTCTCGATGTAGACATCGGTGGATGGCACGTAGGCTTCGGGCTGGAAGTAGTCGTAGTACGAGACGAAGTACTCGACGGCGTTGGTCGGGAAGAACTGCTTCATCTCGCCGTAGAGCTGTGCGGCGAGGGTCTTGTTGTGCGAGAGGATCAGCGTGGGCTTGCCGATCGCGGCGATGGTGTGGGCCAGGGTCATGGTCTTGCCCGACCCGGTTACGCCCAGCAGGGTGTGGTACCGCTCGCCCCGGCGGAGCGCGGCCGTCAGCTCGGCGATCGCCCGCGGCTGATCACCCGCCGGCTCGAAAGGGGCCTGGACCTGGAACGTCGGCATGGCCGGAAGATAACACCGCCTTCGGGAAATGTTCGCCCCCGACCTCTGGCCCCGGTTCCGGCGTCAGGATAGGTTACAGCACCCCATCGAGGAACCGCCATGCTGGCCCGTCTCACCGTTCTGATGTTGCTCGCCGCACCCCTGTCGGCGCAGGCAGCGATGACCATGGCACCAACGCGCAACGCCCCGGTCGGTTCGACACCCGAAGCGGCCGTCTTCGAACATCTGCGGGTCCAGGGAACCCGGCGGACCGGCCCGATCGTGATCCATCTCGATCCGCGCCGCCTGGCCGACAGCATGCCCCCGATCCCGCCTGAGCCCGAAGGCTTCGTCGACCTGGCGAGTGTCCGGTGGCTCGATCCGGCCGCGACGCCGCCCTTCCCCGCCTTCCCGAGTGGTGGTGTGGTCCGGCCCACCATGGCGCAGGTGACGGCCTGCCTGGCGAATCCGGCTCCATGTGGGCCGTCCCGGGCGCCGGGTGCCTATCTGCTGATTGCGATGGGCGTCCCCCGGGGCACCGGTGACACCCTCTGGGTCAGTGCCCTCACCTACCACCATGAACTCGCCAATCCCAACGATCGCGAGGCGGTGTGGGGCACGGCAACCATCTGGTGGCGGTTCCGGCTGGCCCGTGGGCCCTCGGGATGGGCCGTCAACCGCACGGAGCAGCGCGGTGGATTGCCGGGGATCATGTATATCAGGACGCCGCGATAGCCCAATGGGGCTCTCCTGGGCCTACTTCACCCCCAGCTTGTCCAGCAGCTTCCGCTCGGTCGCTGTCACCGGCTGACATGAGAGCCTGGAGATCCTGACCAGGGCCATCTCCTTGAGCGCCGGGACCGCCTTCACCTCGGCGAGCGTCACCGGCTTGGCCAGCGCCTTCACGATCCCGATCTCGACCACCACCCGCTTCGGGTCGTCCAGCTTGGGGTCGGGATAGGCAGCCCTGGTGATGGTCGCGATCCCGACAATCGCCTTCTCGGCGCCCGAGTGGTAGAAGAGGGCTTCGTCGCCCACCTGCATGGCGCGGAGGTGGATCAGGGCGGTGTTGTTGGCGACACCGTCCCAGACGGTGGTCCGGTCGCGGACCAGATCACTCCAGGCATAGGTGCCCGGTTCAGATTTCAGCAGCCAGGTTGTCATCGATCAGAGTTCCTGCCGAACAGGCCGGGGTGGAATGGTTCGGGACGCTTGCGCACCAGCCGGGAGCGACGGGGACCGTTTCGTGTTGCGATACAGGCGATAGAACACATCGGGCATCAGCGTGAGGAAGGTCACGCAGGCAAAGGCCATCTCCATGCGCTGCCAATACGCCAGCTCGGGAAAGATGCCGACGGTAAAGAAGAGCACTCCCGCCATGAACCCGATCGAACGCGTGACGGCGAGCCCCCACTGCCTCGCACGACCCGCCAGCCAGGCCCCCAGCACGGCGACGACCATCCCCAACCCAAACCAGATTGCGAGCAGGTTGTCCCAGAACCAGGACCACTGGGTCAGCCCCCACAGCAGGAGCAGCATGAGCAGCAGGCCGATGATGGCGGCACCCCGATGGGACGTGGCGCCTCCACCAGCACCGTCGGTGGACGGCTGCGGAGTGCCCTCCACTACGCGTTCGCCTCGCGCCGCTCGATGGTGCCGACACCCTTCACCCGCCGGATCGCCTTCTGCACCTTGGCCAGATGCGTCAGGTTGTCGACCTCGACCAGGATGCTGCCGAACACGGTCCCATCCTTGGAGTGAATGTCGGCGTGCCGGATATTCGTCCCGGTGCCGGCGATGGCCTGCATCACGTCGGCATAGAAGCCGCGGCGGTCCTCGCCGGTGAGCGCCAGGCGGACGGCGAAGGTCTCGCCGCTCTGTTCGCTCCAGTCGATCTCGACCCGACGGTCGGTGCCGCCCAGGGTGAGGAGATTGGGGCAGTCGGCCCGATGGATCGAAATACCCCGCCCCTGGGTGACATAACCGACCACCGGATCACCCGGCACCGGCTGGCAGCACTGGGCGTAGCGCACCATCAGGCCGTTCGCGCCCTGCACCGGAATCCCCGGTCCCAGCCGGAAGCGGTCGATCACCCGCCCGAACACGGTCGGCGGCTTCTCCGCCGTCGCATCGGGCGCCAGGTGGGGATAGAGCGCACGGATCACCTGCCCAATGGCCACATCGCCGCGACCCAGGGCGATTTCCAGGGCGGCTCCGTCTACCAGATTGAGCGCCACACCGGCCGCGTCGGCTTGCGCGGGGGTCGGCGCGTCGAGCCGCCGCCGCTTGACCTCGCGCGCCAGAATCTCGACTCCGATCTGCTGCGAGACCGTCTCCTCCTCCTGCCGCACCCACTGCTTGATCTTGCTGCGAGCCCGACCCGTCCGCACATGCGAGAGCCAGTCCCGTGACGGCCGGGCCTGCGTCGACGTCAGCACCTCGACGGTGTCGCCGTTGCGCAGTTCGCGGTGCAGCGGCGCAATCCGGCCGTTGACCTTCGCCCCGGAGGTCCGCAGGCCGACGTCGGTATGCACGTGGAAGGCGAAGTCGATTGCCGTGGCGCCCTTGGGCAACTGCTTCACGTCGCCCTGCGGGGTGAACACGAAGATCTCGTCGTGATAGAGGTCGACCTTGAGGAACTCGAGGAAGTCCTCCGGGGTGTGACTCTCCTGTTGCAACTCGATCAGTTGCCGGAACCATCCCAGTTGCCGGTCGAGATCGTCGCCCTCCTCCTCGCCCTTGTACAGCCAGTGCGCCGCAATACCATACTCGGCGGTGCGGTGCATGTCCCGGGTCCGGATCTGAATCTCGAAGAGGTGCCCTCCCGGGCCGAAGATGGTGGTATGCAGCGATTGATAGCCGTTGGACTTGGGCGAGGCGATGTAGTCCTTGATGCGCTCCTGCAGCGGCGTCCAGCGGTGATGGATGATGCCGAGCACGTGATAGCACTCGGGCACCGTCTCGACGATCACCCGCATGGCCATCAGGTCGTAGATCTCTTCGAACGGCTTGTTCCGCTTGCGCATCTTCTGGTAGATCGACCACAGGTGCTTGGGCCGACCACTGACGTCGGAATGGGCAATATTGGCGCGGGTCAGCTCGGTCAGCAGCGGAGTGCGCATCCGCTCGATCATCTGCTCCCGCTCCGCCCGTTTGGCCGCCACCTGCTGCGCCAACTGGGGATACTCGCTGGGTTCCAGGAACTTGAAGGCCAGGTCTTCCAGCTCGGCCTTCAACTGGGCCATGCCGAAGCGGTGGGCCAGCGGCGCGTAGATCTCGCGCGTCTCGGTGGCGATCCGGTGGCGCCGTTCGGGTTGCAGGACGGCCAGCGTCCGCATGTTGTGCAGCCGGTCCGCCAGCTTGATGATGATGACCCGCGCGTCGCGGGCAATGGAGAGGAGCAGCTTGCGGTAGTTCTCCGACTGCTCCTCGGCGGAGGAGCGAAAGGAGAGGTTGGAGATCTTGGTCAGGCCATCGACCAGACCCGCCACCTCGGCTCCGAACTCGGTGGCGATGTTCTCGGTGCTGATGTGCGAGTCCTCGACCACGTCGTGCAGCAGGGCTGCGCAGATCGACGTGGTGTCGACCAGGAACCCGGCCAGGATCGAGGCCACCGCGATCGAGTGTTCGACGAAGTCCTCGCCACTCATCCGCTTCTGCCCCCGATGCGCCTCCGCCGAGTAGCGCAGCGCCCGATCGATGAGGGGGATGTCGAGACGCTCCGCGTGCTTCTCCAGGATGGTGAAGAAGG
>CAYQXR010000036.1:6652-24674 GCA_964421625.1 uncultured Gemmatimonadaceae bacterium | reverse complement strand
GCCACCGGATCATCGTCCGGCGGTCGGAGTTCGACCTGGCGCAGGCCCGCAAGCGCGAACACATCCTCGAAGGGCTCAAGATCGCCGTCGACCACATCGACGAAGTGATCCGCATCATCCGCTCGTCGCCCGATGTCGACACGGCCGGCGCCCGGCTGCGCGAGGCCTTCGGGCTGAGCGAGGCCCAGTCCGACGCCATCGTCAACATGCGCCTCGGCCGCCTGACCGGCCTCGAAATCGAGAAGCTCGAAGCCGAACTGGCCGAAGTCCGCGCCATCATCGCCGACCTTGAGGAAACGCTCGCCTCGCAGACCAAGCGGGAGCGCATCCTGCTCGACGAAATCAACGAGATCGCCACGGTCTACGGCGACGACCGCCGCACCGAGATCCTGCGCGACCAGGGCGCCTTCTCGGTCGAGGATCTGATCGCCGAAGAGGACATGGTGATCACCATCTCCCATACCGGCTACATCAAGCGGATCCCGGTCACCACCTACCGCCGGCAGCGGCGGGGCGGCCGCGGCCTGACCGGCATGGACACCAAGGAAACCGACTGGGTCGAGCATCTGTTCATCGCCTCGACGCACGACTACCTGATGTTCTTCTCGAACACCGGCACGGTCTACTGGCTCAAGGTCCACGAGATCCCGCAGGGTGGCCGAGCCGCGCGCGGCAAGCCGGTGGTCAACTGCATCGCGATCCGCGAAGGCGAGCGCATTGCCGCGCTGACGCCGGTGCGCACCTTCGCCGACAACGAGTGGCTGTTCTTCGCCACCCGCAAGGGCACGGTCAAGAAGACGGTCCTGTCGGCCTACGGCAACGTGCGCGCCGCCGGCATCAACGCGATCAACATCGACAACGACGACGAACTCATCGCCGTGCAGAAGACCCGCGGCAACGACGACATCGTCCTCGCCACCTCCACCGGCATGAGCATCCGGTTCCACGAGAGCGACGTCCGCGAGATGGGACGCGCCACCTCCGGCGTGAAGGGCATCGAACTGGCCTCCGACGATCAGGTGATCGGCATGGTGGTGGTCCGCGAGCGCGCCGAGCTGCTGGTCGTGTCCGAAAAGGGCATCGGCAAGCGGTCGATTCTCGACGACTACCGGGTCCAGAAGCGCGGCGGCAAGGGCATCATCACCATGCAGCAGACGCCGAAGACCGGCGCACTGGTGGCCCTCAAGGACGTGGTCCCCGAGGACGAACTGATGATGATCACCAAGGGTGGCGTCATCATCCGCTGCCCGGTCGAGGGCATCCGGGTCTCTGGTCGCAACACGCAGGGCGTCAAGCTGATGAACCTCGACGCCGACGACCGGATCGTGGACGTCGCCCGTATTCAGCGGGAGGATGGCGACGAGGGCCCGGACGGCGAAGCAGGACCGGATGACGGCGGCGCCGACGCCGAGTAACCGCTTTGCCGCGACCGACCTGCAGGAGGCCCGCGCGGGCCTCCTCGGTATCGCGACCCCGACCCCGCTGATCCCGCTCCCCGCTCCCCGGGGGCAGGCGGTCCGCCTGAAGGCCGAGTACCAGCAACCGATCGGCGCCTTCAAGATCCGCGGCGCCTGGACAGCGGTGCGCCGTCTCCCCGATACCCGGCGCGCCAGCGGCGTGGTCACCACCTCCAGCGGCAACCACGGCCTCGGCATCGCCTTCGCCGCGCAGCGCCACGGCATTCCGGCCGTGGTGGTCATGCCCGGCAACGCCCCCGCCCGCAAGGTGGATGGGGTGCGCGCCCTCGGCGCAGAGGTTCGCCTGGTGGGCGAGCGCCGCAGTCCAGAGCAGGATGCGGCGGCGGAAGCGGTGGCCACCGAGCGCGGCATGACGCTGATCCATCCCTACGATCATCCCGATGTCGTGGCCGGGCAGTCCACCTGTGCCCAGGAAGTGCTCGCGGACTGGCCGGAGGTCGGCACGCTGGTGGTGCCGGTGGGCGGGGGCGGCCTCCTGGCCGGGTCCTGCTGCGCGGTGCGGGCCTTTGCCCCGGATGTCCGCGTCATTGCCGTCGAACCCGCGGGCATCCCGAAGCTGTCACAGGCCCTCCAGGCCTCGCGGCCGGTCCTCGTGGATCAGGGCAGCTCGCTGGCGGATGGGCTCCTGACCCGGTCGGTCGGCACGCTGACATTGCCGCTGATCGCACCAACGGTGGCCCAGGTGGTGGCGGTCAGCGACGCCGAGATCCGCGAGGCCATGCGCTGGCTCGCGGCACAGGGCATCCGGGTTGAGCCCTCGGGAGCCGTCACCACGGCAGCACTGCTGGCCGGGCTGCTCCCCGAGGACGGGGCGCTGGCCCTCATCGCAACGGGGGGCAACATCGACGCGGCCCGGTACGAGGAACTCACGGCCGCATGAGTCTGCCGATGATCCCCCGCCTGCTGATCACCACCGAGGATGTGGCCCTGGCCCGGACCCTCTCCTGGGTGCTCAAGGAGAACGGCTACGATGTGGTCACGGCGGCCGACAGCGAGCAGCTCCACGATCGCCTCGACCAGGAAGTCTTCGATCTCATGGTGGTCGACCTGGGCGATGCCAGCAGTACCGCCCTCGAGCGCTTGACCTGCACCCGCAAGGATCCGCGGCATACCGAGGTGCCGGTCCTGGTGCTCGCCGATCCGAGTTTCCATTTCGAGCGACTCGAACCGCTCGGGCTCAGTGCAGCCGACCTGGTGGCGCGCCCCTACCGCGTGCGCGAGTTGCTGTCGCGGATCAAGGCGCATCTGCGGGTGGGTCGCGAACTCAACCGGGCCCGGGCCGAGGCGCGCTCGCGCAGCGAGATGGTGGCGATTCTGAAGGAGGTCACCGCCTCGCTCAATCCCGCAGAGATCTATCAGATTCTGGTGCGGCGCGTCGCGGGCGGACTCCGGATTGCCCGCTGCTCGGTGGTGCTGGCGGCACCTGGCGACCGGACCGGCACGGTCGTCGCCGCGTTCGAGAATCCCAACCTGCGCGACCTCCGGGTCGAGCTGGAGAAGTACCCCGAGATTCTCCGCGCGCTCGATCTCGGGAGTACCGTCATGGTCGCCGACGTGGAGACCGATCCGCTGTACGCGAACGTCCTCAAGTCGTGGTCGCCGGATGCGCCGGGGGACCGCACCCGGTCGGTCATCGCGCTGCCCTTCCCGCTCTACGGCACCACGGCAGGCGTCTTCTTCCTGCGCACCACCGCGGACGACCCGCCACTCAACCAGCTCGACCTGGGCTTCGCGGAACAGGTCATCGAGACGGCCGTCACCGCACTGGAAAAGGCCTACGACCTCGAGCGCGCCGTGACTGGTGAGCAGCAGCAGCGGACGCTGGCCACCACCGATCCGCTGACCGGCTGCGCCAACCGGCGCGTGCTCGATCTGCGCCTGCGCGACGAGGTCGACCGTGCCCACCGCTACGACCAGGTCCTCACCGTGGTACTGCTCGACATCGACGACTTTAAGCGGATCAACGACACCTGGGGTCACCAGGTAGGCGATACCGTCCTGAAGGAAGTGGCCCAACTGCTGCGGCGGGAATTGCGCACCATGGATTTCCTGGCCCGCTACGGCGGCGAGGAGTTCGTCATTCTGCTGCCGGAGACGGGCGGCACCGGGGCGCGCATCCTGATCGACCGGATCCTCCGCCGGGTTCAGCAGCAGCCCTTCGGCCCGCCGTCGGATCCCATCGCGGTCACCATCTCGGCGGGGCTGGCCACCTTCCCCGACGATCGCGTCGCCGACGACGAGGCCCTGCTGCGGCTCGCCGACGAGAATCTCTACAAGGCCAAGCGCGCCGGGCGGAACCGCTACCGCGACTGAGGGGCTAGTTGTCGATCCTCAGTTTCAGCCGGACGAACGTCCGGACCCGACAGCCCCGGTGATGTTCCCCGGGCGAGTACCATAGTTGCGACGCCCACTGCCTGACCGCTTCCCAATGCTCGGTTGGTCCGTCCGGACCGGGACGAATGCTCTCGGGCTCCACGGCACCGAAGGTATCGACAATGAAAGCGAGTCCTTGCGTCATCCCGCGCACATTCTGCCTCACTAACCCGACAGTGCCGAGGTCGGCAGCCTGGATCGGATGGAACTGCACCGCCTCCAGCAGGAACACATCGGGCTCGCCGTCGATGGTGTCCGCGGGCGCCGGTGGCGGGCATGGGAGCAGCGACGCCATGGAGTCGGCCACCAGGGTGAACCCGGGAATGGGGTCCGTGGTGTGCATCCCGCGGCTCATGTGCATGTAGAACAGAAACGGCATCACATCAGGGCACTCGATGGTGAAGAGATCGGTGCTGTACTGATCACCGATACCGTCGCGTGCCCCCAATCGGCCGTTGCGGGCCCAGGTGGGCGGCGCTCCACCCGGACAGCGGAGCCGGTTGAGGTAGTCCTCCTGATCCAGGCCACCGTCGGCCAGCGCCGGGTAGAGTCGCGACCCGATGATGCCGGTGTACAGGGACTTTTCCGCCATCCGAGTGCCGCTGTTCACCCAGGCTGGCAGGGGGCGTTTCGACTTGCGATCGATGGGCACCGGCCCCACTGGCAGCTTGCCGTTGGGCACCAGAACATACCGCGAGGTAATGCGCTTGGCGTGCTGACGTGCATAGGGCGAGGTACAGCCGACGATCAGCAGACCGGTGAGGCCAAGGAGCGTGAGTCGGCGCATGGTCACGGTCGACAGGTTCCGCGCTACCGACTGATCATACTGATTTTCAAGACGCCCATTTCCACCAGCGCCCGCACCTTGCACCCGAGGCGATGCTCCCCCGGCGTGAATCGCAGATCTGCCGCCCACTTCCTGATGTTCTGGTACTCTCTCGCTGAGACCGGCGCTGCCAGCCGCAAGCTTTCCAGTTCCACCCGGCCGAGGGTGTCCACCACAAAGCGGGCATACATCCCGGGGCTGTCGGATCGGAGGTTCACCACTCCCGGCAGCCCCTTGGTCGCCGGAAGCTTCTCAAGCTCGCTACTGGTGAACACCCAGGCGGCGTTGCTGTCCGGGTCCGCGGTCACCTCGGGTGGGCAGCCGGACGCAGCACGCCCAGGCAGGAACGGCAGAAGCGTGAAGCCGGGAATCGGGTCCATCGCCCGGACCACGTGATCTCTGTCCATGTAGAGCAGGAAGGGCATCACGTCCGGGCATTCGATCGTGAACACATTGAGAAGGTGTGAATCCTCAGCGCGATCTCCAGGCCCAAGGTTCCCGTGGGAGTAGAAGGCCGGTGATTCTCCACCCGGACACCGGAGGCGCCGGATATACTCGGCCTCATTCAGTTCCCCGTCCACCCGGATGGGTCGACTGCGGGACCCCGGGACACCTGCCTGCAACGACTTCTCTGCCACGGGCATGTACAATGGCATCGCCTCGAGCCTGGTGGGCCTTTCCGACGCCATATCGATCGGCACCGGACCCGGCGTCAGACCGGCCCCCGGAATGCTGAACACGGGTCGGGATCCGCCCTGCACCATGACGGCCGGGGTCGCCGAACGGCTGGCGCAGCCGACGATCAGGAGGCCGACGATGGCGAGGAGGGTGAGTCGTGGCATGGTCACTGTGGCGGGCCTCCGCGCTACCGACTGGACGTGCTGAGTGCCATGATGCCCATTTCGAACAGCGCCCGCACCTTGCACCCGGGGCGATGCTCCGCCGATGTGAATCGCAGACCTGCCGCCCACCTCTGGATGTCCTTGTACCTGCTGGCCGTCACTGGTTTCGCCAATCGCAAGCTTTCCAGCTCCACTCGGCCGAGGGTGTCTACCACAAAACTGGCGTGCCATTCCATAGTTTCGAATCCACTGCGTTCAAACGACATCCCCTTGAGTTCTGCAGGCTTCTCGATCTCGCTGTTGTTGAATACCCAGGCGGCGTTGCTGTCCGGGTCCGCAGTCACCTGCGGCGGGCAGCCCGAAGCTGCGCGCCCGGGCAGGAAGGGGAGAATGGTGAACCCGGGAATCGGGTCCATCGCCCGGACCACGTGGAACTTGTCCATGTAGAGCAGGAAGGGCATCACGTCCGGACATTCGATCGTAAACACACTGAGAGGGTGTGGATCCTCCGTCCGAGCCCCCGGCCCAAGGCTCCCATTGCTGTAGAAGAATGGGGTTCCCCCGCCTGGACACCGGAGGCGCCGGATGTATTCGTGCTGATCCTGCCAACCATCCGTCTGAATGGGCCGACTTCGAGAACCGAGTTCGCCCTCCCGTAACGACTTCTCTGCCACCACACTGCCGGGAACCACTTTGAGACCAGGGGGCTGCACCGACACCATATCGATCGGCACCGGGCCCCGCGTCAGGCCGGGCACCGGAATGTGATGCACAGGTCGGGATCCGCCCTGTACCATGACGGCCGGGGTCGCCGGACGGCTGGCGCAGCCGACGATCAGGAGGCCGAGCAGGGTGACGTGGGCGGATCGCATAGACAGACCTGGTCCTTACTGGAAGCGGAAGGTGGTGCTCACGCCCATCCGGACCTTGCACCCGGCGTGGTGCTCCGCCGGTGTGGCCTTGAGGGCCAGCAGCACCTTTTTGACCACCTCGAACCGATCTGCTGCTCCCACGGCACCGGCCCGGATACTCTCCGGCTCCACCACACCGAGGGTATCGATGATGAAGGATACCTGCTGGGTGCCGTTGCTCGCGCCGGTCCCGGTCAGGGTGGTCACCAGTTGCTGGATCGGGCGGGCCATTGTCTCGACCTCATCGCTGGCGAACACCCAGGTGGCGTTGCTGTCGGCGTTGGCGGTCATCTGCGGTGGGCACCCGGTCGCCAGGCGGGCCGGCAGCTCGGGCAGCACCGTCATGCCGGGGATCGGGTCCATGGCCCGGCCCGAGTGGTACATGTCCATGTAGAGCAGGAAGGGCATCACGTCGGGGCACCCGACGGTGTACACGTCGAGGATGTGCCCATCCGCCGCTGCGTTCGCGGACCCCAGGCTGCCGTTCCGCACCCACCAGGGTGACGCGCCGGCCGGACACTTGAGACGCCGGAGATAGTCCTGCTGACCCGTCGGGCCACTGGTCAGAATCGGATTGTTGCGGGCCCCGAAGACCCCGGCAGCCAGCGACCGCTCGGCCATCCGGGTGCCGACGACCGACATGGGCAGGGTGGGCCGCTTCGAGGTGGTGTCGATGGGCACCGCAGCGGCCCCCGAGACGGGAGGAGGCGCGGGGGTGTCGGTGGCAACCGACCGGGCGCCCCGCACCGACGGAGCGGGGGAACGGCTGGCGCAGCCGACGATCAGCAGACCGGCGAGGACGAGAACGGGTCGGAACATGGGTGTCTCCGGGGGAAGACCTGCGAAGGGGAAGTGCTCCAGTCCACACCGTAGGGTTGGACCTGTAAGGTAATACCGGTGTTCTACCACGCCGCGTTGGGCCCGACCGATTAGAATCGGGGATCCCTCAGACGGAGCGACCCGGATGATCCGCCATACTCTCGACCCCGATGCCCTCCGTGACCAGGTGCCGTACCTGGACCAGGCCACGCTCCTCGAGATGCATGCCGCCGGACCGGACCGGTACGCCGAGGGCATCTGGCAGATGCTCGACGACGAGGTGACCCGCCGCAGGGAAACCGGTGAAGACGCACCCGAGGAGGGCGATGGCACCGACACCGAGGATCGGGGCGACGAGCGACTGATCACCGTGTTCTCGCCGCTGTCGACCACGGCCCTGATGATGGCCCGTCTGATTCTCGACCGCGAGCGGATTGCCTTTGTTTCCAGTGGCGAGGGGGTCCAGGACCTGTTCGGCATCGGACGTCTCTTCGGTGGGGTCAATTTCGTCACCGGCCCGATCCGGATCGCGGTCCGCGAAGGCGACGCCGAGCGTGCCCGCACCCTTCTCGCGCCACTCGATCCGTGAAGTCCACCTCTTTCAGGAGTCCTGCCATGACCCGCACCCGACGCGGCTTCGCCCTCCCCACCGCGCTTGCCGCCCTGGCCGCCGGCCTCGCGCTCGGCGCCGGGCTGATGTGGACGGCGATCCGCCCCGATGCCGACCCCGTCCCGCTTGAGGCCGTCACCACCCACGGTGAGTGGACCCGGTACGCCAACGCGAAGGGCGACTCCGTCCGCGCCTACGTGGCCTATCCGGAGCGGGCCGGCAAGGCGCCGGTCATTGTCGTGATCCATGAGATCTTCGGGCTCACCGACTGGGAGCCGACCGTCGCCGACGACTACGCCAGGAAGGGCTACATCGCCATCGCCCCCGACCTGCTCTCCTCCCGCTTCGGCCCAACGCCCGCCGCGACCGACAGCGCGCGGAAACTGGTTGGCCTGCTGAGCCCCGAGGGGGTCAATGCCGACCTCGACGCGACTGCCCGCTACATCGCGACGCTGTCGGCTGCCAACGCCGACCGGATCGGCGCGATCGGCTTCTGTTGGGGCGGCGGCACGGTCTGGCGCTTTGCCGCCGCCAACCCCAACCTCAAGGCCGCCGTGGTCTGCTACGGTCCCCTGGCCGACAGCACCCTGCTGCGCAGCGTCCAGGCGCCGGTGCTGGGCGTCTACGGCCAGAATGACGGCCGCGTGAACGCGCAGCTCCCCATGATCGTCCGCGAAATGGCCGCGCTCCGCAAGTCCTTCGCCGCCGACTCCTTCCTCGGCACGGGGCACGGCTTCCTGAAGCCGGGCCGCACCGGACACGGCACCCCCGAGGCGGCGCGGGCCCAACGCACCATCGACGAGTTCTTCGCGCGACACCTCAACCAGCCGTGATCCAGCGCTCTACCGGCCTGCTGGCGCTGGTCCTGACGGCTGCCTGCGGTGGCATCTCGCCGATCAGCAATCGGATCGAACTCGGTGAGGACCCCTTCGTCGTCATGGTGGGCGAAGGGGTCGACCGCCGCACCGACCTGTTCGTCGGGCAACCGGGCGGCGGTCGCGCGCTCCAGCTCACCTTCACGCCGGTGATCGAGGCGGCCCCACGGGTGACACCCGACGGCAGCCTGGTGGCCTTCCTCCGCATGCGCGACACCTTGCCGGACACCCAGCGCGACATTGTGGTCATGAGCCTGGTGACGGGATCGGAACGGATGTTTACGCTGCCGCCCGAGGCCGGGAAGCCCGTGCAGCTCGCCTGGGGCGATGACGCGCATACCCTCTATGTGTCCACCATATCCGGCGCGTGGGAGATCCCGATCGGCACACCCGGAGCACCGAGTCCCGTTGCCCCGTCATCCAGCGCCAGTGCCGACTCGGCGCTGGCGGCCTGGGTCGGTCGCCCGCGCTTTGCCCGGCTGATCACCTGCGCCAGTGAGGGGATCTGCGTGGCGAGTCCCACCGGGGACACGACCATGCTGACCACCACCGGGCGCGACCCCTTCGCCTGGGGCCGCGACTCGCTGGCCTGGTTCGAGGGCGATGCCCTCATCGTCCGCTCGCTGGGGCCCGGAACTCCTCGCCGCGTGACCTGGACCCGGGGCCCGACTACGCCGCGCGATGCGAGCTACGCCGGGCCCTGAGGCGGGCGACTCCGACTACTGCCGGACGTAGAACACGAAGCTCTCCAACTGCTGAATCGTGGCTTCCCGCTCGGCGAGGCGGTGGGCCAGCAGATCGCCGGTGGTGATGATCCCGACCACCCGGCCATCGTCGACGACGGGGAGATGCCGGATCTTCCGTTCGCTCATCATGGTGGCGCAGTCCCGGACTGTGGCGGCCGGCGTACAGGTCACCAGGCTGGTGGTCATCACGTCGGCGACAGTGGTTTCGGTCGGGGCCCGGTCAGAGTCGACCACGCGCCGCATCAGGTCGCGCTCGGTGAAAATGCCGAGCAGCCCGTCTGCGGTCCCGACCAGGACCGAACCGACCCCGGCGGCGTTCATCTGCTGCACTGCCGACCGCACCGTGGTGTCGGGAGGAATGAGCAGCAGGGGGCCACGTTTCTGGGCGAGCAGATCCTGAACGGTCGACATACAGACACTCCGTGACGGGGGGGAGAACGAAACTGGGGCGGCTCGATGTCCTGGTGCGATGGTCAGACGGGTGCCCCGGCACGGGGGCACAGGGATGCCGAAGCATCACCTGCAACTATACACCGGCCCGGCCAGCCCTGCGCCCCCCCCGCTCCCGCCCGCCGGTGGGAACGCTATGTTTGAGCCCGCACAGCGCCCGTCACCCCAGCCCCCGGTCCATCATGTCCGCACTCGTCGAATGTGTTCCGAACTTTTCCGAGGGGCGTGACCCCGCGGTTATCCGGCAGATCGCCGATGCCATCGAAGCGGTGGACGGCGTCCGTCTCCTCAATGTCGATCCGGGCAAGGCCACCAACCGGACGGTGATGACCTTCGTGGGCGCGCCGGAGGCGGTGTCCGAGGCGGCCTTCCAGGCGATCCGCGTGGCCGGCACGCTGATCGACATGACCCGCCACCAGGGCGAGCACCCCCGCATGGGGGCCACCGACGTCTGCCCGCTGATCCCGATCAGCGGTATCTCGATGGCGGAGACGGCGGCCTGCGCCCGCGCGCTGGCCGAGCGGGTGGGCCGGGAACTCGACCTGCCGGTGTATCTGTATGAAGAGGCCCAGCCCGACCCGGCGCGCCGCAACCTGGCCACCATCCGGGCCGGCGAGTACGAGGGGCTCCCGCAGAAGATCCTGCGCCCGGAATGGCGTCCCGATTTCGGCCCCGCACACTTCGATGCCCGCCGCGGGGCCACGGTCATCGGGGCCCGCGATTTCCTGGTGGCGTACAACATCAATCTCAATACCACGTCGACGCGCCGGGCGAATGCCATCGCCTTCGACGTCCGCGAAGTCGGCCGCACGCTCAAGGACGACCAGGGGAAGGATCGGCTCGGTCCGGACGGCAAGCCCCTGACGCAGCCGGGGACGCTCAAGGCGGTCAAGGCGATCGGCTGGTTCATCGCCGAGTATGGTGTGGCGCAGGTGTCGATGAACCTGACCAACATCCGGCAGACGCCGGTGCATGTTGCCTTCGAGGAGACGGTCCGGGCTGCGGCCGCGCGGGGTATCCGCGTGACGGGCTCGGAGCTGGTCGGTCTGGTCCCGCTGCAGTGCCTCCTGGATGCCGGTCGCTACTACCTGGAGCGGCAGCAGCGTTCGGTCGGCGTGTCCGAGGCGGAACTGGTGCGGATCGCGATCCGCTCGCTGGGTCTCGACGAACTGGCCCCATTCCATCCCGAGGAGCGGGTGATCGAATACCTGCTGCGGGATAGCGCCGCGGCCCCGCTGGCGCGGATGACCCTGGCCGATTTCACCGCCGAGACCGCCAGCGAGAGCGCCGCGCCGGGTGGCGGGTCCATCGCGGCGGCCGTGGGGGCACTGGGCGCCGCGCTGGGGACCATGGTCGCGAATCTGTCTGCCCACCGGCGCGGCTGGGACAGCCGTTGGGAGGAGTTCTCCCGCTGGGCCGATCAGGGGCAGCGGGATGTCAGCACACTGGTCGCGCTGGTCGATGAGGACACCGCCGCATTCAATCGCGTCATGGCGGCCTTCGGCCTGCCGAAGGGGACCGATGCTGAGAAGGCCGCCCGCAGTCAGGCCATTCAGGACGCCACCCGCTACGCCACCGAGGTCCCGCTGCGCGTCATGGAGACCGCACTGGCCTCGATGGCCGTCATTGGTGCGATGGCGCGGGACGGTCAGGAGACCTCTGTCTCCGATGCCGGTGTCGGGGCCCTGTGCGCCCGCGCAGCGGTCCGGGGTGCCGGCCTCAATGTCCGGATCAATGCGGCCCAGTTGAAGGATCGCGCCGTGGCGGACACGCTGCTGGCCCGCAGTACCGCGATCGAGCAGGAGGCGGCAGTGCTGGAGGCGGAGATTCTGGCGGTGGTGCAGGGGAAGATTTGAGGGGGGCCTATATTCCCCCGATAGCCGTCCCTCTCCCACCTCCCGCCACCCCACGCGCCATGCCGACGATTCGTGCCCCCCGAGGTCCCCACCGCACCGCCAAAGGCTGGATTCAGGAAGCCGCCAAGCGGATGCTGATGAACAACCTCGACCCGGAAGTCGCCGAGAAGCCGGATGAGCTGATCGTGTACGGGGGGCGGGGCAAGGCGGCGCGGAACTGGGATGCGTTCCACCGCATCGTGGCCACGCTGGACCGGCTGGAGAACGACGAGACCCTGCTGATCCAAAGCGGCAAGCCCGTCGCCGTGCTGAAGACGCACGCTCTCGCCCCGCGCGTACTCCTGGCCAACTCCAACCTGGTGCCCAACTGGGCCACCTGGGAGGAGTTCGACCGCCTCGATCGCGCTGGCCTGATGATGTACGGCCAGATGACGGCCGGGTCGTGGATCTACATCGGCACCCAGGGGATCCTGCAGGGAACCTACGAAACCTTCGCCAGCGCGGCGGAAAAGCACTTCGGCGGCTCCCTGGCGGGCACCATCACCGTGACCGCCGGTCTCGGCGGCATGGGCGGCGCGCAGCCGCTGGCCGTCTCGCTCGCCGGCGGGGTGTCGATCACGGTCGAAGTCGATGCCCACCGGATCCAGCGCCGTCTCGAGACCCGCTACCTCGACACCTCCGTCACTACGCTGGACGAGGCCATCGCGCTCGCGGAGACCGCCAAGCAGGAGCGGCGTGCTCTCTCCATCGGCCTGCTCGGCAATGCGGCGGAAATCCTGCCCGCGATGGTAGCGCGCGGGTTTGTTCCCGAGCTGGTCACCGACCAGACCTCGGCGCACGACCCGATGTGGGGCTACATCCCACCCCATGCGCCGGGCGAGGCGATCGACCGTCTCCGCGCCGACGCGCCGACGGCCTATCTCGATCGGACCCGCGCCGCGATGGTCCGTCACGTGGAGGCCATCATCGCCATGCAGCAGCGCGGCGCGATCGCCTTCGACTACGGCAACAACCTGCGTGCCCAGGCCCAGATCGGCGGCCTCGAGGGCGCCACCACGGCGTATCCGGGGTTCGTCCCCGCCTTCATCCGCGATGCCTTCTGCGAAGGTCGCGGTCCCTTCCGCTGGGTGGCGCTGTCGGGTGATCCGGCGGACATTGCCGCCACCGATGCGGCACTGCTGGCACTCTTCCCGAACGACCACCGCCTGCAGCAGTGGCTGGGCTGGGCCGGCGACCGGATCGCGTTCCAGGGCCTGCCGGCGCGGATCTGCTGGCTGGGCTACCGCGAGCGCGACCAGGCGGGCCTGCTCTTCAACCAGATGGTCCGCGACGGCCGCCTCTCGGCCCCGATCGTGATCGGGCGCGACCATCTCGACGCCGGTTCGGTGGCCTCACCCTACCGCGAGACCGAGGCGATGCGCGATGGCTCCGATGCCGTGAGCGACTGGCCCCTGCTCAACTTCGCCGTCGGCGTGGCCAGCGGGGCCGGGTGGATGTCCTTCCATCACGGCGGCGGCGTGGGAATGGGCTACTCGCAGCACAGCGGTCTCGTCGCCGTGGCCGACGGCTCCGACGAGGCGGAGCAGCGGCTCCGGCTCTGCCTCACCAACGACCCGGCCATGGGCGTCATCCGCCACGCCGACGCGGGCTATGACAAGGCGCTGCGGGTGGCGGCGGAACGCGGGGTGGATCTGCCGTCGGTGGGGTGAGGGTGGCTGACCTCCGTCATCGACGGGAGAACTCGTGCTGGCGCAGGCTGTCTGGCGGGGGAGTCACGAGCATGAGGGGACCCACTATCTCGCAAGGGATGGAGTCTCGGACAGTACCGGGGCGGTTCACAGCACCACGTAACTCGGCGGCTTGTCCCCGCTGATGTCGAGCACAGCACCGTCCCGGGTCATCCGGACCACACGTGTGTGGCGGACACCACCGACAGTGGCGCTGAATCCATCGAGACTCAAGGTCATGGTCACCAAGTATTCCCCGGGGCGCACATCGGGCGTCACGGTCGCCCGGTAACCCATGCTGAACGTCAGCGTTGGACCGACGGAATCAGGCCTGACGGAATCGACAGGGAGCAAGGTCCCAAGCCCGCCCCAGGCGGGACGACGCGGCGCATCCGCCATGGTGCGGGCGTATTCCATGTAGTAGGTAACGGTCTGCCCCGTCACGGAGAAGGGGAGGGGCATCGAGCCTGAGGTCCAGTTCCACCACCATCGGTCCGCCCCGGAGATCGCTTCGATCGCGCGGTACATCGAGTCGACACTGGGATTGAGGGCACGTGTGGTATCCGTGGGGGCGCCCTGTGCCGGGAAAGCGGCACGGTCCACATAGATCCGCTCGGCGATGCCCAGGAGGCGCCGCGCCACCGAGTCGCCGGTGGGCCGGGAGATAGTGACCACCGCCCTCCCCTGCCCAATCGCCTCATACAGCGAATCGGGCAGCACGACCGCCCGGCCGAGATGGTATCCCCAGGGGACAGCAGGTTGGTGAGTACACGCCGAGCCCAGCAGCACCAGGATGAGCAGAGGATGCGATCCTGTGCCCTTCATCCCTGGAGCCCATTGTCTCCGCATCAGAAGGTAAAAAAGTTCGAGAGCGTGATCGAGCCGAGACTCACTCCGTTCCGCAGGCTGAAGGCCATGAGTTCCTTGCGGGATGACATGTAGCCCAGAGATACCGTGGCCTCAACCCAGGCGGAGTCGGAACCGATGGTGATCCGACTGACTGCCGGCATGGGAGGGTACACGCGGCTGAAGTCATCCCTCGGGATTCTGGCGGCCGCGAGGCAATCGAATCCTGGCAGCATCGAGTCGAGGACGTGTCGTTCCCGCGCCGCGGCAACGAATGCCGGCGTGACGATGGCGGCTGCGTCCGGATCGCAGACCACCATCACCGCCCTGTCGCCTCGCGAGAGATGATCGGAGCGCTCGATGAGATACTGCATGAGGACTTGCTGCTTAAGGGTCAGCGAGTCCGCGGTCACTGTGGTGGCTGGCGCGCCCTCGGCCCCAGTGTTCAATGCGGTCGCAGTGCCGATCCCAATGGCGAGGAGTACCAGGACAGAAAGGTGGCGCATGCGGAGCCTCGGTTGCTGCTGGGGTGTGACGATCACCGGAAACCTAGTCCTGGCCAATATGATGGGACAAGACGCTGCGGGTGGCGGCGTTCGATGGAGCCCGTCCCTCGGATCCTCCTACCGCTGGACCAGCACGATGATCTTCGCAACGACGGCGCCCGTGAAGACGGCGAAGAAGATCCACTTGTACTGCCTCTCCCTGGCCGTCATCCCGGTGTGCGCACCCGGGGCGGGGCCGCCGGATGAAGCGGGCGAGATACGGCCACCGACGGCCAAAGGCATGAACGCCAGCAGAGCCAGCACCACTCCGACCGGGACGACTGCTCTGGCACGCCGCTTCGCCGAAGCGGTCCGGGATGATATGTTCCACCGCGGGCCGCATTCATGTGGCACAGGCAGATCGACTCTTCCGGAGGTGTGCATGTCGAATGGTAAACGGGACGCCCTGCTCAAAGGACTCAACCAGGATCTCGCCGGCGAGTGGCAGGCGGTCATCATGTACCGGCTCTACGCCTCGCTGGTGCAGGGGCCCTGGCGCCAGGAGCTGCGGGCCTTCTTCGCCGCGGAGATCCCCGAAGAACTGGGGCACGCCGCCATGCTGGCCGACAAGATCGCCGCCTTGGGCGGTGAGCCCACCGCCGTGCCGGCACCGGTCCGGGTCGTGACCGATCCGCGGGTCATGCTCGAAGAGGCGCTGCGCGCCGAAGAGGAGACCATCGCCCGCTACATCGAGCGCCGGGACCAGGCCAATGCCGCCGGGGAAGCGGGCCTGGCCGTGGACTTCGACCAGCTCATCTCCGACGAGACCCGTCATCGCGACGAGCTGCGCATGATCCTGGCGCGGTGGCCGTAGCAGCGACAGGGGGCGACCACCGATGCCGACAGGCACCGGCGCGTCGCCCCACCCTCGCCTGACAACTTACTTCCCGGCTGACTGACCCACCGGCGGGTAGTCCGCCATGGTGATCTTCACCCTGGCCTTCGTGTCGATTTTGCTCACGGTCAGCCGGGACTTCTCCCCGTTCTTTGCCGTGTGCACCGTTTCCAGCATCATGCCGAAGGGGTAGTCCGCGGGGATGGCGCGGAACTGCTTCATCGAGGCGGTGGCCCCCATGAATCCGCCGAAGGCAATCGCCGGATCACGCGAGACCCACACTTCGACGACGCCATCCTGATCCTCGGTGCGGAACCCATCCGCCTCATAGCCCGCAATCTTCCGGCTGCCGATCCGCGTGAATTTGAGGTCCTTGACCATGACCTCATCGGCCGCCTCGACCGCCCCCGCCTCGGCTGACACGGCCTTGAGGTGGCTGGCCGCGTCCCGCCAGCCGTAGGCCATGGAGAACTTGTTGCCACCGGACTCCATCAGCATCACCATCGACTCGTTCTTCATGTCGAAGATGATGAGTGCCTCACCATCGTCCTTGCTCCGCTTCTCCGGGACGATCTTGGCGCCCATGTAGGGCTGATCCTTGGCGAAGTGCATCAGCATGCTGGCCTTGTCGCCCGCCTTCCCCTTGGCATCGGTGGTCTGCACGTCGTAGGTGATCACCACGCCGAACTCGTACTGCGCCTCGGTGGGCGCGTTGGGCAGCAGATTGAACCGCGGCTTCCCGCCCGATGCCGACGAGGTGTCGGGCACGAAGACGGCATCGAAGGCCTGATTGACCAGCTTGCCGGCCAGGGCATCGATCTCCTGCTGCATGCGCTGATCTACCTTCCGCTCCACCGCCCCGGAGATCATGCCACCCAGCCGGCCCATCTGGGCGGAGGCAGGGGCACTCGCCGTCATCAGCAGCGCTGCTGCCATCACAATGGGGGTCGCTCGGCTCATGGAATCCTCCGCGGCTGTGTTGAGTGTTCGGGTCGGCTGGTGCGCCGATCTGTCTGGAAGTCTACTGGGTTGTCCAACGGATTGCTCCACACCCGCCTACCCCGCACGCCGAGCCACCAGTGACCAGCCGATCCAGACGGCCAGCAAGCCGAGGACCAGGCTCGAGAGCAGATAGGCCAGGGCACTGGTGACATCGCCCCGCCGGAGCATGGCGAAGGTCTCCAGACCGAAGGCCGAGAAGGTGGTGAAGCCGCCGATCAGGCCGGTCATCAGGAAGAGCCGCAGGTCCGGCGAGCCGAAGGCGCCGCGTTCGCTCAGTCCGGCAATGAGGCCGATGACCGCGCAGCCGATCACATTGACCAGCAGAGTGCCCGTGGGCCATCGCTGCGTCGCGCCGTGAGACCCGGCCCAGACGCCGACCAGGTACCGCCCCACCGACCCGATGGCCCCGCCCATTGCAACCGCCAGCAGCGGCATGTGCCCCCCTGTCCCGAGCCGCGACCCGCCGGACGGCGGGCCGTTGTCGCGCATGCTGTCCAATATACCGCCCGGCCCGCCTGACGCCGGGGACCACGACCTTATATTGGACCAGGATGTCACTGCGCCACCCCGACGTTGAGGACCTCGTGGACCAGACCACCCCCGCTCCCGCCTTCAAGCCCAAGAAGTCCGTCGCCCTGTCCGGCGTGACGGCTGGCAATACCGCCCTCTCGACCGTGGGGCGCTCCGGCAACGACCTGCACTACCGCGGCTACGACATCCTCGACATCGCTGAACAGGCCGAGTTCGAGGAAATCGCCTACCTGCTGGTGCACGGCAAGCTGCCGACTGCGGCCGAACTGCGCGGCTACAAGGCCAAGCTCCGGTCCCTGCGCGGCCTGCCGGCCGCCGTGAAGACGGCCCTGGAGCAGCTCCCCGCCGCCGCCCACCCCATGGATGTGATGCGGACCGGTGTCTCGGTCCTCGGCTGCGCCCTCCCCGAGAAGGACGACCACAACCTGGCCGGGGCCCGCGACATTGCCGACCGCCTGATGGCCTCGCTCGGCTCGATGCTGCTCTACTGGTACCACTACGCGACCAACGGAAAGCGGATCGACGTGGAGACCGACGACGACTCGATCGGCGGTCACTTCCTCCATCTGCTGCACGCCGCCCCGCCGCCGGCAAGCTGGGTCCGGGCGATGCATACGTCGCTTAACCTCTACGCCGAGCACGAGTACAACGCGTCGACCTTCACCTGTCGGGTGATCGCCGGTACCGGCTCCGACATGTACTCCTGCATCACTGGCGGGATCGGCGCGCTGCGGGGCCCCAAGCACGGCG
>CAYQXR010000036.1:0-6642 GCA_964421625.1 uncultured Gemmatimonadaceae bacterium | reverse complement strand
CGAGGTCGCCTTCGAGGTGCAGCAGCGGTACGAGACGCCCGACGAGGCCGAAGCGGACATCCGCGCCCGCGTCGAGCGGAAGGAAGTCATCATCGGCTTCGGACACCCGGTCTACACCGTCTCCGATCCGCGCAACCGGATCATCAAGGGTGTCGCCCACGACCTCTCGCAGGCCGCCGGCGCCATGAAGATGTACACCATCGCCGAGCGACTGGAATCGGTCATGTGGGACATCAAGAAGATGTTCCCCAACCTCGACTGGTTCTCCGCCGTCTCCTACCACATGATGGGGGTGCCCACGGCGATGTTCACGCCGCTCTTCGTGATCGCGCGGACCTCCGGCTGGTCCGCCCACGTGATCGAGCAGCGCCTCGACAACAAGATCATCCGCCCCAGTGCCAACTACGTCGGGCCGGATGACCGCCCCTTCGTGCCGATCGACCAGCGATAGAATCGAGTCTTCATGTCTTCGCACATCAGCAACACCCGCCCCGCGCCCGACCAGGTTCTGGTCGATATCGCCGACTACGTCCTCGGCTACGAGATCCGTTCCGATCTCGCCTGGGAGACCGCCAAGAACTGCCTCATCGACACCCTGGGGTGCGGCCTGGAGGCGCTGGAGTATCCCGCGTGTACGAAATTGCTGGGGCCCGTGGTCCCGGGCACGGTGGTGCCGCACGGCGCCAAGGTGCCGGGCACGCCCTGGCAGCTCGACCCGGTGCAGGCAGCCTTCAACATCGGCACGATGATCCGCTGGCTCGATTTCAACGACACCTGGCTGGCCGCCGAATGGGGACATCCCTCCGACAATCTGGGCGGCATCCTGGCGACGGCGGACTGGCTCTCGCGCACGGCAGTCGCCGGCGGGCGGCCGCCGCTCATCATGCGGCAGGTGCTCGAGGCGATGATCATGGCGCACGAGATTCAGGGCTGTCTCGCGCTGGAGAACTCCTTCAATCGGGTCGGTCTCGACCATGTGGTGCTGGTGAAGGTTGCCTCGACGGCCGTCGTCGCCAAGCTCCTCGGCCTCAGCCGCGACGAGATCATCAATGCGGTCTCCCTGGCCTGGGTCGACGGCCAGTCGCTGCGGACCTACCGCCACGCGCCCAACACCGGCTCGCGCAAGTCGTGGGCGGCCGGTGATGCCACGGCCCGGGCGGTGCGGCTGGCGCTGATCGCCCGGACCGGCGAGATGGGCTACCCCTCTGTGCTGACTGCGAAGACCTGGGGATTCTACGACGTGCTCTTCAAGGGCAATTCGTTCGCCTTCCAGCGGCCCTACGGTTCCTACGTGATGGAGAACGTGCTGTTCAAGATCTCCTTCCCCGCCGAGTTCCACTCGCAGACGGCGGTGGAGGCGGCCATGACGCTGCACGGCCTGCTGGCGGCGCGGGGCAAGAGCGCCGACGACATCGCGCAGGTCACCATCCGGACCCATGAGGCGTGCATCCGGATCATCGACAAGAAGGGACCGCTCAACAACCCGGCCGACCGCGACCACTGCATCCAGTACATGGTCGCCGTGCCGCTGCTCTTCGGCCGGCTCACGGCGGCGGACTACGAGGACAGTGTCGCCAACGATCCGCGCATCGACGCGCTGCGCGACCGGATCACCTGCGTCGAAGATCCGCAGTTCACGGCCGACTATCACGATCCGGACAAGCGGTCGATCGCCAACGGTGTGACCGTCACGCTGACCGACGGTACCGTGCTCGACGAAATCGTGGTGGAGTATCCGATTGGGCATCGGCGGCGGCGGGTCGAAGGCATTCCGGTGCTGGAGGCCAAGTTCCGCACCAACCTGGCGCGCCGCTTTGCCGCCAAGCAGCAGCAGGCGATTCTCGACGCCTCGCTCGACCGGGCCCAGTTGGAAGAATTGCCGGTCCACGAGTACGTCGATCTCTACGTGAGCTGAGGAGTTTGTCATGTCGTTGGACACCCCGGGTACCCGTCTCCGCCAGGCCGTTCAGGACGAACAGCCGCTGCAGATCATCGGCGCGATCAACGCCAATCATGCCCTGCTGGCCAGGCGGGCCGGGTTCCGGGCCGTCTATCTGTCCGGCGGTGGCGTCGCCGCCGGGTCGCTGGGGCTGCCGGACCTGGGCATCTCCAACCTCGAAGACGTTCTGATCGACACTCGGCGGATCACCGATGTCTGCGATCTGCCCTTGCTGGTGGACGCCGACACCGGCTTTGGTCCCTCGGCGTTCAACGTGGCGCGGACGGTGCGCGCGCTGACCAAGGCGGGGGCGGCCGGTCTGCATATCGAGGATCAGGTCGGCGCCAAACGCTGCGGCCATCGGCCGGGCAAGGAGATCGTGCCGCAGGAGGAGATGGTCGACCGCGTCCGCGCGGCTGTCGATGCGCGAACCGATGCCAGCTTCGTCATCATGGCGCGAACCGACGCGCTCGCCGTGGAGGGGATGACCAGCGCCATCGAGCGCGCCATCGCCTGCGTTGAGGCTGGGGCCGACATGATCTTCCCCGAAGCGCTCACCTCGCTGGACCAGTACCGTGAGTTCACCGCCGCGGTGGGTGTCCCAGTGCTGGCGAACATCACCGAGTTCGGCGCGACGCCGCTCTTCACGGTCGAGGAGCTGCGGAGTGTCGGAGTGGGCGTGGTGCTCTATCCGCTCTCGGCGTTCCGGGCCATGAACCGCGCGGCCGAGGCGGTGTACACCGCCGTTCGCCGCGACGGCACGCAGCAGTCGGTCGTGGACACCATGCAGACCCGCGCCGAGCTGTACGACCGTATCGACTATCACGCCTACGAGCGCAGGCTGGACGCACTGGCCGGGCGCTGATTCGAGGGCCTCGTGTCCGACCACATCCGTTCGGTATTTCCCGATGCCCTGCCGACCCCGGCGGGGCATTACACACCTGCTGTTGTCGCCAACGGGATGGTCTTCGTGTCGGGGCAGCTTCCGGTGCGCCCGGACGGCACCATGCTGGCGGATGCTCCCTTCGACGTTCAGGCGCGGCAGGTGCTCGAGAATGTCCGGATCGCGCTGGTAGCGGCGGGCAGCGACATCTCCCGCCTCGTCCAGGTTCGCGTGTACATCACCGACATGGCGCATTGGCCCGCGTTCAACGCGCTCTACGCCGAGTGGGCGGGTGCCGCGAGACCGGCGCGCGCGGTGGTGCCCTGCGGCGTGCTGCACCACAGCGTGGCGGTGGAGGTAGAGGCGGTGGGGCTGGCGGGGGAGTAGGCGCCCTTGCTTTACTCAATGTATTGAGTAAAATTACTCAGTATGGTGAGTAACCCTGCCCCAAGCTACCAGCGTCCCCAGGTCCAGGTCCTCCGGACCAGACTCCAGGAACCGCGTCGTCTGATCCAGGCGGTGACCGGCCCCCGGCAGGTCGGCAAGTCCACTCTGGTCCAGCAGGCCATTGAGGGCCTCGGGCTTCCGACCCGATACGCTTCTGCCGACGAACCCACCCTCCAGGGGAACGGCTGGATTGCCCAGCAGTGGGAGGCGGCCAGGCTGGCGACGACCGCAGCGGGAGCGGTCCTGATTCTGGACGAGATCCAGAAGATTCCCACCTGGTCCGAGACCGTGAAGCGGCTCTGGGACGAAGACACTCGCGCCCGTGTCCCGCTCAGGGTGGTCCTGCTCGGCTCCGCCCCGCTGCTGGTGTCGCAGGGACTCACCGAGTCGCTGGCGGGACGTTTCGAGACCATCCCCCTCGGGCATTGGTCCTGCCAGGAGATGCAGCAGGCGTTCGGCTGGTCACTGGATCAGTACCTCCACTACGGTGGCTACCCCGGTGCTGCCCCGCTCATCGGCGACCCGGCACGATGGACTCGCTACGTCCTGGATTCGCTGATCGAAACCTCAATCTCCCGCGACGTGCTGCTGCTCACTCGCGTGGACAAGCCGGCCCTGCTCCGCCGTCTGTTTGAGCTGTCCTGCCGCTACTCCGGACAGATCCTGTCCTACACCAAGATGCTGGGACAGCTCCAGGATGTCGGCAACACCACCACCCTCGCCCACTACCTGGATCTGCTGGCCGGGGCGGGCATGGTCCGTGGGATTCCAAAGTATGCTGGCGATGTGGCCCGATCCCGGGGCTCATCGCCCAAACTGCAGGTGCTCAACACCGCGCTGATGACCGCCACCAGCGGACTGTCCTTCGAGGAGGCCCGTGAGGATGGAGAGTTCTACGGCCACCTGGTGGAATCCGCCGTGGGGGCTCACCTGGCCAATGCCGCCATGCAGGGTGTCGGCACCCTGCACTACTGGCGTGAGGGTGACCGGGAGGTCGACTTCGTGGTCCGGGTGGGGGGGAAGGTCACCGCCATCGAGGTCAAGAGCAGCCGGGCGGGATCAACCCATTCCGGCACAGCGGCCTTCGTGAAGGCCTTCAACCCGCAGCGGACGCTGTTGGTGGGCGGTAGCGGCATCGCGCTGGAAGACTTCCTGCGCGAACCCGTGTTGCATTGGGTGGGGTAGGGCGGGTCAGGGCTACAGATCCTCGCCCAGATACTCGATATCCGCGAGAGCCTTGAACCCGCCGCTGCTGCGCTTGTTGCGGAGGAAGTCCTCTCGGCCGATGAAGTGGACGAGAACGCCACGGAACTCGCCCTCGACCCGGTTGGGCCATGCCTCGCTGAAGGTCACCCCGGTGATGTCGGTCATGATGTCGATCCGGAATGGCTCGACACCCAGTTGGAGCACGCATTCGGGATCGGACAAGGTAGCTGACGCACTGGCGAGGGCGTCGAGGGGAGCACCGAAGGCCGTGAGTGCCTCAAGCACACGTGCAGCATTCTCCTGCGCAGGATCGACCCACAGATCGAGACCTGAGGTCGCCTTGGGCACCCCGTGGGCAGACAGGGCGTGTGCTCCAACAATGAGAAACCGCGCACCTGCGCGGTTCAGTTCAACAACGAGATCTCTGAAATCATCAAACATCGGCTCCGCCCCCGGCGACGGATCGGCGAATGATCCGAACTGGCATGGTCGCCCTGGTGTAGCTGGGCAGCGGCTTGCCAGAGAGCTTCCAAATCCTCTCGGTCAACTGCCTGGTCATCGCCAGTCGTTCCGCGATGGTTCCCTCCATCCGGGAGTCCCCCGCCTCCCGGCTGTGCAGGGACACCACCCGCACCGTCATGTTGCGGCGACGTTCCGACATGCCTGAAATCTAATGACCGGCCCCCAGCGGCGCCCTGAGCAGCCTGCGCCCGCGGAGCCGCTCTGCCCTCGACTGACGTCGCGGCTCAGCCCCAAAAACACCAGAGCCCCGCGGCGACTGCCGCGGGGCTCCAATGTCACGAGCGGGAACTCAGCGCAGAGCGGCCAGGTCGTGCAGCGACTTGGTCAGCAGCGCCAGCTTGGCCTTGTCGCTGGAACCGGCCACATCGGCCGCGAGCGACGACGCCAGGGCCGTGAGGGCCTGACGGCGCGAGTTGCCCGAGGCGCGCTCCGCCGAGGCCAGCGTGGACCGGATCGCGGCAATGCGCGAATCGGTCAGGCCCTTCGACCGCTCGAGCTGGTCGGTGTAGGCCTTGGACAGCGGGAATGACGGCGGGTGCACCAGGTGCGGCTGCTCCTGGGCGTTCAGTTCCTTGAGCACCACCGTCTTCGACGCGTCGATTTCGTTCTGGCTCAGCATCGGGCTCGGCGTCAGCTCGAGCACGTCCAGTCCGCGCATGATCTCGGAGCTGATCAGCAGGCCGTTGTACCAGTACACCGACCACGACCCGGCGCTGGACAGCCGCTCCGCATCGTAGGGACCGCGATCGAAGAAGGCGATCTCGTAGGGACGGGTAGGATCGGTCCAGTCGAGGATGGTGAGACCACCCTGGTACCAGCCCTGGATCATCACCTCACGACCGGGAATCGGGATCGGCGAGCCGTTGTGCGCCACGCAGTTCTCGAGATCGGTCTGAGCCACCGGCAGCTTGTAGTAGCCGCGGAAGGTCATCGTGCTCCGGTTGGTGATGCTGAAGATGGCGTTGCCGCCCCAGGCGCGGTTGTCGGTCTCACGGCAGCGAGCGGCCGTACCGCCGCCCCACTCGTCGGTGAACATGACCAGCTTGCCGTCGTTGCTGAACGTCGCCGAGTGCCAGAAGGAGAAGTTCGTGTCGGAGACGGCATTGATGCGCTGCGGATTGGTCGGATCGGTGATGTCGAACAGGATGCCCCAGCCGCTGCACGCACCGGCCGCAAGCCCCGCCGCCGGATAGGTGGTGATGTCATGACACTGCGACGGCCCCCGGGGTCCCGGGGCCGGACCCGCACCCGGTGCGCCACCCTGGCGCCCCACTCCGGCACCCGCACCACCCTGACGACCCACTCCGGCGCCAGCGCCAGCGGCACCAGCACCCGCACCCGCACCACCCTGACGGCCGACGCCGCCCTGACGCCCGACCCCGCCCTGACGGCCCACACCGCCCTGACGACCGACGCCGCCAGCGGCACCGGCTGCGCCAGCGGCTCCGGCGCCGGCACCCTGACGGCCAGCCGCCGGGCTGCGCGACGGCGCGGCTTCCATGCCGGCGAAGAGCCGGGAGATGGCGACAATCGCGGCGTCTTCCGGACGCTCGAGCGGCACCTTGATGATTTCCAGACGGTTCAGCGCCGTGTTGGGATCATCGTAGGCCTGGATGCAGCCGGGCACCTCTTCGGGCGACCGGAC
>CAYQXR010000035.1:0-25099 GCA_964421625.1 uncultured Gemmatimonadaceae bacterium | reverse complement strand
CCGCGCGTACACGGGCGACCGCCGGTCGCCCCTACGTCACGAGGTCCCAACATTCGCCTGCGCCCGCCCACCGGGGCCCGTGGTCCGGCGCCCCAAACGACCCACGATACGCCCGCCCGCCGGGGCCTTCGCGCCCCCACCCCCGCGACCATCCTGCTATCCTTCACCTATGCCCATTCATCCCCGATCGCTCGCCGCCGCCTGCCTGCTCGCCGCGCCGCTGCTGCTGGCCGCCCAGGGGCGCCCCACGGTGCCGACGCTGCCGCCACCGACCATTCTCGAATACCAGCCGCGCTCGACGCTCAAGGTGCCCGAGCATCCGGTGCCGACGCCGAAGTTCCCCGCCGTCGACTTCCACGGCCACCCGCCCGCGCTGACCTCGGTGGACGTGGTGAACCGGATCGGTGCCCAGCTCGATTCGCTGGGGATCGGCGTGATGGTGCAGACCATTGGCGTATCCGGCCAGAACCTGCGGACGCAGCTCGCGGCCATCAAGGCCTCACGTTATCCCGACCGTTTCGCAGTCTTCACCAACCTGTCCTTCGGACTGATGCAACCCGGCGACGCCGAGCGGATGGCGCGCCAGCTTGAGGCCGACGTGGCAGCCGGGGCAGTTGGTGTCGGCGAGATCGCCAAGAGCTTCGGGCTCTCCGCTCGCAAGAGCGATGGCTCCCGTCTCCGGATGGATGATCCCGAACTGGATGTGATCTGGGAGACGGCCGCCCGGCTCGGCATTCCGGTCTTCATTCACACTGGCGATCCGGCCGAGTTCTTCGAGCCGCTCGACTACCGCAACGAACGCTGGCTCGAGATGGCGCTCTTCCCCAATCGCCAGTTCAACGACCGCTCCCGCTTTCCGACCTTCGATTCGCTGATGGCCGAACGCGATCGTCTGCTGGCCCGCCACCCCAACACGACGTGGGTGCTCGCCCACCTCGGCTGGCATACGCAGGACCTGGATCGCCTCGGGAAGCTCTTCGATGCCCATCCCAACGTCCATGCCGAACTCGGCGCGGTGCTCTACGATCTGGGCCGCCAGCCCCGACACGCGCGCCAGTTCTTCGTGAAGTATCAGGACCGCATCCTCTTCGGCAAGGATTCGTATGCCCCGGCAGAGTACCCCTACTATTGGCGGGTGCTGGAGACCGAGGACGAGTACTTCGACTACTACCGGGACTATCACGCCTTCTGGAAGCTCTACGGCATGGGGCTCCCCGACGATGTGCTCCGCAAGGTGTACTACGGCAATGCCCAGCGGCTGATCAAGGGATTGCCGACGACGGCGCTGCCGCGGCAGTGATGGCAAGCTCGATGTCAACCACCACCAGGAGTGACCTCATGCGATTCTTCGGTGTCACAGTAGCTGCGGCCTGCCTGCTGGGATCGGCTGCTGCCTCTTCTCCCCTCCAGGCGCAGCAGTCCGCCGACACGCTGGCTATCGAAGCCGCCGCGATGGGATCCATCGACTTGTCCCGATGGGCCTCCACTGGTCGGCGGCTGGTGTTCGATGACCGCGTCGACGGACGCCCCCGGCCGGAGGCTGCCGCCAAGGCGTTGCGGGAGCGGTTCAAGCTCACGGCCGCCACGGCCGCCGAATCAGGTCGGTGCAGTCAGGGCCTGACATGCAGCGGCGTACCGGCAGGTGCGGTGATCATCGATCTCAGTACCCCGGTCATCCAGGGCGACTCGGCGACCGCCGTCGTGCGTGTCATCTGGTCCTCCACCAAGTCGGATGGCACCATCGGAACCGGGGGAAACCTGCATCAGCTCCAACTGGTCCGGCGGCAGGGCACCTGGGTGTTCGTCAGCGGCAAAGTGACGGCGGTGGGGTAGGGCGGGCCACAATTCAATCGTAGGGGCGACCGGCGGTCGCCCGTTCCCGACGATTGCGCGTATCACGTAGGGGCGACCGGCGGTCGCCCCCCACCCCCGGAGCCCCCATGCACGTCCGTAACCCCGACGCCCTCATCGAGCACATCCAGGGACTGCTGGCCGAGACGCGGCTCGCGGGACAGGTCTCCGTGACGCTGCATCTCTGGCAGCGTCAGCCCGGCATGTGGGCCACCTCGCGGGAATGGGATGTGGTGACGTCCTCGCGTCCGGTGGCCAACGCGGCGTGGATCTCGTCGGTCACCGTGACACACGATGCCGACGCGCGGATGGTCGTCAGGTCGCTGGGCGTGACGACCTAGTTGCGCCGCTGAGCGTCCCGCCGCTCACGACGAGCACGACAACACCAATCCCGCCGCCGCCGCGGATGGCCCCTGGGCCAGATGCTCCCATTCGGGATGCTCCGCGCAGGGTGCCGCCAGGACCCGCCGCACCTGATCGATCATGGCGTGGTCGCCCTGTTCCGCCCGACTGATGACCTCCTGCGCCACCCAGGTGCGGAGCACATACTTCGGATTGGTGGCCAGCATCGCGTGTCGGCGAGCATCGGTCACCGAGTGCTCCCGCGTCAGGCGATCGCCGTAGCGCGCCAGCCAGGGTGCCACCGCATCCGGGGTCTGGAACTCCGCCGACAGTGCATGGGTCGACGTTGGTACCGCCGGATCCCAGTGCGACAGCGCCCGGAATGTCCGGGTGTAGTCGGCACCGTCGCGGGCCATCAGCGTCAGCAGGTCACGGATCAGCAGCGAATCGTCCTCCTGAGCGGTGGCGAGCCCGAGCTTGGCGCGCTGGCGCGCGAGGAGCGCCGTCGTGAAGGTGTCGCGGTACCGTTCCAGGATGGCGACGGCTTCCGGCTCACCCAGCAGCGGCAGCAGCGCCTCCGCCAGGCGGGCGGCATTCCACAGCCCGACGGCCGGTTGCTGATCCAGGGCGTAGCGCCCGGTGTGGTCGGTGTGATTGGGCACATGGGCCGGATCGTAGCCGTCCACCCAGGCGTACGGGCCGTAGTCGAGTGTGAGACCGAGTACCGACATATTGTCGGTGTTCATCACGCCATGCGTCCATCCCGTCGCGGTCCAGTCGGCCATGAGCTGCGCGGTCCGCTGGACCACGTCGTCGAACCAGGCGGGATAGCGCTCGGACATCGGCAGCGTCAGCAGATGCGCCGCGTGCCGGGCGATCAGCGTATCCAGCAATTGCCGGATGGCGTCCTGTTCGCTGCGCGAGGCCAGGAACTCGAAGGTGCCGAAGCGGACGAAGGTCGGGGCCAGCCGGGTCAGGATGGCCGCCGTCTCGGTCCGTTCCCGGTAGACGGGCAGCGGACTCGTCACGATGGCCAGGGCCCGCGTGGTGGGAATCCCCAAGCCGTGCATGGCCTCGGAGGCGAGATACTCGCGGATGGTCGAGCGGAGGACTGCGCGCCCGTCGCCCATGCGCGAGTACGGCGTGCGGCCGCTGCCCTTGAGCTGGACTTCCCAGCGCCGATGGCCACCGTCGACGATCTCGCCCAGCAGGTGCGCGCGCCCATCACCGAGCTGGGGGACCCAGGTGCCGAACTGGTGGCCGGCATAGGCCGTGGCCAGCGGCGTCAGATGCTCCGGGACGGCGTTGCCCGCCAGGAGGGCGAGCGTGTCCGGGTGGTCGGCCACCGCCGGCGGCAGGCCCAGCTCCGCCGCCAGCTCCGGGTTGAAGGCGGCCAGCGCCGGATCCCGCACCGGCGTCGGGGCAACGCTCTGGTGCAGCAGCGCGGGCAGGGCGGCAAACGAGGCGGGGTGCAGGTGATCAGCAAGCGACATGGGCGGGAATCTAGGAAGCCCGGATGTTCCGGTCCTGCAACGTTGCTCCTTGAAACTCTCCCGGACTCTGCTACGTTCTGATCAAGGTGGGGGTGTCCCCGGATGGACCCAGCGGGTTGGCTTGTGGCGAAGGAGCGATGCGATGACCTCGAAGCATTGGATCAAAATGGTGTGCGGCATGCTGATGATCTTTGTCGTCAGCATGATGGTGATCGGGTTCGTGCGGGACAAGACGTCCCGGGCATCCGAAGTCGTGGTGGCTGCGGCGGCGGACGTCGGGAGGCAACTGGCCGCCCAGGTCGTTCCGGTGGACGGCTACGCCTTTCTGATGGACGGCAAGCCCGTGGGCGCGCTCGAAAAGCTCGAGGTGCGGCGGTCCACCAGGCAGGTGCTGAGCGGCTACCAGTATGTGGTGCGCCTCGACGACAGCGTCAGCGTGCAGCGCTTCGCTTCCTGCCACCTGGTGCCGGTCACGCCGGGCGAGGTGACTGCCACCAGCGACTGGCGCTGCATCCACCCCCAGGAGCCGGGCTACGACCAACTGAAGCAGTTCGGCAACATCGTCTTCCAACCGTCGGGCCAGCGGCATCTGCTGATGGTGCCCGCCGATTTCCTCGCGCAGGTGCAGCAGATCGAGGGCAAAGACGTGACCACCGTGCTGCGCCGGGATGGCTTCCAACTGACCATCAACGGCGTCACGGTGGTGAATGTGCAGGGCAGCGCCGAGGGCGGCTCCCTCACCGTGACCGACCCCGCCACGGGCGAGACGGTGGTCCAGGTGGCGGGCAGCCGCGAGGGCGGTCAGGTGACCGTCAACAGCAAGCGGCCCTGACCCCAGGCCGACCACCAGCACACCAGACAGAGAAGGGGCGCTCGGCGCCCCTTATCTTTGGCCCCCATGTCGATTCTTGCCGCGTCCAATCTCGCTGTCGTGTTCGGTGGGCACCCGCTCTTCGAACAGGTGACCTTCACCGTCATGCCGGGCGACCGCTGGGGTATCCTCGGCCGCAACGGCAGCGGGAAGTCCACTCTGATGCAACTGGTGGTCGGCACCCGGGCGCCGGACCGCGGCACCATTGCCCGCGCCAACAATCTCCGCATGGCCCTGATGGATCAGTACCGGGACTTCGGCACGGCCAGCACCGTGTGGGAGGCCGCTGCCCGCGGCTTTGCCGACGTGTTTGCGCTGGAGGCCGACCTGGCCCGCCAGGCCGATGCCCTCGGGGCGGCCGGCGATGCGGTGACCCAGACCATGCTGGACCGCTACGCCGATGATCTCGAGCGCTTCGAACATCTGGGCGGCTACACCGCCTCGGCCCGCGTCGATGCCGTGCTGGCCGGTCTCGACTTCGACCCCGAGGACGCCCGCACCCGCGCGCTCGACGGCCTCTCCGGCGGGGAGCGCGGCCGGCTGGCGCTGGCGGGACAGCTCGCCGCGCCGGCCGATCTCCTGATTCTCGACGAGCCGACCAACCATCTCGATCTCGGCACGACCCGCTGGCTGGAGGAGTATCTCCGCGGCATCGACGAGACGGTGCTGGTGATCTCCCACGACCGGTCCTTCCTCGCCGCGGTCTGCGATCATGTGCTGCACCTCGAGGCGCAGTCGGGTGTGGCCTATGACTGTGGCTACGCCGAGTCGCTGGTGCGGCGGCACGAGCGGCGGAAGGCGGAGCAGCGCGCGTTCGACAAGCAGCAGGCCAAGATCTCCGCCGAGGAGGACTACATCGCCCGCAACATTGCGGGGGGCAACTCGACCCAGGCGAAGGGGCGCCGCCGTCGGCTCGATCGGCTGCCGAGATTGTCGGGCCCGACCGGCGAATCCGGGGTGATGTCGGTGGCATTCACCGCCGGTGAGCGGGGCGGGGATCAGGTGCTGGTGGTAGATCGTCTGGCGGTCACCATCGAGGATCGGGTGCTGCTGCATCCCTGGTCGGGGATTCTGCGGCGGGGTGATGTGGTCGGGTTGATTGGCCCCAACGGCGCGGGGAAGTCCACGCTGCTGCGGACCATTCTGGCTGAGCGTCCGGCCCAGGGGGGCGAGGCGCGCCTGATGCCGGCCACCCACGTGGCCTACTACCGGCAGGATCTCGGGCATGTCGACCCGGGCACCTCGCTGTACGATCTGATCGCGCATCGGCGTCCGCTCTGGACGCGCGGGCAGATCCAGGGGCATCTCGGGCGGTTCGGCTTTTCGGGAGACAGCGTCCTGCGCAAGGCCGGCACGCTGTCGGGCGGCGAGCGTGCCCGGGTCGCGCTGGCGCTGATGATGCTGGAAGATGCCAACCTGCTGGTCTTCGACGAGCCGACCAACCATCTCGATGTGGAGTCGATCGAAGTGCTGGAAGATGCCATCGAGGCCTACGAGGGAACCGTGCTGCTGGTGTCGCACGACCGCTCGCTGCTGGAGAACCTCACCACGCGGATCTGGGCACTCGACGACGGCCACCTGACCGACTATCCCGGCACCTTTCTGGAGTACGAAGCCGATGCTGCCGCCCGGCGCGCTGCGCGTCAGGCAGCGGCGGCCCGGCCAGCGGCCCCGCGGAAAGCGCCGGTCGAGCGCAAGCCGGATGATGCCGCGGTCCGCCGGGCCAACGAACGGGCGCTGGCGGAGTCGGAGCAGACGGTGGCGGCGTTGGAGACGGAACTGGCCGCCATCGAGGCGGAGCTGGCCGACCCGGCCCGCTATGCACCGGGCGCGGACCGCACGGCGGTCGATGCCCTGCTGGTGCGGCGTGATACCGCCAACTCGGCGCTGACGGCGGCGCTGGCCGTCTGGGAGGACCTGGCCGGCCGGTGAGCGCTACCCGGGGCCGCGGCGGCGAAACTTGTCGAGCGTGCGGCGGTCCTTCTTGCTGGGCTTGCCGGCGCTGAACCCCGGCGTCGGCGCCATCCGGAGCTGTTCGCTCCGCGTCTCCCGGGCCTGCCGGGAGGCCTCCGATTCCTGATACAGCGCGGCGGCCGCTTCGACGCTGCCCCGCCGTTCGCCCAGACCGGTCACCGTCAGATGGAACTCATGCGGCGACTTGCGGACCCGGATGGTGTCGCCGATCTGGATGGCGCGTGCGGGTTTGGCGGGGTCGTCGTTGACGGTGACCTTGCCACCGAGCACCGCCTCGGTGGCCTCGGAGCGGGTCTTGTAGAAGCGCGCGGCCCAGAGCCATTTGTCGAGGCGGACGCGGGTCAGGTCGGTCGCAGGCATGACGGGCAAGATAGACATTCATGGTCGGACTGGTGAGGGCACCACCCTGCGCCCATATTGGAGGCATCGTGACTGACATGCCACCGTCCACGCCGCCCACTGCCATCGGGGATGCGCCGCCGTCCGGCGGGCGCGGTGCCCTCGATCTGCTGCACATTCCCGGACCGCGGGGCATTCTCGGCGCGGTGCTCGCCTTCCGGCTGCTGCTGGCGGTGCTGTTGCTGGTGAGTCCCGACGGCGCGGCCCAGGTGCTGGTGCGCAGCGGTGCGGCCGGACGGGCCGTCCAGCCGGCGGCCATCGTCGCGCTGATCGGTCTGGTGGTGGCGGCGCTGGCGACGCTCTGGCTCTTCCCCCGGCTGCTGCGGATCGGCACCTCGCTGCCCTCGCCCAATGCGCTGCTGCTGCAGGCGGGGGCCGATCTCATGCTGGTGACGGCGCTGGTGGGGGGTGAGCGGAGTGAGGCCAGTTCGCTGGCGGCACTCTACCTGGTGCTGCTGGCGGGGTACGCGCTGCTGCTGCCGCTGGGACGCGCCCTCATCATGGTGCTGGCCGCGACGGCCGCGTACGTGGCTATCACGTTGTGGCTTGCGGTGCCCAGCGTGCTCCCCGGGACCAACTTCTGGAGCCAGGTGGGGGTGATCTTCCTCATCGGCGTGCTGGTGGCAATGCTGGGGGATCGTCTCTCCGGTGAGCGGGCGCGGCACCAGGCGCTGCGGATCGAGTTGGCGCAGGCGCGCCTGGAGGCCGAGGAGATCCTGGCCTCGATTCACTCGGGTGTCATCACCGTCGACGACCGGGGCAATCTCCGCTATGCCAACCCCCGCGCCTTGCAGATCCTCGGCGAGGAGTTGGGCGGGTTTGTGGTCAGCCAGCCGGTGCTCGACGTGCTGCGCACCCGCTCGCGCGAGCTGCACGATGCCGTGGTGCACGGCATCCGCGACGGGTTCCGGGTCACCCGGGGCGAGGCGGCTGTCCGGCGCGACGACGGCAGCCTCTTCCCGGTGGGGCTCAGCACCACGACCTTCAAGCGCCCCGGCAGCGAGCGCTCGCTGGTTACGGCGGTGTTCACCGATATCTCGGAACTCAAGCGCCTCAACGAGTTCCGGTTGCGGGCCGAGCGGCTGGAGGCCATCGCGGCGCTGAGCGCGTCGCTGGCGCACGAGATCCGCAATCCGCTCATGGCCATCCGGAGCGCCGTCGAGCAGCTCGCGCGCAGCGCCGGACCGGACGAGGACGAACAGACGCTGGCGGTGCTGGTCCAGCGGGAGAGCGAACGGCTCAACCGGCTGCTGAGCGAGTTCCTGGACTTTTCGCGGGTGCGGGCCACCCGGTACGAGCGGGTGGATCTGCTCGATCTGGTCACGGCAGCGGCCCGCATCGTGGCGGCGCATCCCGATGCCGCCGCCATCGATCTGGACGTCGATGGCGAGCCCATCAGCATGGACGCCGACACCGACCTGGTGCATCGCATGGTCAGCAACCTCATGCTCAACGCGGCCCAGGCGTTGGGGGGTGCGGGGCGTGTGGTGCTGCGGGTCGGCTGGGCCCCGGCGGGGGAGATTCCGCCCGGACCGGTGCTCCGCCGCGTCAAGCTCACCGTCCAGGACACCGGGCCGGGCATCCCGCCGGATGTGCAGCAGCGCCTGTTCGAGCCCTTCGCCACCGGGCGTCCTGGTGGCACCGGGTTGGGGCTGCCCATCGTCCAGCGGGCGGTGGCCGCGCACCGGGGAGTCATCCTGGTGGATACAGTTCCCGGCGAGGGGACTACCTTTACGATCTTTCTGCCTGAGACTGCGAACGGAGAAACCCTCGCATGAGTCAGATGCCATCCGTCCTGGTCGTCGATGACGAGTCCGGGATCCTTGACACCCTGCGCATCCTGCTGAAGAAGGAAGGCTACGAAGTCTCCGTCGCGCAGGGTGGCAAAGCCGGTCTGGACGCGATCCGGAGCGTGGGGCCGGACATTGTCCTGACCGACGTGCGCATGCCGCAGGTCACCGGTCTCGACATTCTGCAGGCGGTCAAGGAGCACGACCCGATGACGCCGGTCATCCTGATGACGGCGCAGGCCTCGCTGCAGAGCGCCATTCAGGCCGTCAACATCGGCGCCTTCTACTACCTGCAGAAGCCCTTCGCCAACGACGAGCTGCTGGCCATTCTGCGGCGGGCCTGCGAGTTCCGGCAGATCCGGGTCGAGAACAAGCATCTGCGCACCGAGATCCGCCGCTCGGGTGGGGGTCAGCGTCACACGGTGTCTCGGCCGATCGGCAAGTCGCGCCGTTTCGTCGAGGTGCTGCGGCTGGCCGACGATGTGGCGCCCACCAGTTCCACCGTGCTGATCGGTGGCGAGAGCGGCACCGGCAAGGAGGTGCTGGCGCGCTACCTCCACGAGGCTTCGCACCGGGCCGACGGCCCCTTCCTCTCGATCAACTGCGGCGCGCTGCCCGAGACGCTGCTGGAGAGCGAACTGTTCGGCCATGTGAAGGGGTCGTTCACGGGGGCGGTCCGCGACAAGCAGGGCCTCTTCGCGGCCGCGCGGGGCGGCACCTTCTTCCTGGACGAAGTCGGTGAGATGCCGCCCTCGCTGCAGGTCAAGCTGCTGCGCGTGCTGCAGCAGCGCGAGGTAATCCCGGTCGGCGCCACGGAGTCCATTCCGGTCGATGTCCGGATCATCGCGGCGACCAACCGCGACCTGGACGACGAGGTCCGGGCGGGCCGGTTCCGGTCCGACCTGTTCTACCGGCTGAATGTGATCGCGGTGGAACTGCCGCCGCTGCGCGAGCGCCGCGACGATCTGATTCTGCTGATCGACCGCTTCCTGCAGGACCTGGCCACCGAGCATGGGACCGAGCCCAAGGCGCTGAGTCCCGAGGCCATGGACGTGGTGATGGTCTACGACTGGCCCGGCAATGTGCGCGAGCTGCAGAATGCGCTGGAGCACGCCGTGGTCCTCAGCCGGGACACCCTGATCGAGCCGGCCTCCCTGCCCGAACGCCTCACGCGTCGGCGCAAGGAGCCGCTGGTGGCCGAACGGGCCCAGCCCACCCCGGCGCTGGATCTGATCGAGCGCGCCTACATCATGCATGTGCTGGCCTCCGAGGGCGGCAACAAGACCCGCGCCGCCGAGGTGCTGGGGATCGACCCGAGCACGCTGTACCGGAAGCTGTCGCGGTATGAGGGGGGCGAGGGGAGCAAGCCACCGGCATGACGCCCGGCGGCGATATGGAGCGGCGCCTGGCCCAGGCCCTCGCGCTGCTGCTGCTGGTGCTGGGGCTGCTGCCCATCGCCAACTGGATCCCCGGGGGGCATGAGGCGCCCTGGTATGCGCAGCAACTGGCCGATTGGAGTACCAGCAGTGTGCTGGTGGTCGGTGTGGGCCTGATCGGTGCGATGAGCTGCGCACGGTATCCCGGCCTCTGGCGTGAGGGGGCTTGGCAGCGGCTGGCCGAACGCTGGGTGCGTGGCGGGCGGCTGGCTGATGCTGTCATCGCGGTAGCTGTTGCGCTCGGCTGTGCTGCGATCGCCTGGGGCGTCTTCGAGCGCTACCCCCTCAACATCGACGAAGTCATTCAGCGGGTGCAGGGGCGCATCTTTGCCAGTGGTCGCACCTGGCTGCCGGCGCCCGAGTATCCGGTTTTCAGCAGTGCCACGCACCTCCTCGACTGGAACGGCAAAGTGTACGGCCAATTTCCGGCTGGCGGCCCCGCCTTCCTGGCGCTGGGAACACTGCTGGGCGCGGAGTGGCTGGTCAATCCGCTGGCTACGGGAGTGGCGGTCTACCTGTTCGCCCGCCTGTTGCGCCGCATCGCGGAACCGTCGGGGACTGCGCTCGCGGCACTGCTGCTCTTCAGTGCTGCTCCCTTCGTGCTCTTCCTCGGGGGCACGTCCATGAATCATGTGACCACTATGGCTGCGCTCATGGTGGCCGCCCTGCTGCTGGTGGTGGCCACCAACAATGGGAGGGCGCACCCCGGCGCCGCGTTCGGCTGCGGACTGGCCCTGGGCCTGGCCGCTACCATCCGGCCAATGGACGGCCTGGCTTTCGCGCTGCCGACGGCGTGCTGGTTGGCGGCACGGGTCCGGCACGGGCGCGCGCATCTGGGGGCATTGCTGGCCAGCGGTGTGGGCGTGGCGCTGCCGTTGGCAGCACTGCTGGCCGTGAATGCGTCGCAGACCGGGGATCCCTTCCGCTTCGGCTACATCGAGATGTGGGGAGTCACCCACCAGCTCGGGTTCCACGAAGCCCCATGGGGCCCCCCCCATACACCGTGGCGCGGGTTGGAACTGATCAACCTCTACCTGCTCCGCCTCCAGATCTGGCTGCTGGAGACGCCGATCCCGTCACTGCTGGCCGTGTCCGTGGCGCTCTGGTGCACCCGTCGCTTCACGCCCTTCGATCGCTGGGTGATTGCCTGCAGCGGTGGCCTGCTGCTGGCCTACTTCGCCTACTGGCACGATGGCATTTATCTCGGCCCGCGTTTCCTGCTGCCGCTGGCGCCCTGGGTGCTGCTCTGGGTGGCCCGGGCGCCCCAGCGCATGCTTGTGGCAGGCGTCCCGCTCGCGTGGCGACAGGGTGTGCTCATTGCCGCAGTGGTGGCGCTGGTCGGTGGTCTGGCGATCAACGCACCGATCCGAGGGCTCCAGTATCGCAACAGCTTCCAGTCCATGCGGATCGACCCCGATGCACTCACGGAGGCACAGGGCATCCGCAACGCGGTGATTCTGGTCAGGGAGAGCTGGGGTGGACAACTGATGGCACGCCTCTGGGGTGTGGGGGTGAGCCGCTCGCGGGCGGAGCAGATTTACCGCAGTGTCGACGCCTGCCAGCTCGATCAGGCACTGGCCATGGTGGAGCATGAGGGCGGTGGAGCACCAGCGTTGGAAGGAAAGCTCACCGACGCGCTCCGTGACACCACGGGACTGCGCCATCTCACCATGTCGCGCGATTCGACGCCGCGAGTGCGCCCGGGGTCCCGCTACACGCCGCTGTGTCTGCGGCGCATTGCGGACGACGGCCATGGGTTCGTGTTCTTCCCACCGATGCTCCTGGCCCGCGGCAACAATCGCTTCCTGCTGGATCTTCACGCCCTGAACACCCTGGTGATTGATTCGTCGGGGGCGCAGGACCTCTGGATGCTCACCCTCCCGACCGACTCGGACGCTCAGCCGACACTCCTGCGGGTCAATCGGGATTCTGCCTGGACCGCATGGCGTCAGGAGCAAGCGGAGGTTGTGGAGCGGAGCGAGCTGCGGCCGCAGCCGTAGGTTCAGCCCTTGGCGCGCTCCCTGTAGATCTGCCAGAGTTCGCGCGGCGCGCGCAGGAAGTCAGCCAGCCGCAGCCGACTCTCGCCCTGCTCCTGCCACGCTTCCAACGGGACCTCGCGGATGGAGTGGGTGGCATCGAAGGTCGGGTCGCGCCGCAGCCGGGCCAGCAACTCCACATCGAAGACCCAGCGGGAGTGGAAGGGTGTGGCCAGTGCCTGGTGAACGGTGGGATGCCGTCGGAAGAGCTTGAGGCCGCACTGGGTGTCGTAGACCGGCAGGGCCAGGGCCAGTGAGGCGCAGGTGGCGAAGAGTCGCCCGAGGTAGTGACGCCGCTCGGAACGCGAGATGCTCCGTCCCAGCAGCTTGATCCGGGCACCGATAGCAGCCAGCGCCTCCGGGTGCGCCGCCAGGTCGTCGCAAAGCAGGGCAATGCCACTGAGCGGGGCGGCCAGGTCGGCATCCAGGAAGCCAGCGATCTCAGCGCCATCCTCGAATGCCCGCGCCAGGCCCCGGCGCACCGCCTCAGCCTTGCCGCCGTTGGGGGCAAGCGTGAGGATGCCGACCCGCGTCGGGGCCGCGCTGCGGAGCTGTTCCAGCACATCGGCGGTGCCATCCGTGCTGCCGTCGTTCACGAACAGGAAGCGCACCGACGCATCGGCGGCGAGGTGGGCCAGAAACGCCGCGCCATCGAGGCGGTTCGCCTCGTTGTAGACCGGGACGACCATGGTCACCGGAGCGGCTGGCGCCAGATCACTCATCGGACACGCAGGACAGCCATCAGCGACACGCCGTTGCGCCAGGGCATGCGGTGCTGGTCGATGGCGTTGGCCAGGTGGGGCGCCTCGGAGGCGAAGAGACGGTGCAGCAGCCCGTTCAACGGACCGCTGGGGATGGTGAGGTCATTGCCGCCGTCGCTGCGCCAGCCGCTGCGTCGGATCAGGGCAACCAGCGGGCGCAGGCGCGCATTGAACGGCGTGCAGAGACGGACCTCGACGGGTGCCTCCTGCCACAGCGCCTGGAGCGTCGGCAGGGTGTAGCGGCGGAAATGGCCGAAGGTCACGTCGTGCGCGCTCCAGAGCGAAGGATCGGCCGGCACAGTGATCACCAGGTGCCCGCCGGATGGGACCACTGCCACGGTGCGACGGAACAGGTCGAGGTCGTCGGCTACGTGTTCGAGAACATCGGTCATCAGCAGGACGCCCCCGTGCGCCAGGTGGTCGCGCCCGGCCTCGGGGCCCTCGGCTTGCACGAACTGCACCGCCGGAAAGCGTTCCTTGGCCAGGGCAATCGAATCGGGGGCGGGGTCGAGGCCGAGCACGGCGTAGTCGTCAGCAAAGGCGGCAGCGTTGCCGCCGGTGCCGCAGCCCACGTCCAGCAGGGGAGTGCCCCGCCCCGGCGGGGCCACACGGTGGAGGACCTCCCGCAGAATGGCGCGTCGACCGGTGAACCACCAGTGGGTCTGCTCGACCCGGGCGTGGGTCAGGAAGAGGTCACGGTCCACGGGGACAGGCTCCGGGGGTCAGGGGCTGCCAGTCGGCTCATGGCCCGATGGGCGGACTGCGACGGGGAACCGCATGGTATGGGGGGGCGCGTTGACCCGCAAGCCCGAGTCCGCCAGGTGGAGCCAGGTGCGGAACAACAGCGTGTCCTCACCGATCCGGATGCCTTCCAGGGCAATCTCGCGGCCCCGGGCGTATTGCCCCTCCCACATGAGGCAGGCGGCCAGCCCCGCCAGGGGGTGGTCATAGCGCTGGATTCGGAGCCCACCTTCGTAGGCGGGGATGGCCTCTGCGCAGCGGCCAGCGTCCCGGTAGGAATCTGCCAGTAGGAACCATACGATGCCACTTCCGCTGTACAATTTCAATGAGCTGTGAAGCAGGCGACGCCCCTGTTCTACTTGTCCGTTGTTGAGTGCGATTCCTCCAAGCAGGTACCAGCCCCGGAAGGACAGCGGCGCGTCCTCGACCAGCCGCAAGGCGTAGGTGAACTCGTCTTTCCAAGCGGTGTGACGCTCCAAGCTCCGGCCTAGGCCGAGAATCACCAGTACGCTGACAGCACCGATCGCGATCGGGCGCAGCCAGGCGCGCTGGGGGAACTGAGTGCCAACGGCCTGGATCAGCGCCACCACGGCCAGGAGGGCCCCGAAGGAGGGCGTGAAGAGGGTGCGTTCCGCCAGGACAATGCCGGTGGGAATCAGCACATTGGAGACCGGCAGGATGGCGATGGCCGCCCAGCCCAGGCCAAAGGCAATGACGGGAAAGTCGCGCAGCGTCCGCAGGGCAACCCAGAGGCAGAGCAGCAGGAGCAGCAGCCCAGCCGCCTGCATGGCGCCAAATGAGGTGGCCGGGTCGATTACCCGTGGCGAGTAGTCCGACAGCAGGGTGGCGGGCCAGAGGATGAGGTAGATCCAGCGGGGCACCACCTGGAGCATGGTCAGGGCCCGCTCGCCGAATGAGAGCCCTGCCAGCCCTTTGGCGGTGAAGGTGCCGACAAGGTCGTTCTCGAAGAGGAAGGCCCGGGGCAGCAGCAGGAGCACCAGCACCAGGGTGCAGAGGATGAGTGCGGGGCGCAGCGCGTTCAGGCGCTCCCGCAGGCTCCCCTGCTGCCGGAGGACGGTCAACTCCGCCAGCACCAGCAGCGCCGGCAGCACCACCGCGTGCTCCTTGAACAGCCCGCCGATCAGCATCACCCCGGCAATCAGCAGGTGGTTCCGCCAGACCAGGGGGCCACGCTGCCGCCGCTCCAGGTACCAGGCCGTACACAGGGCCAGCAGGAAGCCCACCATCAGCTCAGCCTGGTTGACTGCCACGGCCACCGCCTCCACATGCACCGGGTGGACGGCAAAGAGTGCTGCGACACCCCAGGCCCAGGGCCCGGGCAGGAGCCGCCGAGCCAGGGCCCAGCAGGCCAGCGTGGTCAGAACATACAGGGTGATGCTGATGATCCGGAATGGCAGCGAGGCGCCGCCACCAAGCGTCCATTCCAGCCCCAGCAGCAGCGAGGTCAGCGGGCGGTAGAGGTCACGCTGGAAGGGCGCGGGCCAGTAGGGCTCCAGGAAAATCCGGCTCAGGGAGACCTGCTGGAGCCCCGGGTCGCGCAGGACGATGACAGCATCGTCCTGAACGAACTGGTTGGGGAGAGTGGTCCATGAGGCGATGAGGGCCAGGGCCATCAGCCCCAGCAGCCAGCACATGGTGCGGCGGTCCAGCCGGGCGCGCAGATCGGTGGCATCAGTCATTGGCAGGCCTTCCTGCGAGAGATGTGCCCCGGCTCCGTACCGGACGGAGTCTCGCAGATTCCCGGAGTGGCGCGGGCGTGAGAGGCGGGTGTCAGGTCGGGTGATGCGATCGTAACGCGTTGAAATACAACAGTTTGCGCTATGGGGTCACGTTGTGGCATCGATTTCGCCTTAGCTCTGGGCAGCGCCGGGAGGGAACGGGTACCCGGCCAAGGCCAAAGTGGCCTGGAAACTGGATACCAACTCTTGGAGAACACATCATGCTGCGCAACCGCAAGGGCTTCACCCTCATCGAGCTGCTGATCGTCGTCGTGATCATCGGCATCCTGGCCGCCATCGCCATTCCGAAGTTCTCGGCGACCAAGGACAAGGCCAAGCTCGCCTCCCTCAAGTCGGACATCGGCAACATCCGCACCGCCCAGGAGGCCTACTTCTCGGATGGCCATGGCTTCGCTAGTACGATCGATGATCTTAAGAGCCTCCTGACGATGCCTGCCGCCGGCAGCACTGTCAGTTGGGTGATCTCCGGCGCGACTTCCTCCTCCTATACCGCGACGGCCACGGATGGCTCGATCACCTCCGGCTCTCCGGATGAGTGCAAGGTTACGATCGGCACGACTGCCGATGATGACGGCATGATCATCTGCTCCTGATCGAAGTGGTCTCAGAGGCTCCCGGTACCGGGTACCGGGAGCCTTGTTGTATCTGGCAGTGGGCGGACTACCCTCCCCTGTGAGGGCCGACTCGAGTACTATTCGTTGTCGTCCCATCGAACCCAAGGTCACTGTGCTCCCATCACCCAAGGTTCCTCCCATGCAACGACGCTGTGGTTTCACTTTTGTCGAGTTGATGATCGTTGTGGTCATCATCGGGATCCTGGCGGCCATCGGGTACATGAAGGTGGCAGCGCCAAAGGAGCGGGCTCTGCTGACCCGCATGGGCAGCGACCTGCGCAACCTGATGCACTCGCAGGAATCCTACTACAACGTTTACCAAACCTACTACGGAGGGGCGGTGCCGCATGCGGAGCTGGTCTACAACCCCTCGGAAGACGTGACCGTCACCATCGCCGAGGCCGTGCCGGGCGGCTGGTCGGCCACCAGCACCCACCCCATGACCCCCAAGCACTGCGCCATCTTCGTTGGTTCGGCGACGCCGGTAGCGCCCGCCACGGTGCATGCCCGGGTGGCCTGCGGAAACTAGCCCCCTCCTGCCCACGCCGCGTCGCATGGTGACGCGCCGCGTTGTTCCGCCCCTGCGCTCCAATCCCGCCTGACCAGCATACGCCTCCATTCCCTCGGAGGTTCTGGTGTTTCCTGCCAATCTGTTGTCCTCGCCCCGCGGCCTGACGCTGCTTGAGCTGCTCGTCGCCGTGCTGCTGCTGCAACTGCTGGCCCTCAGCGTGCTCGCCACGGTGGTCACCTCGGAGCGCGTCTCCCGGCGCCTGTCTGTCGGCGCCCGCCGGGATCAGCATCACTGGGAGGCCTACCAGGCCGCCGCGGTGGCACCTTCATGTCGGAGTGGCGCTGCCCGAGTGGTGGCCTGGCCGGTGGAGCCGTTGCTGCCCGGCGTGCCGCTGGTGCTGGGGTGCGGCCAATGAACCGGCGCGGTACTACCCTGCTCGAACTGCTGGTGGCGGTGGGTCTGGGCTCCGGGGTGATCATGGCCGGGGTGGCTGTACTGCGGGCGGCGGCGGGTGCCGAGCGGCGAGCTGCTGAGCGACTCACCAGCACTCGGCTGACCACCACGGTGGGCTCGCTGCTCCGGTACGAGCTGGCCGAGCGCCGCCCCAGCGACGTGACCCAGAGCGGGTCGGCTCTGCTGCTCCCCCGGCGGGTGGGTGAGGGGGTGCCCTGTGCCGGGGCCGGGGCGGCACTGGTGGTGGCTGACGCCGACTGGCAGGGTCTTCGGTGGCCGGAGGCTGGCCGGGACGAGGTCTGGGTGGTGGATCGCCAGGGCGTCCGGGAGCGGGCCTCGCTGCTGGAGTGGGTGGGGTCGGCCTGCCCGGACGGCCGGGTCGGGTGGCGGCTGCTGCTGGACCGCGAGGTGGCCGAGCCAGGGTATCTCCGCGTGGTCGAGCAGAGTCGGCTGGCCAGCTATGCCTCGGGCGGCCGGAACTGGTTCGGGCTGGCCCCGGTCGATGGCAGCGCCACCATCCAGCCCTTTGCCGGGCCGCTGCCACCGGGGTGCCAACCGCTGCGGGTGGTCGGCACCGCAGTGGAAGTAGCGCCGTGTCTGGGTGTTGCAGATACAACTACTATCGCCATCCACCTGGGGGGCTCGTGAGCCGCGGTACCAGCCCGGCCGCCGCTGGCCGCCGGGGCTCTGCCCTGCTCTCGCTGCTGGTGCTGGCCGTGGTGGTCCAGGCCATCCTGGCGGCGCTGCTGCTGGCGGTGCTGGGCCGGGCCCGGCTGGTGGGGGCCCAGCGGTCGGCCATCGAGGCCCAACTGGTGGCCCAGTCGGTCCTGGCCGAGGGCCGCGTGCATTTCGCCACAGCCACGGTACTTCCAGAGGGCGAAACGCACACGCTGTCGGGAAGTTACCCGGGCGGGTGGCAGTGGGAGCTGCGGGCCATCCGCCAGGGCGATCTGGTGGTGCTGCGGGCGGACGCGTCCCGTCGTATCGCGCCGGATCGCCCGTGGGCCGGGGCCCGGGGCACATTGCTGTTGCGCCGAGGGCCCGGCGACAGCCTGCGCCACCTGCCCGGGGACTGAGTCGGTCGGCGGTCTGGCACGGGGAGTGCGGTTTGGTGGGGTGTCCCCGCGGGTTCGAGCAGGTTTTTCCCGCAGGAGCCATCGTCCTAAGTGACATCTGGGCAATGGGTTGGTGCTGGCCACCTCACTTGACTTCTCGGGTCGGGGTGGGTACCTTGTCAGGAACCCTCAACCGCAGAACCGGGCAACTATGGCGCTCTTCTCGCGCACTCGTCCGACGGTTGGACTGGACATCGGCAGCGGTGCAATCAAGGTGGTGGTGATCAACCACGCGTCGGGACGTCCCGTCCTGGAGCAGGTCGCCATCCAGCCGATTGCCGATGACGCCATCGTCGAAGGTGAAGTGATGGACCCGACCCTGGTGGCGGACGCCGTCCGCTCCCTGCTGAGCCGGGTCCAGATTCGGGGCAAGGACGTGGTGGTGGCCATTGGCGGCCGCGACGTGATCATCAAGAAGATCCAGATGGAACGGATGCCCGCGGCCGACGCCCGGGAGACCATCCACTGGGAAGCCGATGGTCACATCCCCTTCGATCCCACCAACGTCGAACTCGACTTCCAGATCCTCGATCCCGATGGGGTCGGCGGCCAGATGCAGGTGCTGCTGGTGGCGGCCAAGCGTGAGCTGGTCGAATCCAAGCTCTCGCTGCTGAGCGAGCTGGGGCTGGAGGCGTCGGTCATCGACGTCGAGGCCTTCGCCCTGCATAACGCCTTCGAGGCCAACTACCCCGAGGCCATGCGCGGCGTGGTGGCGCTGGTCAATGTGGGGCATGAGGTGTCCACCATCAACCTGCTCGAAGACGGCGTCCCGGTCCTGACCCGCGACATCGCCGTCGGCATCCGCACCCTGCGCGAAGACGTGCAGCGCGAGCGGGGCCTCACCGTCGACCAGGCGGAGCGGGTGGTGACGGGAGCCGATCTGGACCCAGCGCTGGCCCCCTTCGTGACCAGGCAGGGCGGCGATCTGGCCCTCGAGATCGAACGGGCCGCGGCCTTCCTGCAGGTGTCCAACCGGCAGGTGAGCGCGCTCTCCCGACTGTATCTCACCGGCGCCGGTGCCCGGGTACCCGGGCTGTCGGCCGTGCTGGCCGAACGGCTGCGGGTGCCGGTCACGCCGGCCCACGCCGTCGAACGGCTCGACCGCACCCCGGACGCCTTCGGCGATCTGTCCATCGACGAGATCGCGCCGCAACTGATGCTGCCGGTCGGCCTGGCACTGCGAGCCTCGGCATGAAGGGGACCACGTCATGATCACCGTTAATCTCAAGCCTGGCTCCCATGCCAACCGCGCCAGCCGCGGCTCGGCACTGGCCGGCATGCGGGAACAATTCTCCGGCATGTCGCTCGGCGGCGGCGGGGGCAATCCCTGGCCCGCCGTCGCGGCGGCAGCCTGGTTGCTGGTGCTGGGTGGCTACGGCTTCTTCGCCTGGCGGACCAGCCAGCAGATCACCGAACTCCAGCCGCAGATCGCAGAGGCCAGCAGCGAGCTGAACCGCTACCAGGCCTTCATCACCGAGAAGAACCAGCAGTTGGCCGTCCGCGACTCGATCCTGCAGGAAATCTCCGTGATCCGGCACGTCGACCGGAACCGGTACGTCTGGCCGCATGTCCTGGACGAAGTGGCCAGTGCCCTGCCCGACAACACCTGGCTGACCGAGGTCCGGGAGCTGGTTCCCCAGCGCGGCACGCCGATCGACAGCACTTTCCCGCCGGCCCCCATGACCTTCCGGATTGTCGGCCGCACCGGCGACCTGCACCACTACACGGCCTTCCAGCGTCAGCTCGAAGCCAGTCCGTGGGTGGGCAACGTCTTGCCGGTCGAGGCCAAGGTGGTGGTCGAGAACAACCGGGCGCTGTTCACGTTCACGATCCAGGCCTCCTTCACCCAGGCCGATTCGGCCCAGGTGCGGACCGTCCCGATCCTCCAGTCCGTGGTGAGGTGACCAATGGCTGACAGTTCCAAATCAACCCCGATTCTTCTGGCGCTGATCGCCGGCATCATCGGTTACGCCGGCTGGAGTGGCGATGGGATCAACATGGTTGGGGTTACCGGCATCCGTGAGCGCATGGCAGCCGTCGACTCCACCCGCGACACGCTGGCCAGCATGCGTGCCAAGGTCGATGCCGCCAAGCGCCAGCTCGGGCGGGAGAACATCGACCAGGTCAAGGAGCGGATCGTGGCCTATCGGGCCCAGCTCGAGGTGCTCCGCTCGCTGGTTCCCGAACAGCGCGAAGTGGCCGATCTGCTCGACGACATCGCCATCCGGGCCAAGGCCCATGGCGTGACCCTGTCGACCGCGATCACGCCCGACCAAACCACGACCGGCCCCGGCCCCTTCGAGACCTACGCCTACCGGATGTCGGTGATCGGTCGCTACCACCAGGTGGGCCGCTTCCTCACCGACGTTGCCTCGCTGCGCCGGATCGTCGTCACCGAGGATGTGGCGGTGGCCGGGGCCCCCATGGATCGCGCCCGGGTACTGGGCGACACCCTCGGCATGCTCGAAGTGAACTTCGCCGTCAAGACCTACGTCAAGCCCGCCGGCAGCGGGGGAGGAGTCGACGGTGCGCAATAACTGGCTGATGCTGGTCGCTCTGCTGGCCGCCTGTGGTGGTGGCGACGCGGAGACCACCGACCAGACTGCACCACCGGCCGCGGCGTCGGTGACCGGGATCGACAGTGCCAGCGGGGCTGCTGCCACGCCGGCCCAGGCCGCGCCCGACAGCGAGACGATCGTCCCGCCCACCGAGCTGGTCCGCGAGACCTACAGCTACTCCTTCACTCGGGCGTCGCGGGATCCCTTCCGCGGCATGACCTCGGTGGCGGTCGAAGAGGGGCCGGAACTGCTGGATCTCCAGCTCGTCTCCATCATCTTCAACCGGTCGGAGCCGCGTCTGTCGCTGGCCACCTTCCGGGACCTGGGCAACAAGCGGCAGTACTACGTGCGGCCGGGCGACCGGATCGGCCGCCTGACCGTCTCCTCCGTCGAATCGACTGAGGCGACCCTGCGCGTGAACGATTTCGGCACGATCCGCGAACACACGTACTCGCTCAGCCGAGCGGAGGACGGCACCCGATGATGACCATGCGATCTCTCCCCCTGCTGCTGGCGCTGCCGGCGGTCCTCCTGTCCGATGCGTCGGGCCCCCGCGTGCCGACGGCCACCACGCTGACGGACGTCTCTCTCGCCCACAAGAACGGCGAGGCGGTGATCACCCTGGCGCTCGACGGCCCGGTCCAGATGCAGGAGCAGGCGCTCCGCAATCCGGATCGAATCGTCCTCGACTTCACCGGGGCCGCCATCGGACCGCTGAGCACCTACGACGGCCAGCGCCGCGGACGGATCCGCGCGGTCCGGGCCTACCAGGCGGATGCCGCCGTGGTCCGGGTCGAACTGGAACTGTCGCAGATGCAGTCCTACGCGATGAACTCCTCGTCGCCCGGATTCATCCAGATCTCCTTCCCGGACGAGTCGTTTGCGCCGTGGCGGGCCAACCCGGTCGCCCCGACGCCGACCGAGGCACCGACCAAGCCGACGACCACGGTGCTGCCCACGGTGACGGGTGGCAAGCAGTTCCTGCCCGATCTGGCCGCCGATCAGGTGCAGACGCCGCTGACCTTCCGGTGGGTCCGGAACTCCTACGACGAGGTCCTGGCGCAGCTCAACACGGTGGGGAACCGCCAGCTCATCATGAGCCGCGGGGTCAAGAGCGAACCCGTCACCATGACGCTGATCGACAAGACCTGGCAGCAGGCCTTCAATGCCTTCCTGCAGTCGCAGAAGCTCTCGGCCATCGAGATCGACGGCGGCATCATCCGCATCGACGACCCGATCGAGATCGCCAAGCTGGACTCGCTGGAGCGGCTGGAGACCCGTCGCGTGGCGCTGAACTACGCCAAGGCGCCCGGGCTGGTCGAGGTGGTCAAAGGCATGCTGAGCAAGGAGCGCGGGACGGTCTCGGCCGACTCGGCCACCAATTCGGTGATCATGACCGATATCCCGTCCCGGCTCGACATGATCGTCGAGCAGCTCAACGGGCTCGATGTCCGCAGCAAGCAGATTGCCATCGAAGCCAAGATTGTCTTCGTTGATCGGACCGACCTGGAGCAGCTTGGCGTCAAGTACGACATCGGATCCCGGGAACAGTTCTCGAACCGGCTGGTGCAGCGCTTCGATCCGTCCACCGGCGAGTCCTACAGCCCCAATGTGAACATTGTCGACCTGTACGGGTCCTCGGTGTCAGCCATCTCCAACGCCGACGCCCTCATCACCGGCTCCGCGCTGGACCTGATCTTCTCGACGGCCATCGGCGGCTACTCCGTCACGGCCTTCCTGAGTGCGCTGGAACGCATCGATATGACCAACGTCGAAGCCACGTCGACCATCACCACGCTGGACAACCGCGAGGCGATGATCCTCTCCGGCGAAGAGACGCCGGTGCGCGTCATCGACATGTCGGCGGCCGCCACGGGCGGGGCCGCCCGGGCCACTGTGGATTTCAAGGAGACGGGCATCATCGTCAAGGCCCGCCCGCATGTGACCAACGACAACCGGATCGAGCTGTACCTCGACGCCGAGCGCTCGTCGGTGCAGACACTGGCCGCGGCCGACCTGGGCTACATCATCCCCAAGCAGCATGTCATGACGACGCTGATGCTCGGTGATGGCGAGACCGGCATGGTCGGTGGCCTGGTGGTCAGCACCGTCACTCGGAACCGCAGCGGCATCCCGCTGCTGGGCGCCCTGCCCTTCATCGGCTCGCTGTTCTCCTTCACGGAAACGCGCGAGAGCCGCAAGGATCTGATCATCTCGGTGACGCCGCGGATCGTGCAGCACTGACCGCAGCGCCCCTCATTGGTTACAGCGCCCGGCCTCGTGCCGGGCGTTGTGCGTTCCGGCCTCTGACCTGATATGTTGGCCGGGACAATTTCCCGGGTTGAGGTTGGCATGACATTCCGTTTCACCACCGCAGGCGAATCCCACGGCAAGGGCCTGGTCGCCCTGGTCGAGGGCATCCCGGCCGGGCTGCCCATCACGGCCGCCCAGGTCGATGATCAACTCCAGCGCCGGATGCAGGGCTACGGGCGCGGCGCCCGCATGAAGATCGAGGCGGACCGGATCGAGTGGCTGGCTGGGGTGCGGGCCGGCGAGACCATCGGGTCGCCGATCGCCATGCTGATTCACAACCGGGACTGGGCCAACTGGGAAGAGGTAATGGCCGCCGAGGGGACGCCCGGGGAAGATCGGCGTCGTCGGGTGGTGCGGCCTCGGCCGGGGCACGCGGATCTGGTGGGAGTGCTCAAGTACGCCCGGCGTGATGCCCGCGACATCCTGGAGCGCGCTTCCGCCCGCGAAACCGCGGCCCGGGTGGCCTGCGGGGCGGTGGCGCGCGTGCTGCTGGAGGCGCTGGGCATCGAGGTGGGCTCGCACCTGGTCTCGCTGGGGGGCATTCAGTCCGCCCGGGTCCGGGATGCATCCGGCGCTGAGGTGGCGTTGCCGGTGCCGCTCAACGCGGCCAGCGATGCCTCGCCGGTGCGCAGCCTCGATCCAGTGGCTACGGCCGAGATGATCGCGCGGATCGATCAGGCCAAGCGCGATGGCGACACGCTGGGCGGCGAGATCGAGGTGGTGGTCCGCGGGCTGCCCGTCGGGCTCGGCTCCCATGTGAGCTGGGATCGCAAGCTCGATGGCCGTCTGGCGGCGGCCCTGATGTCGATTCCCGCCGTGAAGGGCGTGGAGATCGGCCTGGGGTTCGAGGCCGCGCGCCGACCCGGCTCCGCGGTCCACGATCCGATCGTGCGGGACGATGCCCCGGCTGGTCGCGGCGGCGGGTTCCGCCGGGTGGGCAACCATGCCGGCGGGCTGGAGGGCGGCATGACCACCGGTGAGCCGCTGGTGGTGCGGGTCGCCATGAAGCCCATCGCCACGCTGATGTCGCCGCTGCGTACGGTGAACCTGGCCACTGGCAGCGAGGCCAATGCCCAGAGCGAGCGCTCCGACGTCACGGCCGTTCCGGCCATGGGGGTGATCGCCGAGGCCATGGTGGCGCTGGTGCTGGTGGAGGCCGTGCTCGAAAAGTTCGGCGGCGATTCGCTGGCCGAGGTGCAGCGGCACCTCGACGGGTGGCTGACCGCCATGCAGGAGCAGGTGGCGGCGCTGCGTGTGGCGGAGGATGCGTGAGTGGTCGGCCGGTGATCCTGATCGGCCTGTCCGGCGCGGGGAAGAGCACAGTGGCCCGCGAGACGGCCGCGCTCCTCGACACCGGCTGGTGTGATCTCGACAGCCGGATCGAGGCGGCCGCGGGCATGCCCATCACCGCCATCTTCCAGCAGGAGGGTGAGGCCGCATTCCGCGCGCGCGAGCAGGCAGCCATGCAGGACGCGCTGGCGGAGGGCGGGCAGGTGATCGCCGCCGGGGCAGGGTGGGCCGTACAGCCCGGCTCGCTGGAGGATGTTGCGGGGCGGGCGCTGGTGATTCACCTGGTGATCGAGCCGTCCGAGGCCGCGCGCCGTCTGGCGGGTGCGGCGGATCGTCCGCTGCTCCAGGGCGAGGATGGCGAGGATCTGGTGGCTCGGCTCGAGGCTCAGTGGGAGGCGCGCCGAGCGCGCTATCGCCTGGCCGACCTGGAGGTGCCCGCACATCAGGAACCCGCGCTGGTGGCGGTCGGCGTCGCGACGCTGGCGCGTCAGTTTGGTGGGTGGGCGTAGGGGCGACCGGCGGTCGTGGTGCGTGAATGTCCGCACCAATCATCCCTCGCGGGCGGTCGGCGCCAATCATCAATCGTGGATGCCGTTGGGGTCGGTGCGTGAACGTCTGCACCAGGGCGTAGGGGCGACCGGCGGTCGCCCGTACGATGCCGCCGTGTCAACGGATGCGGGATGAACGCCGGACGGCCGGTCGGCGCCAATCACCAATCGTGAATGCCGTTGGGGTTGGTGCGTGAACGTCCGCACCAGGGCGTAGGGGCGACCGGCGGTCGCCCGTACGAT
>CAYQXR010000034.1:1878-30085 GCA_964421625.1 uncultured Gemmatimonadaceae bacterium | reverse complement strand
GTGCCGATCACCGGCAAGGACTTCAAGACGGGCCAGACCCTGATGAAGACGATCCTGGCCCCCGGCTTCAAGGCCCGGATGCTCGGCGTCGAGGGCTGGTACTCGACCAACATCCTCGGCAACCGCGACGGCGAGGTGCTCGACGACCCCGAGTCGTTCAAGACCAAGGAAGAGTCCAAGCTCGGCGTGCTGGAGTACATCCTGCAGCCCAAGACCTATCCGGCGCTCTACGGCAACCTCTTCCACAAGGTGCGGATCAACTACTATCCGCCCCGGGGTGACAACAAGGAGGGCTGGGATAACATCGACATCTTCGGGTGGGCTGGGTACCCGATGCAGATCAAGGTCGATTTCCTCTGCCGCGACTCGATTCTGGCCGCGCCCCTGGTGCTCGACCTCGCCCTGTTCTTCGACCTGGCCCAGCGGGCCGGGTACCGCGGCGTGCAGGAATGGCTCTCGTTCTACTTCAAGAGCCCGCAGACGGTCAATGCCGCGCTGCCGCCCGAACATGACCTGTTCATCCAGCAGACCAAGCTGAAGAACACGCTCCGGCACATGATGGGTGAGGCGCCGGTCACCCACGTGGATGAATAGCCCCGGAGCGGCGGTCCGATGAAGTACTTTCACCGGACCTCCGTCGCACCTGATGTCGTTCGCCAACGGGCCACCGACTGGTTCGGGGCCCACCTGGCCCCGCGCGAGGAGGGGCCCCGGCGTGGCGTCTTCGCTGGATCGCTCGGCACCCTGACCCTCGATGTGCGCGCGGAAGGCGGGCACTACACCCTGGTCACCGTCGCCACGGACCAGCCGGCCGAGAGTGAAATCGACCGGCTGGCCAAACGGTTTCTCGGGCAGATGCACCAGCTCGCCGACCCCGCGCACCCGCTGCGCGGCGCCTACTGACTCCGCCTCCCTTCCGGAGCATCCCATGCGTCTGTTGCCACGCGACGAGCGGTTCTTCGAGCTGTTCGCGCAACTTGCCGATCACTGTGCTGTCGCCGCGGTTCATCTCAATGCCCTGGTCACGGGCCCGGTCGCGGAACGCGCGGACGCGGTGCGCGCCATCAAGGCCGTCGAGCACCAGGCCGACGAGGTGACCCACGGCATTGTCCGTCGGCTCGATCGGGCCTTCATCACGCCGTTTGATCGTGAAGACATCCACATGCTGGCCTCCCGTCTGGACGACGTGGTCGACCGGGTGGACTCCTGCGCCCGCCGGTTCCAGATCTTCCGGGTTGACGACATCCCCGAGGGGGCCCGGCTCATGGCCGACGTGATTCAGCGGGTCGGGGTCGAGCTGGTGCGCGCCGTCGGGGCCCTGGAGAAGGGGCCGCCGCTGACGGTGCTGACGGCCTGCCGCGAGATCAAGCGGTTGGAGGAGGAAGGCGACGCGATCTACCACACCTGGCTCGGCAAGCTCTTCGAGGACCACGCCGATCCGCTGATGGTGATCAAGTGGAAGGAACTCTACGACACGCTCGAGAAGACGCTGGATTCGGCGGATGACGCCGCCAATGTGCTTGAGTCCGTGACCATCAAGCACGGCTGAGGCGATGGACGCCTCACTCGCCTTTGTCGTGGCGGTGGTCGGGATCGCGCTGATCTTCGACTTCATCAACGGGTTCCACGACAGTGCCAATGCCATCGCGACGGTGGTCGCGACCCGGGTCCTCTCACCCGGTGTTGCGGTCTTTTTCGCCGCCACACTCAACTTCGCGGCGGCCTTCGTCGTCGGCACGGCGGTGGCCAGGGCCATTGCCACGGGCCTGGTCGATCCCCGGGTGGTCTCGCCGACCATGATCTGCGCGGCGCTGCTGGGCGCCATCGGGTGGAACCTGCTCACCTGGTGGCTGGGCCTGCCGAGTTCCTCGTCCCACGCGCTGCTGGGGGGCTACGCGGGAGCGGCGATTGCCAAGGCGGGCTTCGGATCGATCATCCCGGCTGGTTGGGTGCTCCCGATTCTCGGCATCGTCGTGTCGCCGCTGCTCGGCATGATCCTCGGCTTTGTCCTCTCGGTGATCCTCTCCTGGTCGCTCTGGCGGCGGGATGGCCGCAAACTGGACCGGTTCTTCCGGCGGGGGCAGTTGCTGTCGTCCGGCCTGTATTCGCTGGGCCACGGCGCCAACGACGCCCAGAAGACCATGGGCATCATCGTCGGGCTGCTGGTGGCCTCGCAGGATCTCTTCGCCCAGCAGACCGGCGTGCTGCGGCATCTCCACCTCACCACACTGGATACCGTCCCGCTCTGGGTCGAGATGGCGGCCTATTCGGCGATCGCCATGGGCACGGCCCTGGGCGGCTGGCGGATCGTGAAGACCATGGGCTCGCGGATCACCCGGTTGCAGCCCTTCGGCGGCTTCTGCGCCGAGACGGGCGGGGCCATCACGCTGCTGCTGGCCTCCGGGCTCGGTGTGCCGGTCAGTACCACCCACACCATCACGGGTGCGATTGTGGGCGTGGGATCGTCCCGGCGCCTGTCGGCGGTCCGGTGGCAGGTGGCCGGGAGTATTGTGTGGGCCTGGGTGCTGACCATCCCGGCGAGTGCGGTGCTGGCAGCGGTGATCTACTGGGTCATGCCGAAGCAGTGAGACCCGTCTCAGGTCGGCTTGGCTTGACCCAGCCGGGGGGGCGAGTCGAAGTTTCCGCTTCTCTCCCCGTGCGGCACGAGGGATCGGCCCGCGCGTCCCGCGGGAAGACGTTGACACTGTGAAGGAGTTGGCATGGCCCGCATCGATGTCGTGATGCCCCAGATGGGCGAGTCGATCACCGAAGGTACGATGTCCCGGTGGTTGAAGCAGGTCGGCGATGCGGTCAAGCGCGACGAACCGATCTTCGAGATCTCCACCGACAAGGTCGACGCCGAGATTCCGGCTCCGACGGCTGGCGTCCTGGCCGAGATCCTGGTGCCGGATGGCGAGACGGTCGCCGTTGGCACCGTGGTCGCCCGCCTGGAGACCGAGGCTGGTGCTGCGGTCGCAGCCCCGGCTCCCGCGGCCGCCCCTGCTGCTGCCGCGCCGGCTCCTGCATCAACCCCCGCCCCCGCAGCCGCCGCCAGCGCTGCCCCGGCGCCATCGGCGCCCAGCACCGGCAACGAGAGCGACGACGAGCGGCTGCGCCGGAAGTCCACGCCACTGGTGCGCAAGATGGCCGAGGAACACGGCGTCGACCTCACCGCCGTGACGGGTACGGGTTCGGCCGGGCGGGTCACCAAGTCGGATATGGAGCAGTTCCTGGAGCGGGGCGCCCCGAGTGCTCCGGCCCCGGTGGCCGCTGCGGCCGCCGCCCCGGCCATCCCGGCTGCTGCCGCCGCTGCCCCTGCGGCCGCCGGTCCGGTGGTCGAGGCCTGGGAAGGTGATCGGGTCGAGCCCTGGTCCCGGATCCGCAAGCTCACTGCGGTCCACATGGTCCAGTCACGGCGGGTGTCGCCGCACGTCAACTCGCTGATCGAGGTCGACTACACCCACGTCGCCGCGATGCGCAAGCGGCTCAAGGGCTCCTTCGCCGAGCGTGGGGTCAACCTGACGTTCCTGGCGTTCATCGTGAAGGCGATCGCGGACAACCTCCGCCGCCACCCGGTGGTCAACGCCGCCGTCTCGGGCGACAACACCATCTTCCGCCGGGAGATCAACGTCGGCATCGCGGTGGCGCTCGACTGGGGTCTGATCGTGCCGGTGATCCGCCGCGCCGACGAACTCTCGCTGCTCGGTGTGGCGCGCGCCGTCCAGGACCTGGCCGATCGTGCCCGCAACAAGAAGCTCGCTCCCGAAGATGTCCAGCGCGGCACCTTCACCATCACCAATCCCGGCGGCTTCGGCACCTGGGTCGGTGTGCCCATCATCAATCAGCCGCAGGTGGCGATCCTCGCGGTCGGGGCGATCGAGAAGCGGCCCGCCGTGGTCACGCTGGACGACGGATCGGATGCCCTCGGCATCCGGACGCGCGGCATGTGGTGCATGGCCTTCGATCATCGGATTGTCGACGGTGCCGACGCCGACCGCTTCCTGGCCGATGTCCGCCGGACCATCCACGAGTTCCCCGAGTCGGACGGCTGACATGATCACCCGCCTGATCACCGATGCCGCAGGGACGCGCTGGCGTGTGGTGGCAGGCGGGCGCCGCACCCAGTACAGCGTGGACGAGTGTACCCTGGTCTTTCAACAGGACTCCACCGCTGGTGGCGAGGAGCGGATCGCCCGCTTCTCGCCGCGCCTGGAGAAGAGTCCGGCTGAGGCCCTGGCGCAGCTCTCCGATGCCGCGCTGGCCGCCCTGCTGACCACCTCGCAACCGCGATGGACCTCTCCTGACGGAGGGTACGCCGGAAGGCCGTGACGTGATCGACCTGCACTGTCACTCGACCGCCTCCGACGGCCTGCTCGTACCGAGCGCTGTGGTGCAGGCTGCCGCCGACATCGGCCTCTCGGCCATCGCCCTCACCGACCACGACACCACCGCAGGCATTGCCGAGGCACGCCGGGCCGGCGAGCGCTTTGGCGTCCGCGTCGTCGGGGGCTGCGAGTTCTCTGTTGCGGCCCCCTGGGGCGAGATGCACCTGTTGGGCTACTTCCTTGAACCCGGCGACCCCGCCATCGAAGCCTTTCTCGCCGAGGCGCGCGCCAACCGGATTGCCCGGGCGCGCGCCATGGTGAGCAAGCTGCACGGGCAGGGCATTCTGGTGCCGTGGGACATGCTGGCCGAGGTGGCGGAGCACGGCACCATCGGACGGCCCCACCTGGCGCGGGCCCTGTGCGACCTGGGGCATGTGAACACAGCCCAGGCGGCCTTCGACCAGTGGCTGCGGCCGGGGCGTCCCGCCTGGGTCGAAAAGATCCTGCCGCCCTTCGCGGAGGTCGCCGCGCTGGTCCACCGCAGTGGCGGGATTGTGTCGGCTGCGCACCTGCGCGACCGGGGCACCCGCGCCGCTGTGGCCGGGTTGCAGGCGGAGGGGCTCGATGCCGTCGAGACCCGCCATCCCAGTCACGGGCCGGACATCGTGGCCAACCTGACCGAGTTCGCGGCAGCGCTCGGACTGGGCCGTAGCGGCGGGTCGGACTGGCACGGCGAGGATGACCCCAAGCGCACCCACGCGCGGCTGGGGGCGATGCAGGTTCCCGCTGAGTGGCTCGACGACTTGGCGCGTCGACGGCCGACGCCCGCGGCGGGCTGATGCAACTCGCCGGACGGGTGGCGCTGGTCACCGGCGGCGCGCGGCGGCTGGGACGGGCCTTCGTCGAGGGACTGGTGGGCGCCGGGATGCGGGTCGCGATTCACTACCATGCCTCCAGCACGGAGGCGGAGCAGCTCGCCGCCCGTCTGCGCGATGCCGGTGCCGACGTGGCGACCTTCGGCGGTGATCTCGGTGATGCCGCGGTGGCACTGGCGCTCCCCGGCCGTGTGGTGGATCATTTCGGTCAGCTCGATGTGCTGGTCAACTCTGCCGCGGTGATGGAGCCGGGTGGCGTGGCGGAGACCAGTGTCGAACTCTGGGATCATGTCCTCGACCTCAACCTGCGCGCGCCCTTCCTGCTGGCACAGCAGGCCGCGCCCCATCTGGCCAGGCAGGGCGGGCGGATCGTAAACATTGCCGATCTGGGTGGTCTCGAACCCTGGCGCGGCTATGTGGCCCATTCGGTCAGCAAGGCCGGTGTGGTCATGCTGACGAAGGTGCTGGCTGCTGCGCTCGCACCGGAGATCACCGTGAACGGCATCGCGCCGGGCACCGTTCTGGTGCCGGACGACTACGACGATGCCCGCCGGGCCTTCCTCACCGGCACCACACCGCTGGCCCGTCTCGGCACGCCGGACGATGCCGTGCAGGCGCTCCTGTTTTTGCTGGAACACGGGGACTTCATCACCGGCGAGACCCTCGTCGTCGATGGCGGACGCCTGCTGCGGCGATGACCGTCCTGGGCAAGATCGCCATCATCGGCGGTGGCTGCTACGGAACCTTCTATGCTGGGCAGCTCGACCGCGCCAGACGACGCGGCGTGCTCCAGTATCAGCAACTGCTCGTGGTCGACCAGGATGCTGCCTGTCAGGCCACTCGGGAACTGGCCCCCGGAGCGTATACGCTGGTCGTGGCCGACTGGGATGCCTTCCTGGATACCTGGCTGTCGGATCCGGCTCGCACGGTGACTGATCCGCCCGACATGATCGTCCCGTCGCCGCTGATGCCTCATCTGCTGGCCTCCTGGCTGGCGCGCGAGGCGCAGCGGCGGGCTCCCACGCGAGGGGTCGAGTTCGAACCCGTCACCACGCCCCTGGGGACGCCGTTCGACCGGTTGCACCCCACCGGAGTCCGCTACGTGTCCTGGGCCGACTGGATCTGCCCCACGCACTGTGTCGAGCCGACGCGCTGCCCGGCGATCAAGGGGCCGCGCACCTGGGAGATGAGCGAGTCCGTCACCTCGTGGACCAGGGCGCAGGGGATTGCCGAGGAGGATGGACCGGTGCTCTTTCCGTGCCGACATCTGACCGATGGGGTGGGAATGTATCCAGCGCACCTGGCGGCGCAGGCGGTCGGTGTGCTGGATCGTCTGCTGGTGCGACCGGATTCCTCCCGTCTGGTGGTCGGGTCCGTCTCGGCCTGCCACGGGGCGATTGCCGTGCTCCGGATTACGTGAACCAATCGCGGTCCGCCGGTGTTCTGCCGGTGAGGCTGTAGACCCAGAGTTTTTTCTTCCACCGGGAGCCCATGCATGACCGATTCCACTGAGACCCTGTTCGATGTCGTCATCGTCGGCGGGGGGCCGGCCGGCCTCTGTGCCGCCATGTACGCTGGGCGCGGGATGCTGCGCGCGGTGCTCCTCGAGCGGGGTCTCACCGGGGGCGAGCTGCTCAATACCGAGAAGATCGAGGACTATCCCGGGTTCATGTCGATCCTCGGGCCCGAACTGGCGGCGAAGATGACCGAGCATGCCACCCACTTCGGCGCCGACATCCGCACCGAGGAGGTGACCGGCATCACTCGGCGCGACGATGGGATCTTCGATGTCGCCACGGCGGGCGGCACCACCTACCACGCACCGGCGGTCATCCTCACGGCGGGCGGCACGCCCTACAAGCTCGGTGTGCCCGGCGAACTCGAGTATGCTGGGCGCGGGGTGTCGTACTGCGCCGTCTGCGATGGGGCCTTCTTCAAGGGCGAGACCATCGCGGTCATCGGTGGCGGCGATGCGGCGGTCGAAGAGGCCGACTATCTCACCCGGTACGCGGCCAAGGTGTACCTGATTCACCGTCGGGAGGAGTTCCGGGCCTCGCGCGTGGTGCAGGAGCGGGCCTTTGCCAACCCGAAGATCGAGGTCATCCGGAACACGGTGGTCGACGCCATGGTTGGTGGTCCGTCGGGACTGACCCATCTCGATCTGCGCAGCACGGCCGACGATCGGACCTGGCAACTGCCGGTGACCGGCGCCTTCATCTTCATCGGGTTCTCGCCGAACAGTGGCCTGATCCGGCAGCACTTCGCGCACGACGCCTCGGGCTACGTGATCACCAACGACCGGATGGAAACCTCCATTCCCGGGCTGTTTGCTGCGGGTGATCTCCGGGTGCAGCTCACGCGGCAGGTTACCACTGCGGTGGGAGATGCCACAACCGCGGCGATTGCCGTGGAGAAGTTCCTGACCGAGCGGAAGACCGCCGGTGCCTGAGACCCTGATGGTGCCGGGCGGTCGCTTCATGCAGAACGCCTGGCTGATCTGGGACCCGGCGACGCGTGAGGCGGTGGTGGTGGATCCCGGCGAGGAGCACGAGCGCCTCCAAGCCGCGATCCGCCACCGGGAGCTGACAGTGCAGGGCATCTGGCTCACCCATGCGCACATCGATCATGTCTGGGGTGTCACACCGATCCGGCAGGCCACCGGTGCGCCGGTGCTGCTGCATCCCGACGATCGCCGCTGGTACAATGCCTTCACCAGGCAGGGGGAGATGTTTGGCATCCGCGGCCTGGAGCCGCTCGACCCACCGGACGCCGACCTGGTGGTGGGCGAGACGCTGTCGGTGGGGCGGTACCGCTTCGCGGTGCGGCATGTGCCCGGCCATTCACCGGGGCATGTGGCCTTCGTGGGCGAGGGGCTGGCGATTGCGGGGGATGTGCTGTTTCAGGACTCGATCGGCCGCACCGACCTGGCCGGGGGCGATCAGGCGCAGTTGCTGGAGAGCATCCGCCGTGAACTGCTCAGCCTGCCGGACGAGACCCGCGTGCTCCCCGGCCACGGCAGCGAGACCACCGTGGGCCGGGAGCGGCGGATGAACCCCTGGCTGCGCGAGGGGCGCTGAGGGTCTTACTGGCCCGTGTTCACCGGAACGACCGTGACATCGAAGGCGAGGTTCACGGCCACGGTGCCGGTCGCGTTTGGATATGAGGCGGCCGGGACCCCCGTGAAGGTCAGAGTGCCCTTGAGGCGCTGCGGTGTCACGATGGTCAGGACGGCCTGACCGGTGCTGGTCTGGGTGGTCTCCCAGACCCCGGCCTGGAGCGCCACGTTGGCGTAGCGGAACGGGACGCCGAGGCCCAGCGAATAGGTTCCCGGCTTGTCCACGTCCGTCAGGACCATCATCACGGCCCGTCCGCCGAGCGAGACGTCGCTGGCCGAGAGGATGTACGTCTTGTTGGCTTCCGCCCAGGTGGCCTGGGCGAATGCGGTGTTGCCCCAGGCGGCACCACCGACGGTGCCGCTGACCGCGCCGGTATCCCCCTTGGGGTCCGGGCGCGTCGGGCCGTCGCTACTGCAGGCGGTCAGGATGGGGGCGAGAAACAGGAGGGTGTGGAGGAGGCGCATCGGGACCGCCGCAGTGGGGTGGGGTGGTGGGAAAGGGACAACGGTGAAAGGAGGGGCCAGCGGGGGCGGGAGTCAAGCGGCTGGGCGCCCCCCTGCTATGTTCCCTCCCGTTCGCCCGTTCACCCGACCCCGATCGAAGGATGATCGTCTCCCATGACGTATCGCACTGAAAAAGACCCCCTCGGCGAGAAGCAGGTTCCCGCCGACGCCCTCTACGGCATCCAGACCCTCCGCGCCGTCGAAAACTTCCCCATCTCCGGTCTCCGCCCGCTCCCGGCCTTCGTCGAGGCCGTGGTGATGATCAAGCGGTCCGCCGCCGCCACGCACAAGGAAACCGGGCGGCTGGACGCGGCCTGGGCCGATGCGATCATGGCCGCCGCCGATGAGGTGCTGGCCGGTCAGCACCGGGAACAGTTCGTGGTGGATCCCTATCAGGCGGGCGCGGGCACCTCGCACAACATGAACTGCAACGAGGTGCTGGCCAATCGGGCGAACGAGATCCTCGGCCATCCGCGCGGCGCCTACGCACCCGTCCATCCGAACGACCACGTCAACATGGCGCAGTCCACCAACGATGTGATCCCCACCGCCATGCGGCTCGCCACCTTGCGCACGCTGCCGAAGCTGCTGGCCGCGCTCGACGCCTGCGCGGCAACCTGCCTGGCCAAGGGGAAGCAGTTCGATGGCGTGATGAAGAGCGGCCGGACCCACCTGCAGGACGCGACGCCGATCCGGCTGGGCCAGGAGTTCACTGCCTATGGTCGGACCATTGCCCGGCACTCGGCCAAGTTGGCCCAGGCGGCCGAGTGGCTCCGGCCGATGAACATCGGCGGCAGCGCGGTGGGCACTGGACTCAATGTCGAGCCCGCCTATCCGGCCCTGATGGTCAAGCATCTCTCGGCGCTGACGGGCCTGCCCCTCGAAGTGGCGGAGGATCGCATCCAGCTCATGCAGTCCATGGGCGATATTGCCACCTTCAGCGGCGCCTATCGGGCCTTCGTGCTCGACCTCTGCAAGATCGCTGACGATATCCGCCTCCTCGCCTCCGGCCCGCGGACCGGGCTCGCCGAGATCCTCCTCCCGGCCGTGCAGCCGGGGTCGAGCATCATGCCGGGGAAGGTGAACCCGTCGATCGCCGAGATGGTCAACCAGGTCTGCTACCAGGCCATCGGGTTCGACACCACGATCGCCATGGCGGCCAAGGCAGGCGAACTCGAGCTGAACGTGATGATGCCGGTGATCACCCACAACATGGTCTTCGGCATGGAGATCGTGGCCAACGCGGTGCAGGTCTTCGACGAGAAGTGTCTGCGCGGCATCGAGGCCGACGAGGCCCAGTGCGCCTACTGGCTGGAGCGCTCGCCCGCGCTGGTCACCGCGCTGATGCCGAAGATCGGCTACACCGAATCGGCCAAGCTCTCCAAGGAGGCGCTGGCCACCGGCAAGACGGTCAAGCAGCTCGTAACCGAGAAGCAGGTCCTGGTCGGCCAGGAACTCGACGAGGTGCTCGATCTCCGCGCCATGACCGAGCTGGGCGTGCCCGGCGGCGGGAAGGGCGTGCCGATCAGCGGGTGAGGTTGTCGCACAGGGGAACGTGAGGTCGGTTGCCATGTGACAACCGGCCTCATGCCCAATCTCCCCCCAACGGTTTGGCCGTCCCACCCGTACAGTTTTCATATGCGGATTCTCGTCGCCCTCCTCCTGCTCCCGACCGTCGCCGCAGCCCAACAGGCACAACTGGTTCGAGAAGTCGTGGTGGCTGGCACGGAAGGCTCGCGGATCGAGGTGAGTCGTTCCGGGGCGCTGGCCTTCGCCGAACCGGCTGGCAAGCAGGTGCGGGTCATCACGGCGGATGGCCGACGGATCGTCCTGCTGGACCAGGCGGCATCCGCCGAAGAATCCTTTCAACGGATCAGCGCGCTGGGCTGGATTGGCGCCACCGACTCGCTCTGGGTCGTGGATCAGGCGCTGCAGAAGGTGTTCGTCTTCTCTCCCACGCTCCAGTATGTGCGCAGCTTCCAGCAGCCCAGCGGGCTGCGGGGCACGTTGCCCTGGGTCACCTCGCGCCAGGTACCGGCCATCCACGCGGTGCTTGGTGGTGATCGTCTGGTGCTCGAGGGATATCTGGCTCTGCCACCAACGCTCCGCCCTGGACACCGGGCCTACCCGGTGCTGACGAAGGAGGACGGTGAGGTCCTCGCCATGCCGGTCAATCTGGCGGTCACCGATACCACCGGCTGCGGGCAGTCCGTCACCTGGCAGGGCCGCTCGTTTTCCTTCAACGGCCTGTTCTGCACAGTGCCCATCCCCGATGTGTCCCGGGTCGACGGCAGCATGGTGACGACGCCGGGCCTTGCGGTCGCCGGCGTTGTCACCCGGGTAGTGCGGGTGAGCCCATCCGGCGACACTCTCTACCACAGGCAGGTCGTCGTTAGCAGCCGTGATCGGCTGAGCGCCGCTGAGATCGACAGCGCGGCGACCGCGCTCGCGGCGGATCCACAGCCGAGCAGTCCCCCGGAACTGAATCGCCTGGTCGACAGTGTCCGACGGGCCAACGCCCCCGAGTTCCGGCTGGCGTTCCAGCGCATCCTGGTGGGGCTGGATGGCACCATCTGGCTGCAGCGCGCCACCAGTGGGCCTGAGGAGTGGCTCGTGGTGGGCGAAACCCAGCAGCTCCTTGTCGTCCAACTGCCGGATCGCGCCCGCCTGAAGGCGGCCACCCGGGAGACTGTCTGGCTGATCGAGCGCGGCACGACAGCGGGTGAAGCCAATCTGGTGCGCTACCGTGTGACGGAGGGTCGTTGATGGCCAGGACATATCTGCCCGGAACACGCAACACTCACACGCTGAGCCGATGGCTCGTAGCGGCATCGCTGCTTGCTGGAGTGGCAACCGTCCTGCCGGGTCAGAGCGTGTCGCTGGAGCGGGTCCGGATCATTGATGGTGTTTCCCCCGAAAGCGCCGCGCAGGTCCAGGTCAGTCAGAACGGGGCCGTTGCCCTGGCTCAGGTCGCGGGAGTCCAGGTGCGGGTGGTCACGGCGGATGCTCGGCGGGTCGCCGTCCTCAGTGCCGGGCCTGGGACCTTCAGTCAGGTTAACTGGTACGGATGGGTGGGGGCCTCTGATTCGCTCTGGGTGGCGGATCTGGGGCAGAGGATGGTGTGGATCTATTCCCCGGACCTCAAAGTGGCGCGTTCCTTTCCGCTGCCGGCCGGGTTGCGGGGATCGCTCCCGTGGCAGGGTGGACGCGCGCCGCCCATCCTGAAGACGGTGCTGGGCGACGGGCACCTGGTCCTCGAGGGCAAACAGGCCCTCCCCCCCGACGTGGGAAAGCTCCACCGCTCGTTCCCCGTGTTGACCAGAGAGAGCGGCGAAGTGGTGTCGCTGCTGCCTCGCTTGGACGTTCCGGCAGGGCTGAGTTGCGAACGCGAAACCACGTGGGAACGGCAGCGGGTGTTTGTGTTGGACCTTTTCTGCAATTTAATGCTGGTGCCGGCTGTGAGTGCGGTGACTGGCCACATGACCGCGCTGCCGGATGGCGAGGACGGCTCGCCTCTGACCCGGGTGGTCCAGGTTGATATCCGCGGCGATACCGTGCTGGACCGCGCCGTACCGATTCCCCGGCATCGCGTGACGGCCGCCGAGATCGACAGTGCTGCGACGGCGCTCGCGCTCGATCCGCCGCCGGGAAGCCATCCGGCTCTCGAGCGGATGGTGGACAGTCTCCGCCGGGCCCATGCCCCTGCCTGGTGGCCTGCGGTACAGAAGATCGTGGCCGGACTGGATGGGACCATCTGGCTCCGGTTGCGGGATCAGGACAGCGCAGAAGCATGGCTGGTGCTCGATGCCTCCGGTGCGGTGCTCTTTCCGGTGCATCTGTCGCCGAGGGCACGCCTCTTCGCCGCGACCCGTGAGATGATCTGGATCTATGAGCCGGGAGATAGCGGGCGGGTCGTCGCACAGTATCGTATGAACCCAGTGCAATGAACCGGCTCGCTGCGTGGATCGGTGTGCTCGCCCTGGTGCTCCTGGCGGGTCCAGTGGCAGGGCAGGGCGCGCCAACCATTGTGCGTGGGGTGATTCGCGACACCGCTGGCGCACCGATCGAGGGGGTGGAGGTCTCCGTGGTGGGGGTCCGCGAAATCCGGCGCGTTCAGACCAGTGCAACCGGGGGCTTCCGAGTTGTGCTGTACGATGGACCACGGTTCCTGGCGCTGGTCGCGCGGCGCATTGGCTACCGCTCCGTGACCTGGTCGGTCTCCCGGACCGACGAAGACGTTACCGTGGAGACCGACGCGACCCTGGTGCCGACGCTGGTGCAACTGCCTGATATTGTGGCGGAGGCCCCCAGGGTTGGCGGGGTGCAGCGCCCCCTCCCGCCCGTGGGTGGCTTGACCAATACTCTGCGATTGGAGCGCCAGTGGCTCGGGATTGGTGCCCAGGGAGATCTTGACCGGCTGTGGGAATCGCTGGGCATGGGTCTGACTCGGGACTCCCTGGATCGCATGGGCGGAGGACAGTCCGTGACGATGGGTGGGCTCCCCCTCGACGCCAACCTGGTGCCACCCGACGCGCTCGGTGGCGCCAGGTTGGTGACCACCTCGTCGGACGTGTCACAGGGTGGTCTCGGTACTGAGCTGGCCCTACAACCGGCGCGCGGCGGGCTGACCTTTACCGGTCGGGTGCGCGGCATTGGGTCGTCACGGCATCTGGCATGGAGCGACCCGCGGTCCAGCATCCGTCCCAATTCCACGCTGACGTCGACCGGGTTCCTGTCGGGGCCCCTGCGGGTAGGTGAATCGTACTACCATGCGTCATGGGTCGTCCGCGAATCCTGGCGACCGATCTCCTCCTTGTTGTCGGGGGCAACGGACGCCACGGCCCATGTGTCCGGTGACACCGTTGCGGCGCTGCGGAGCGCCCTGTCCGACCTGGGCGTGAGCCTGGGAGGTGTGTCCGATCAGCGGATCCGCCAGGCCGGACTCGTGCTGACTGGGGAAGCACAGCCGTCGGCTGCCACGCGGTTGACCGTGACTCTGGCGCCAACCTGGACGTCGCTGCGGAGTGGCGGACAGGGTCTGGCCATGCCGTCGATGGGGTCGACGGGTGGCAGTGCCAGCCACCGCATCACCGGCCTGCTGGAAGGAATGCTGGCGGAGTTCGTGTCCCAGACACAGGTGTCGTTGCAGTCGAGTCGGTCCTGGAATGAGCCCCTCGTTGCCCAGGCTCAGGGGGCTGTTCAGGTGGGAACCAGTGAGGGCAATGAGCCTACTGGGGTCACCTCCGTCGCGTTTGGCAGCCTCGGGGCGCGCGCCGAGCGCTGGTCCACCCGCTGGCAGGTACGGCACACCGGCGTGCGTTCGGAGGGGGCACATCGGATCAGCCTCGGGTGGGCACTGGATTGGGTGCGCGAGGGAGTCCGCGCGCGGGATGGATGGTCCAGCTATCAGTACCCATCACTCGATGCCCTCGTCAACAACGCGCCGAGCCTGTCACGCTGGACTCCTGGACAGGGAGCCGAGTCGGCAGAGTGGCGGACCGTGTCGGGCTGGCTCTCGGATGGGTGGCGGATCGGTCCCGGATTCGGGGTAGAGGCAGGCCTCCGGCTGGATGCCGCACGGGTACTGGGAACCCGGATGTTCAATCCGCGGGTTGCGGCGGAGGTCGGAGAGCGGACGGACCGGGTGCCGTCGTCGACAGCGTTCTCGCCGCGGGCCGGCTTCGTCTGGCGCCTGGGCGATGCCCGGCCCGATCCCAATGCCGGCCTCAGTCGGGCCCCGGGCACCAACATTGTCCGACGCGTCATCGGCATTGGCTCGTTTGGTAGTGGTCTGGATGGGATGATCCGCCAGACCGGCGGCGGGTACCGCCTGTATGGGAGCGTGGGACGGTATGTCGGTGAGTTGGTCCCCAGGGGTATGTCCAGTCGATTGGCCGCCACCGGATTGGAGCGTCCGCGTCCCCAGGTCTGCGTGGGCGACGCCGTCCTCCATCCCGACTGGAGCACCGGGGGAACCGCCGCCGCAGCGGAGTGCGCCGATGGCGAACTGACCGGGGTGACCGCTCCAGCGCTGGTGTTCGCTCCCGGCTATCAGCCAGCCAGCCAGTGGAAGGTGTCACTCGGACTCAGCGGTCTGTCGGCCGGGGTCTGGACCATCCGACCGTCGGCGCACGCGAGCTGGTCGGCCCACGGGGTGTCGCAGGAAGCACTGCACCTGCGCCAGAATCCGGCCTTCACCCTGGCCGACGAGGGCGGGCGACCCGTGTACGTTCCGGCGTCGGCCATCGTGCCCGGGTCCGGCCTGCACCTGCCTGGCAGCAACCGGCTCGACCCCGCGCAGAGCGAAGTGACGCGCCTGCGGAGTGACCTGCGCGCCCGGCAGGTGACGCTCGGCATGGGGCTGCACACCGAGAAGGCGCTCGGGAGTTTCCCATTGGTGATCGAATACCAGTTCCGATCCGGCGTGAGCGAGCGGTGGGAAGGGGTTGGAGCGCAGGCCTCGCGGACCTGGGGCCCGGATGGCGGGGAGCGCCATCAGGTCGCGGTGGGAACGTTCGGGTATCGGGTCTGGTGGTTCGAGTTGGGTGGCATGCTGCGGGTCTGGTCCGGTGGGGCCTTCGCACCTGTGGTCGGGGGCGATGTGGACGGCGATGGACGCTCCGGCGATCGCGCGTTCATTCCGGTGGTGTCTGCCACCACATCGGGGACGTTCGCCGCCGAGTATCGGGCCCTGCAGGAGCGGCTGCCGACGCGGCTGCAGCGCTGCCTGGCAAGGCAGGCTGGGCAGGTTGCATTCGTGGGGAGTTGCCCCGGCCCCTGGCAGAGTCATCTGGAGCTGCAGTTGCAGTTCAAGCCGCCGCCGACCATCCCGCTGAGCACTCGTATCAGCCTCGAGACCAGACTCTCTGGCACCATGGGCGCGATCGCCCGTCTGGTCGGGCTGGGCGGGACCGGGTTGGGGCGGGTGCCGTCATCCAGCATGATCGACAACCGACTGCTGCTGGTGACTGGGTTTGATCCGGCCACCCGGACGTACATCTATCGGGTGAACCCCGGATTCGGGCAGGCCCAGGTCGGGAGAGTGGGGGCGCGGGAGCCGTTCCAGGTCGAGCTGGGCGCGTCGTATCAACTGGCGGGTCGGGCAGTGACAGCGTACAGCGCGATCCAGCAGATCATCGGTTCGTCTGGTCCGATGCCGCCCCTCGATGTGGTGCGCGAGCGTCTGCGGCGCGACAATCTCCTCGGGCCGGCCGAGCAGGTGCTGGCCCGCGCGGAGGAGCTGTCGCTCACCCCGGCGCAGCGGCAGGCGCTGGTGGCCATCGACTCGACCTTCCGGAGTCGGACGGATCCACTGCTCACGCCGCTGATGAATCTGGTGCAGACGGACGGTCGCGCCGTGCCGGACGCGGCCTACTACCAGGCCGCGAACGCGGTGCTCTTTCTGAGTGAGACGCCCCGGATCACGGCTCTCCGCGAGGTCGAAGCCGTGCTCACCTCCGCGCAGCAGGTCATCCTCCGCCAACGACGCTGAGGGGGCGCACCGTCCCCCCAGGCGGTGGCCCGGTGCGGGTGATGGCCCCATGTTTCCCCCATGACTGACTCCCCGCTCAGCGCCGACGAACTCCAGCGCTATGCCCGTCACCTGACCCTGCCAGATATCGGACTGGCGGGGCAGGAACGTCTCAAGGCCGCCCGGGTGCTGCTGATCGGCGCCGGAGGGCTGGGCTCACCCGCAGCGCTCTACCTGGCAGCGGCCGGCGTCGGCCACTTGGGCGTGGTCGATGCCGATCAGGTCGAGCTGTCCAACCTGCAGCGCCAGATTCTCCACGACAGCACCGTACTCGGGGCCTCGAAGGCCGCCAACGCCGCTCGGCGGTTGACCGCGCTGAATCCGCTCGTCGAGGTAACCCCTTGGCCGATCCGGCTGACGGCAGCCTCCACCGGGCCGGGCGTGCGGGAACTGATCCGCGGCTACGATGTGGTCGTGGATGGCAGCGACAACTTCCCGACCCGCTACCTGATCAACGATGCCGCTGTTCTCGAAAGAGTGCCGGTCGTCTACGGCAGCATCTTCCGATTCGAGGGGCAGGTCTCCCTCTTCGGCGCACCGGACGGGCCCTGCTACCGCTGTCTGTTCGCCGACCCGCCGCCGCCCGAGCTGGTGCCCTCCTGTGTGGAAGGCGGCGTGCTGGGCGTGCTGCCGGGGATCATCGGGAGCCTCCAGGCGCTGGAGGCCATCAAGTGGATTCTGGGTATCGGGGAGTCGACGGTCGGGCGGCTGATCCGCTTCGATGCGCTGACGCTGCGGTTCCGGGAACTGGCCGTGGCGCGTGATCCCGCGTGCCCGGTGTGCGGCGACCGGCCCACCATCACCGAGCTGATCGACTACGACCAGTTCTGTGGCGTCGTCCCGGCCCGCAGTGAGGCCGTGGCCGAAGAGATCTCGGCCCCCGAGCTGGCGGCGCGGCTACGCGCAGGGGAGCGGCCGATCCTGCTCGACGTGCGGGAGCCCTGGGAGTTCGACGTGTGTCATCTCGACGGGTCGGTCTCCCTGCCGCTGGCCCTGCTGCCGGAACAGTTCGGATCGCTGGCGCATGACGCCGAGATCGTCACCATCTGCCACTACGGGATGCGGTCCCTGGCGGCGCGGTCACATCTGCTGGCGGCGGGGTTCCGATCGGTGCGCAGCCTCGCCGGCGGGGTCGAGGCCTGGGCTACGGCCGTCGATCCCACCATGCGACGCTATTGAACGGGAAGGGTCCTGCGAGTGCCGAAGGGGGGACTCGAACCCCCACGGGCTTGCGCCCACTGCGCCCTGAACGCAGCGCGTCTACCAGTTCCACCACTTCGGCAAGGCGGGCAAACCTAGCCCCATCGGGGGCGAGCGTCAAGCGACGGGGTGCCGTTATGATTCAGCCATGGCTACCACCGCCGGGCGACCGGAGACGGCAGCGCGTGTCCCGGTCGCGCGCAACCCGAAAGCGACCCACGATTACCACATCCTCGACACCATCGAGGCGGGCATGGTGCTGACCGGGACCGAGGTCAAGTCGCTGCGCCGTCGCGGGGCCTCGATCAAGGGGGCCTTCGCCCGGGTGACCCGGGGCGAGGTCTGGGTCGAGGGGGTCCACATCACTCCCTACGAGCAGGGCAACCGCTACAACCACGATCCCGTGCGCAGCCGCAAACTCCTGATGCACCGCCGGGAAATCGAGCGGATGATCGGCGAGGTGGAGCGCGGCGGGCTGACCCTGGTCGTGCTGGAGCTGTACTTCCTCCGGGGGCGCGCCAAGGTCCAGCTCGGGCTGGCCCGCGGGAAGAAGCTCCACGACAAGCGCGAGACGCTGCGCCAACGCGATGCCGACCGGGAGATGGCCCGGGTCGAACGGCACCGGGGGCAGCAGTGAGTCTCCTGCTGGTCGGGGCGACCCTGCTGACAGGGGCACCGCCGGCTCAGTTAACAGTCACCACGGCCTCCGGCACCACCCGGATCGCCGTGTGGAATGCCCCCGGCGCCGGGCCGCTGGTTCCCTTGGCTCCGCTGGCCCGCGCGCTGGGGGGCAGCATCTCGGTGACGCCCGAGCGGGCGGTCGCCACCGTCGGCACTGCCACCTACCAGTTCTGGATCGGTCTCCCGTTCGTGCAGGAACGCCAGGATGTGCGCGTGCTCCCCGCTGCGGTGACCACCCGTCGCGACACGGTGTTCGTGCCGCTGGCGTTCATTCCGCAGATGCTCACCGACCCGGCGCGCGGGGCGTGGCGCTGGACCGCGGCGAGTTACACCCTGGCGGCGCGCACTCCGGTCACGCCGGTGGCCCAGGCGCCTGCGGTCACCACGGCGACCCCGGTGCGCCGGAAGCATCTGGTCACCATCGATCCGGGGCATGGTGGGCCGGACCCGGGGAATCCGGGACGGTTCTTCCCCCGCGGCATGCAGGAGAAGCACGTCACCCTCGCCGTCGGGATGCTGGTGCGGGACGAACTGGTGAAGCGCGGCATCGATGTGCGGATGACCCGCACCACCGACACGTTGATCAATCTGATCCATCGCGCGCCGCGCTACTGCCGGGCCGACTGCGATCTGTTCGTGTCGATCCATGTCAACGCGCTGGACGTGGCCCCCGGCTACACCCTCACCCGCGGGTTCGAGACCTACTTCCTCGGTGTGGCCAAGGCGGCCGACGCGGCCCGCACCGCCCGGATGGAAAACGAGGCCGTGCGCTTCGAGGCACCCGAGCCGGCCGGGTCGAGCGGCGACAAGCTCGACTTCATGTTCAAGGACTTGCAGGCCAACGCCTTTCTCCGCGGCTCCGCCCGGGTGGCGGGTCTGGTGCAGGACCAGTTGGCGAAGGTGCATCGGGGCACCAACCGCGGGGTCAAGCAGGCCGACTTCGCCGTCCTGACCACGGCACGATCGCCAGCCATTCTGATTGAACTGGGCTTCAGCACCAACACCGAGGATGCCGAACTCATGACCACGCGGGCCACACAGCTCACGCTGGCCCGCGCCATCGCCCAGGCGATCGAGACCTTCCTGAACGAGACCGACGCCCAGACCGTGTCCTCCCAGGAGGACCTGTGATGGGGCGGGCGCTCCTCGCCCTGCTCGCACTCGGGCTGACCGGCTGTTCCTGGTCGAACTCGCTCTACCTGGCGCGCCGCTTCACCAATGCCGCGCTGGAGAGTGAGCGCGATGGCCGCCCCTTCGAAGCGTTGGGCTTCTGGGGGCAGGCACAGACCAAGGCCGATTCGGCCTGGGCCCGCTCCCGGGAGCAGGGAGTCGAAGCGCTCAGCTATCGGGGCATCGCCCGGGCACGCCTCGGTGACTGTGCTACGGCGCTGCCGATGCTCACCACCGTGGGTGATCAGTTGTCGCCCGCCCGCTGGAGCATGCTCGCCCAACTCGAACTGGGACGCTGCCGCTATCAGATGCAGCGCACCGGTGCCGACGATGCGCTGATCCCACTGCTCGGCGCGACCGACCGCGAGGTCCGGCAGGAAGCGGCCCGACTGCTCGCTGAGATGCATGTGACCCAGGGGAACTGGGCGCTGCTGCTGGCGCAGCTTCCCGAATCGTCGGTGCCGGACATCCGCTTTGCCCGGGGGGTGGCGTACCTGGCGCTTGGCGAATCGGCACGCGGTCGCCCCGCACTCGATTCGCTGCTGATGGCCCAGGACACCACCGTGGCCTGGGGACGCCTGGTCGAAGTACTGGCTGAGCAGCGCTCCACCTGGACGGATTCCCTGCTCGATCAGCTCGCCGTGATCCCCGGGGCGAGCAACGCCCGTCAGGCCGAATGGGTGCTGGGCGCCGTCCGCGGCGCGCTGGCAGCCGACGACTCCATCAGTGCGCAGAGCCGGCTCGTGTTGCTCACCATGCTCACCCAATCGGATCGTGAGGCGGAGGCGAACCGCATGCTGGCGGAACATCGTCTGGCGCGGGTCGGGACGCTGGACGAACTGGCGACGACATTCGAAACCCTGAACCCCATGGGTGGCGAAGATGGCGGGCCGATCTCCCGCCTGCTCGCCTTGCGGCGCACGGTGGAACTGATCCTGGCGGATCGCGATTCGCTGGCGGGTGTTCCGCTGGGGGATCTGCGCTTGTTCGCCCAGTCCGATGATGCCGCACAGGTACTGCGGGCACCGCTGCTGCAGCGCCACCTGCTGGCCCGGATCGAACAGGACTGGCCGTCCTCACCCTACGTCGTGAAGTCGTTGCTCGCACGGATCCTCCTCGAGCCGGACTCGGCGGAGGTGCTGCGGGCGCGGGTCTTCACCCACGAGGGGAATCCCTATCTCCAGGTGATCCAGCTCATCAACGATCCGCGCTACACCCAACTCGAAGACTCGCTGGATGCCTTCATCCGGCAGCGATATGGGCGCATCCGCTACGGCGGGGAACACCCGTGAGCCTGGCGCGCACGGTCGCTGGACTGTCCTTCGCCAACCCCCTGCTGCTGGCATCCGGGACGGCCGGCTTCGGGCGGGAGCTGATGGGCGTCATGGACCTGGAGCGCGTCGGCGGTCTGGTGACCAAGGCCGTCTCGCGTGAGCCGCGGGCCGGCAACGCGGCACCGCGGGTCGCCGAGCATCGGGCCGGCATGATCAACTCGGTGGGCCTGGCCAATCCGGGCATGCACCGGGTGGCCGACGACGAACTGCCCTGGCTGGCTGCCAATCTGCGGCGCCCGGTGGTGCTGGTGAACGTGGTGGGTTTCACCATCGAGGAATACGCCGAGGTCATTGCGCACCTCGATAGCCTGCCCGGCCATGGGGGCTATGAGATCAATCTCTCCTGTCCCAACACGGCCGCCGGTGGTGTCGAGTTCGGCGCAGATCCCACCAGCATCGAGGCGGTGATCAGCCGGTGCCGTGCCGCCACGCGACGGCCGCTGTTCGCCAAGCTCTCGCCGGCCCTGCCCGACATCCCGCGCCTGGCGCAGGTGGCCCATGGGGCAGGGGTCGACGGCCTGTCGCTGGTCAACACCATGCCGGGCTTCCTCTTCGCGGGGAATGCGCCGCGCCTGGGCAATGGCTTTGGTGGGGTCTCGGGCCCGGCCCTGCTGCCAACGGGCTTGCTGGCTGTTCAGCGGGTGGCCGCTCGACTGCCGGATGTGCCGATCATCGGCGTCGGTGGTGTTCGACGCGTGGAAGATGTCGAGGACTATCTGCGGGTCGGCGCCTCACTCGTGGCAATCGGCACGGCGGCCCTGGCCGACCCCCGACTGCCGGAACGTCTCGTGACCCAGTTGGAGCATCGTCATGGCTGAGATCATCGTCGCGCTGGATCTGCCCGACGCCCCTGCGGCCGTCGCGCTGCTCGATCACCTGCCGACCCGCTGCCCGGTGAAAGTCGGCTCGGTGCTGATGACCCAGGCGGGCAGCGGTTTCGTGCGGAACCTCGTGGCAGCGGGTCATCCCGTCTTTCTGGATCTCAAGTGGCATGACATCCCCAACACGGTCGCCGGGGCAGTCCGGGCCGCGATGGATCTCGGCGTTGAGATGGCCACGGTCCATGCGCTGGGGGGCGAGGCCATGCTCTCGGCGGCGGCCGAGGCGGCCGACGGGCGATTGGCGCTGGTGGCGGTCACCGTGCTCACTTCGCATGATGCGGCTGGCTTTGCGCGCGCCACTGGTCGCGAACACGTTGAGCTGGCTGCCGATGTCGAGCGCCTCGCCCGCCTGGCCATGGGTGCCGGGATGGCCGGTATCGTCTGCTCGGCTGAGGAGTTGACGCGGGTGACACCGATTGTCGGCCAAGGGCGGGTGGTGGTGCCGGGTATCCGGCGGGCCGGCGATGCCGTCGGCGACCAGCAGCGGATCGCGACACCGTCACTGGCCCAGGAGCTGGGCGCCACGCACCTGGTGGTGGGGCGCCCGATTCTGCAGGCGCCCGATCCGGCTGCGGCCCTGGCCGCCATGTCGGCCGAACTGCTGTCCCGTTGATCCGACGTTTTCCTTTGCTGCGAGCCGTCATGCCTCGTCACACCTGGACCCAGCGGTCGGGTGGCTTCGCCCTCGGTGCCCTTCTGCTCGCTGCCTGTGTGCAGCCGATGCGGCTGGCCCGCAACGACGCCCCGACCGTCCTCGCGCATCAACGCATCCTGGCCCCCAATCCGGCCGAGCCGGGGACCTTCCCCGTCCACACCCTGTACTACGGCAGTGGCACGGATCGCCACCGGCCCGAGTACCGTGACTCGGTCACCTTCAAGACCAAGGCCGTCGACGGTTCCAAGCTGGCCACGGCCACTGCCGACCGGAAGAAGTACTGGGGCTTCGGGTTCGAGGCCATGCCGCTCAACGGCCGGGTCTGGTATCCGGAGGGCGCCGGGCCGTTTCCGCTGATCCTGATCGTGCATGGCAACCACGACATGAAGGACTTCTCGGACCCGGGCTATGGCTATCTCGGCGAGCTGTTCGCTTCGCGCGGCTACATCTTCGTGTCGGTCGACGAGAACTTCCTCAACGGCGCGATCAGCGGTGAGAACGACGCCCGCGGCTGGCTGCTGCTGGAGCATCTCAAGGCGTGGCGCGGCTTCAATGATTCGATCGGCTCCCCGTTCCAGGGGCGGGTGGACATGGATCGGATTGCGCTGATGGGTCACTCGCGCGGGGGCGAGGCGGTCGCGGTTGCCGCGCTCTTCAACCGCCTCAGTCGCTACCCGGACAACGCCCTGGTCACCTTCGACTTCGGCTTCGCGATCCGGTCGCTGGTGGCCATCGCGCCGGTCGACGGCCAGTACCAGCCGACCAGCCGACCCACCCCGGTCGAGAACGTGAACTATCTCGTCCTGCACGGCTCGCACGACGGCGACGTGTCCAACTTCCAGGGGCTCAAGCAGTACGCCCGGATCCGCTACACCGACAGTGTACCGCGCTTCAAGTCGGCGATCTGGATGTACCGCGCCAATCACGGGCAGTGGAATACCGGTTGGGGGGCCCGCGACGCCGGCCCCCTGAGCGCCCGCTCGCTCGATCTGCGCGGTCTGCTCCCCGGCGACGAACAGCAGCGCATGGCCAAGGTCTTCCTGTCGGCGTTCATCGACGCCACGCTGCGCGATCGGCAGGAGTATCTGCCCATCTTCCAGGATCATCGCACCATCGGCGCGTGGCTGCCTAAGACCATGTACGCCACCCGGTTCCAGGACGCGGGCTTCCGTGCGCTGGCCGACTTCGACGAAGACGTCGACCTCACCACCGGCAGTGCGTCCGGGGTACGCCTGCAGGGGGACTCGCTCGCGACCTGGCGCGAAGCACCGATGCCGCTGCGCTCGCGCGGGGCCACGGTGGGCAAGCAGGCGGTGTGGCTGGGATGGAATCGCCGCATTGCCGGTCCCGACACCACCCGGCTCGGGACACCCGCCTCGTACCAGGTGACCATTCCCGATTCGCTCGGCCGCGCGTGGGCCGTCAATGCGGCGACGGCGCTCCAGTTCTCGCTCACGCCCACGGATGAGAAGCCGGCGGCTCGTCCCGCGCCCAAGGACACCACGCGAGCCCCACGCGACAGCACAGCGCGGGACACCACCGCCCGGCGACCGGCTGCTGCGCCGCGTCCCACCCCACCGGTGCCCGATTCGACACCGGTGGATCTCACCATCGAGGCCGTCGATGCGGCGGGCCGGACGGTGCGCCTGCCGCTCACGCGCTACGGTGCGGCGCGGCGCCCGCTGGAAGTGACCATCTACCGGCGGCGCGGGACGGACCGCACCAACTTCGGCAATCTCGCCGAGCTGGTGCCGCAGACCTACGTCATCCCGCTGCGGGATTTCGTGGCGGCGGATTCGCTCTTCGATCCGAGCCGACTGACGGCGATCCGCTGGGTCTTCGACCGTACCGTGCTGGGCACGGTGATTCTGGCGGACATCGGCCTCTCGAATCTCACGACGCCCTTCCTGATCCCGGAGGAGAAGTGATGCGACGCGCTCTGATGGCCGTCCTGCTGCTGGCGGGCAGCAGCGTGTCGCTGCCTGGGCAGGCCTGGCGCCGGATCCCGCCGATCGGCCTGATCGACGGCAGCACCCGGGCCATGGGAATGGGCGGGGCCTTCGTGGCCGGTGACGGCCCGGAGGTGCTCTATGCCAACCCGGCGCAACTCACCACGGCACGCGGCATTGCGCTCGCCTTCGAGCGCACCGGCGGCGAGGCGAGCTACCTCTCGCTCACCACGGGGACGGCGCTGCTGGGTCTCTCGATGGGCACCGGCATGCAGATGCTCGAGTTCCGCGCCAGCCCCTGGCGTCCCGGCACATCACCGCGGGGACCTGCGCGCGAGGTCGGGGCCTCCAGCATGGCGGCCTCGCTGGGCGCGGCACTGGAGCGGCGCGGCAGCCGGGTCGGCGTCACGGTGCGCTATCTCCAGCAGCATCTGGACGGTGGCCGCATCGGTGTGCCGGTGCTGGATCTGGGCGCGGCCACCCAGGTGCGTCGTGTGACGGTGGGGATCGCGGCCACGCAGGCGGAGGGACTGGACTTCGGGCGGGGCAGTGGCCGACTGCAGCTCCCGACCCGGCTCACCCTCGGTGCCTCGATGCCGCAACGGCCGATCGGTACCTGGTTCGACCTCGGGGGTGCCGTGTCGCTGAGCGGGGAAGCGGGTGGCCGCCTGGTGCCGGCTGGTGGGCTGGAACTGAGCTATCTGCCGGTCAGTGGCTGGAACATCACGGTGCGCGCCGGAGCCCGCGGGCATTCGGGCTACCGGGATGGGCAGCCATCCCCGCTGAGCGTTGGCGGCAGCGTGTCGGCTGACCGGCTCACGGTGGACTATGCCCTGGTGCCCGGTGGTGGTGGGATGGGGGCGTCGCACCGAGTGGGTCTTCGGGTGCGCCCGTAGTTGCAGAAAGTAACATTGGAGTGGTTTTTCTATCCCGGCAGAGGTCCGGCTTGCATCGAGTGATCCGGTCCAGTATCTTGCCGTGCTGTCCTGAAACCCGTCTTCGTGGAGTGGGTCCTGTGAAGGTTCGTTCGAGTGTGAAGCCGATCTGCGAGAGCTGCCGGGTGGTGCGCCGCCAGGGAGTGGTGCGGGTCATCTGCAAGCGGTCTCCCAAGCACAAGCAGCGGCAGGGCTGAGTCATGGCACGTATCGCAGGGGTCGATCTTCCGCGCGAGAAGCGCGTCGAGGTGGGGCTCACGTACATCTTCGGGATCGGGCGGGTGACGTCGCGTCGGCTGCTGAGCGAGACCGGCATCTCGCCGGACACGCGGGTCCGTGACCTGTCGGACGCAGAGGTGGGTCGGCTGCGTCAGGTGATTGAACGGACCGTGCGGACCGAGGGGACGCTGCGGACCGAGATCGCCATGAACATCAAGCGGCTGACCGATATCGGTTCGTACCGCGGGCTGCGCCATCGCCGGAGTCTGCCGGTGCGCGGTCAGCGGACCCATACCAACGCCCGGACGAAGAAGGGCCCGCGTCGGGCCATCGCCGGCAAGAAGAAGGCGACGAAGAAGTAAGCCATGACTGGGCCAGCTACTGGGAAGTCGAGCGCCAAGCGCTCCAGGAAGGTCGTCGATCCGGAAGGTGTGGTGCACATCTCCGCGACGTTCAACAACGTGCTGATCACCATCACCGACCCGCGTGGCAACACCATCACGTGGGGTACGGCGGGCAAGGCGGGCTTCAAGGGATCCAAGAAGTCCACGCCGTTCGCCGCCACGGTGGCCTCCGAGAACTGCGCCCGCGAGGCGCTGAACCTGGGGCTGCGTCGGGTTCATGTGCGGGTGCAGGGTCCGGGCAGCGGGCGCGAGTCCGCCATCCAGGCGCTGGCCTCGGTGGGGCTCAAGGTCGCGTCGATTCGCGACGTGACGCCGATCCCGCACAACGGTTGCCGCCCGCCCAAGAAGCGGCGGGTCTGATCGAACGCAGGGCGGGGTGCCGGAATCGGCACCCCGGAAGCAGGCAGCGGAACAGCGGCGGTGCGGTTCCACGGACTCGAAGCATGAGGGGATGATGGGGATTGATCTGACTGGACTCGTTCGCCCGCAGGTTGTGGAAATGACCCGCCGGGAGGACAACCCGAACATCGCCGAATTCCGACTCCAGCCGCTGGAGCGCGGCTTCGGGCATACGCTCGGCAATTCGCTGCGGCGGCTGCTGCTCTCCTCGCTGCGCGGCAGCGCGGTCTGGGGCTTCCGTCTCGACGGCGTGGTGCACGAGCATCAGACGGTGCAGGGCGTCCTCGAAGACGTCCACCAGATCATCCAGCGGCTCAAGAGCCTCACGCTGGTCCTCGAGCCCGGCGTCGACGAGGCCGTGCTGCGGATCCGCAAGCAGGGTCCCGGCCCCGTGGTGGCCGCCGACATCCAGGCCACTGGTCACGCGGAGATCATCAACCCCGACCATCTGCTGTTCACCGTCCAGGACGATCGCGAGATCAACTGCGAGCTGTACGTGAACAAGGGCCGCGGGTACGTCGAGGCCGAGCTGCAGGTGTCCGACCGCTCCTACCCGGTCGACCTGGTCCGCATCGACGCCATCTACAACCCCGTCCGCCGCGCCAACTTCACCGTCGCCGAGACCCGCGTGGGACAGCGGACCGACTACGACCGGCTGGCCGTCTCGATCGAGACCAACGGGACCATCTCGCCCGAAGACGCCCTGGCCTACGCTGCGGCGCTGGCGCAGGAGCACTTCCGCTACTTCGTCGAGTTCGGCCAGGTGCCTCACTTCGAGGAGCCGGTGGTCGAGATCGATCCAGCGCTCCTGGCGCCGGTGGGCGATGTGGAATCCACCGACGATGGTCTGAGCGCGCGGCTGGCTCAGAGCATCGAGGACCTGCCCGGTCTGTCGGTCCGCTCGCTGAATTCGCTCAAGAACTCCGAGGTCAAGACGCTCCGGGACCTGGTCGAGATGGGCGCGCCCGACGCGCTGCTCTCGGTCAAGAACATCGGCGCCAAGGCCGTGCAGGAGATTGCCCAGCTGGTGCAGGACCAGGGGCTCAATTTCGGTATGCGGTTCGAAGGCCCTGACGGGGCCATCCGGATCGTCGATCATGGGACCCCGCCGTCCGCGCTGACGCTGGGGAATGGAGAGGAAGAGTAATGCGGCACCGGTCCAAGGGACGGCAGCTTTCCCGTACCGCCTCACATCGGCGTGCGCTGCTGCGCAACATGGCAGCCTCGCTGTTCGAGCACGAAGGCATCAACACCACCGTGGCCAAGGCCAAGGAGCTGCGGCCCTACGCGGAGCGTCTGGTGACGCTGGCGCGCCGGGGCGACCTCCACGCGCTGCGGCAGGTCGAACGCAAGATCCAGGATCGCGAGATCCTCACCAAGCTGTTCAAGACCATCGGCCCGCGGTTCGCGGCCCGTCCGGGCGGCTACACCCGCATCCTCAAGCTGGGGCATCGCTCCGGTGACGGCGCCGAGATGGCCCGGATTGAACTCCTCGCCGAGTGACGCACCTCGTGGCAGGGCAGGGCAGGACACCCCAGGGGACCTTCGGGTCCCCTTTTTTCCGTCACCACCCTCGAGGCCAGCAGAACGGGGCGGCTCCCGTGAAGGGAACCGCCCCGTCGACCCGCCAGTGGCTGGTGGTCGGCTCAGCCGACGACCGCGGCCTCCGTCGTGGGCTGGGTCAGGCGCGGAGCCTTGACCACCCGCTGACTGCGGATGCAGGAGGTGCAGACCTGGATCCGACGGGGTGCCCCGTCGACCAGAACCCGCACGGTCTGCAGATTAGGGTACCAGCGGCGCTTCCGCCGGTTGTTCGCGTGGGAGACGTGGTTGCCCGTCGTCGGTCCCTTGGTGCATACGGCGCATACCCGTGCCATCGCGTCCTCGTTTGCTGCGGTCCAATGTCGATATCCAGCACAGACTTCCAAATCTATCAGGGGGAGGCCCTCCTGACAACACCCGGAGGCAGACCATGCCACGCGCACTGATTACGGGGATCACCGGACAGGACGGCTCCTACCTCGCCGAGC
>CAYQXR010000034.1:0-1868 GCA_964421625.1 uncultured Gemmatimonadaceae bacterium | reverse complement strand
GCAGGTGGAGCCTGGGCAGCAGGTGGTCGATCCGCCCGTGGGCGTGATGGGAGCTGCTGCTGGCCAAGGGCTATGAGGTGATCGGGGTGGTTCGCCGCACCTCCCATCACGCCCACGGGCGGATCGACCACCTGCTGCCCAGGCTCCACCTGCTGGCAGCCGACCTGCTCGATCAGCACTCGCTGACCCTGGCCGTCCAGGAGACCCAGCCGGACGAGGTCTACAACCTCGCGGCCCAGTCCTTCGTGCCGGCCTCCTTCTCCCAGCCGGTGCTGACGGGCGAATTCACGGCCCTGGGCGTGACCCGGATGCTGGAGGCGGTCCGCCTGGCGGCGCCACAGGCCCGGTTCTACCAGGCCTCCTCCTCCGAGATGTTCGGCAAGGTGACCGAGACGCCACAGCGGGAGACCACGCCGTTCTATCCCCGCTCACCCTACGGCGTCGCCAAGCTCTACGGCCACTGGATCACGGTGAACTACCGCGAGAGCTACGGGCTCTATGCCGTGAGTGGGATCCTCTTCAACCACGAGTCGCCGCGACGCGGGGTCGAGTTCGTGACCCGCAAGGTCACCGATGGTGTGGCCCGCATCCGCCACGGTCTGGCCACGGAGTTGCGCCTGGGCAACCTGGAGGCGCGGCGGGACTGGGGCTTCGCCGGCGACTACGTCGAGGCGATGTGGCGGATGCTCCAGCAGCCCGAGCCGCGCGATTACGTGATCGGCACCGGGCAGACCCAGAGCGTCGGCGACCTGGTCCGCATCGCCTTTGCCCGCGCCGGGCTCGACTGGGAGCGCCATGTGGTGATCGATCCGGCCTACTATCGACCGGCCGAGGTGGATCTGCTGCTGGCCGACCCGACCCGGGCCCGCGAGGAACTGGGTTGGACGCCGCAGGTTGGCTTCGAGCAACTGGTCGAGATGATGGTCGACGCCGACCTCGAGCGGCACGCACCGCGGTGACACGTCTGCTTGTAACGGGAGCCGACGGGTTCGTCGGGCGCTGGCTGGTGCGCGCTGCCGTGACGGCTGGGCACCAGGTCGTGGCCGGGATCTCTCCCGAGGGCTCGGCCCCGACGGACTGGCTGTCCGCAGCCGAAGCGGCAGATGTGACCGTGGTGCGTGGCGACCTCCGCGACCCCGCGGTGATCCGGGCCTTCGCGGAGACCATGCCGACCGGGGTGGTTCACCTGGCGGCGGTGGCCTCGGGGGCGGCTGCCCGCCAGGATCCCGGACTGGCCTGGGCCGTGAATGCCGGCGCCACGGCGGCTCTGCTGGACGCGCTTGCGGGGCGGGGCCAACCGCGGGTGGTGCTGGTCTCGACCGGCGAGGTGTACGGTACCAATCCGGGCCAGCCGCTGCGTGAGACCGATCCGGTGGCGCCCATCTCGCCCTACGCCGCGAGCAAGGTCGGCGCCGAGGTCGCCGCGCTCGAGGTCTGGCGCCGCACCGGGCTGCCGGTGATGGTGGCGCGCCCCTTCCCGCATACCGGCCCCGGCCAGTCGACCGCCTACGTCTACGGTGCCTTCGCGGCCCGGCTGCGCGACGCGGCACGTCGGGGGACCGGGCGGATCGTGGTGGGCAACCTGTCGCCGGTGCGTGACCTGCTCGATGTGCGCGACGTGGTGGCGGCCTATCTCGGGTTGCTCGCCACGGGTGTGCCGGGCGAGGCCTACAACGTCGCCTCAGGGGCGGGCCTCTCGCTGTCGGACCTGCTGCATCGGCTGGCAGCACTGCTGGAGGTCGTCGTCGAGCCGGAGGTGGATCCCGCGCTGCTGCGTGCGGCGGATCTGCCAGTGCTGATCGGCGACGCCACCAAACTTCGGACCACCACCGGGTGGGCCCCGAGCTATTCATGGGACCGTACACTCC
>CAYQXR010000033.1:0-30598 GCA_964421625.1 uncultured Gemmatimonadaceae bacterium | reverse complement strand
TGTTGGGATCATCGTAGGCCTGGATGCAGCCGGGCACCTCTTCGGGCGACCGGACACTCGACGTGCCCGAGATGTAGACGTAGACGTGCTTGCTGTCCTTCGGGTCCGACACCACCGTGTGGGTGTGGGAGCCGCGGCAGGTCTGCACGTTGGTGATGTACTTGGGGTTCTTGATGTCGGAGATGTCGAAGATCCGGATGCCGCGGATCCGCTCCTTGCTCACCGGATCGGGCACCCCGCCGCCCTGGCAGTCCAACCGGGCGGTCGGCGCCTCCGCCGACACGAACAGGAGCTTGCCGTACACCGACACGTCGCTCTGCGAGGCCGGGCAGTAGTACGGCAACGTCAACGTCACACGGCTCGGATTCGAGATGTCGAAGATCTGGAAGCCGTTGTAGTTCCCCTGAATGGCGTACTTCCCGGTGAACGCCAGGTCGGAACTGGTCACCCCGACGAACCGCTCGGAGGGCGGCGTGTTGGACAGCAGGCGCATGTTCCAGATGGCCTCGCCGGCATCGTCCCTGCCCGGCTTCAGACCGATGCGCGGATCAGGCTTCGGGTGGTACGGTGAGGTGTTGTACTCGATGGTCGGCGACACCGGCGGCGACGCCACCGGCGGCTGCTCGGGCACGGACGGGACCGCGCCAACCAGGACACCGCTCGAGGCGGTCGACGCCGCCGGGGCGGCCGGACCGCGGGCGCAGCCGACGGCCAGCAGCGCCGCGAGCGGGAGGAACAGTCCCGGCACGGAGCGGACCGGCCGGATGAAGAACGGGACAGCAGGCATGGCACATCCTTGGCGAGGGGTCAGACGGGGAGCTGGGGTACCGGATGCCAGCCGAGGCATCAGCGGTCCCCGGAGGTCGGGGGCATGGCAGCGAGCATCCGGGTCATCCGGTCGATCTCGATTTCCTGATCGGCCTGGATGTCGGCGGCGAGCTTGTACACGAAATCATCCTGGGCGGCGCCGTAGGAGGCGAGCAGCGTGTCCACCATCGACAGCGCACCCTGATGATGCTTGATCATGAAGGTCAGGAACAGCCGGTCCCACTCCGTGCCGCGGGCCTTGTCGAGCTGCTCCAGTTCCTCGTCGCTGAGCATGCCGGGCATGAGCATGTCATGCTCCAGGTCGCCATGCTTCATCTTCATGTGGGTGGCATTGCTGTCGGGAACCTGTTCGCCCCGGTCGCGCAGCCAGGTCTGCATCAGACGGATCTCGTCGCGCTGCGACACGACCATCCGCTCACAGAGCAGTTGGATCGATGAACTGGCGCCGTGGGACACCGCCCAGTTGCCCATCTTGACGGCCTGGGCATGGTGCGGGATCATCCCCTGCATGAAATCCACGTCGGCCTGGACGTAGACACGCGCGGCATCCGGGTTGGTCACGCCCGGGGGCAGCACACTGCGGCCTGCCTGTGCCCCGGCCGGGACTGCGGCGAGGCTGGCAAACAACAGCACGGCCAGGGACGTCGAAGAAAGGCTGGGCATCGGGTGAATCTCCTGAAGAAGGCCAGGCCGACGCACGCCGCCGTCGGACCGAGGTCGACCAGAGGGACGGACATCGGGGGAACCCTGATTCTAGGGGGTTCCGGCCCGGATGGAAAGGGCCACTCGCCGATCGGCTACATTCCCGCCCATGCCTCCCGATCCGTTCCTGCTCACCGACATCGCCCACCTGGTTACCCCGATCGGTCCCGGACCCCATCATGGCGTTGCCATGCGCAACGTTCACCGGATTGACCAGGCCGCCATCGAGATCACCGGCAACCGGATCACCTGGCTGGGGCCCGCAGCCGACTACCGCGGCGCCGCCACCGAGATCCGCCCGCTGGGCGGGCGCGTGGTCACCCCGGCGCTGGTCGATCCGCACACCCATGTGGTCTGGGCCGGCGACCGCCTGGCCGATTTCGAGGCCCGGGTGAGCGGCGTCCCCTACGAGACCATCCTGGCAGGCGGCGGCGGTATCCGCTCGACCATGCGCCACACGGCCCAGGCCACCGCCGCGGAACTGGTCGACCTGGCCCGCCCGAGGGTCGCGGCACTCCAGCGAAGCGGCGCCGCCACCATCGAGGTGAAGAGTGGCTACGGCGGCACGGTCGCAACCGAGCTGACCTCCCTGGAGGCGATCGCCGCCCTGCGCCAACAGGTCGCGCCCACCATCGTGGCCACGCTGCTGATCCACGTCCCGCCGGCAGCGCGCGAGGCGCGGGAGTCATTCCTGCACGAGGTGACCACCACGCTGATCCCGCAGGTCGCTGCCCGCGGCCTGGCCCAGGCGGTGGACATTTTCATTGAGCGGGAAGCCTTCACGCCGGACGAGGCCGCCCGGATCTTCACGGCCGCCACCGAACACGGCCTCCCCGTGAAGGCCCACGTGGATCAATTCCATGCCATCGGCGGCCTGGAGTGCGCCATCGCCCACGGCGCCCTCTCGGTCGATCACCTGGAGGCCTCCGGCCCCGCACAGATTGCCGCGCTGGCGGCCAGCCGGACCATCGGCGTGATCCTCCCCGGTGTGACGCTTCACCTCGGACTGCCCGCCGCCCCCGGACGGGCGCTGATCGATGCCGGCGCGGCCGTGGCCATCGGCACCGACCTGAATCCCGGCTCCTCGCCACTCTTCTCGACCCAGTTGGCCCTGGCCCTGGCCGTCCGCCTCAACGGGCTGACACCCGCCGAAGCCCTCACCGGGGCCACAGCCAACGCCGCCGCCGCGCTCGGACTCCACGATCGCGGCTACCTGGCCGAGGGGGCTCGCGCCGATCTACTGGTGCTGGACGCTACCGACTGGCGCGACCTGGCGTATACCCTGGGCAGCTCGCCGGTCCATTCGCTCTTCATCGCGGGACACGAAATCTCATGACGACTCCTGACACCGTTGCGGTCGGAACCACTCTCACTCTGCGCGATGTGGTCCGCGTGGCCCGCTTCGGCGCTTCGACCGCCCTCGCCCCCGAGGCCCGCAGCGCCATTGCGGCCTCGCGCGCCTACATCGATCGCCTGGTGGCGGAAGACCGGGTGGTCTACGGCGTCACCACCGGCTTCGGCAAGCTCGCCAACCGGAAGATCGCGCCGCAGGATGTCCGGCAGTTGCAGCGGAACCTGATCATGTCGCATGCGATCGGTGTGGGTGAACCCCTGCCGGTCGAGGTGGTGCGCGCCATGCTGCTGCTGCGCGCCCAGAGCCTCTCGCGCGGGCACAGCGGGGTGCGGATCGAGGTCATCGAGCTGATCCTGGCGCTGCTCAACCACGGCGTCCATCCGGTGATTCCCTCGCAGGGATCCGTCGGCGCCTCGGGCGACCTCGCGCCGCTGTCGCACATGGCCCTCACGCTGATCGGCGAGGGACACGCGCAGTACCAAGGCGAAGTGCTGCCGTCGACCGATGCGCTCCGCCTGGTAGGGCTTCAGCCCGTGGTGCTCGAAGCCAAGGAAGGGCTGGCGCTGATCAACGGCACCCAGGCCATGACGGCCATCGGGGCGCTCACCATCCACGACGCGCTCGACCTCGCCACCACCTGCGATATCGCGGGCGCCATGTCGCTCGAAGCGCTCCGGGGAACCCGCACCCCCTTCGACCTCCGCGTCACCACGGTGCGCCCCCATCCCGGTGCCCGCGCCACCGCCACCAACGTCCTGGCCATCTCGGCGAACTCGCCGATCCACGCCTCGCACGCCGACTGCGGCAAGATCCAGGACGCCTACTCGCTGCGGTGCATGCCACAGGTGCATGGCGCCTCGCGGGATGCGCTGGTCCACGCCGCCGACGTGCTCGCGCGGGAGATCAACGCGGTGACCGACAACCCGCTGGTCTTCGCCGAGGATGACGAGGTCCTCTCGGCGGGCAACTTCCATGGCCAGCCGGTCGCGCTGGTGATGGACTATGCCAAGATCGCCATTGCGGAACTGGCCAACATTGCCGAACGCCGGGTCCAATACATGCTCGACCCGGCCGTCTCGGGACTCCCGGCCTTCCTCGCCGCGCAGGGCGGTCTCCACTCGGGATTGATGATCTCCCAGTACACGGCGGCGTCCCTGGTGAGCGAGAACAAGGTGCTGGCGCACCCGTCCAGCGTCGACTCGATCCCGACCTCCGCCAACCAGGAAGATCATGTCTCGATGGGCACCACGTCGGCGCGCCAGTGTGCCATGATTCTCGACAATGCCAAGTGGGTGGTCGCCATCGAGATTCTCAACGCCACTCAGGCGCTCGACTTCCTCCAGCCGCTTGAACCGGGGCCTGGTGTAGGCGCGGCGAAGCGGCTGGTCCGCTCACTGGTTCCGCCGCTCGACAGTGACCGGATCATGACCGGCGACCTCGCCGCGGTGCGGGCCATGGTGGTGGACGGCCGCCTCCGCGAGGCGGTGGAAGAGGCGGTGGGGCCGCTGGTGTAGTGAGCCGCGGCTCGCCTACTCGTCCCGCTTGATCACCCGACCCATGGGATCAACCGGGAGGACATCCCTGGCAACACCGTGGTCGGCGTAGCTGAAGCTGGTCACCTGCCAGGCTGCACCGCTGCGTCGCAGGAAGATGGCCACCTTGTCGCTCGGTGCAGAAAAGTTCAGGACCCCGTCCGCTGACCGCCGCTGCCACCGCCCGAGGATCACCGCGCTGTCCCCCTGGACCATCGGCTCGCCGAGGTGCACCCAGAGCCCCAGCGTGCCGTGGCACCCTTCCTTGGCCTGGCACCAGATGGAATCACTCCGGGTGGCCACTCGACCTCCCAGTTGCGCGGTCAGGGAGGCCAGCTCCGCTTCCGTCGGGGCCGCGGGCTGATCCCGGGTCACCACGGCCTGACCGTTGATCACCTGCCGCAACGGACCAGGCTCCAGCACCCGCGGCGTCGCCGTGCGCCACTGCTCAGGCATCCGCTCGATGCGCTGCACCATGAAGCGTACCCCCGCCAGACGAACGGCCTGGGCATCGGTGGTGGACTGCTGTGCGGGCAGAGGGGCCGGGGCCACCCCGCTCAACAACAGGCCCATGAGCACGAGCAGTGAGGCGATGAGCCGCTCCACTTGAGCGGGAAGGTCGCAGCGGTTCTGGTTCATCCTGTCCTCAGTTGCCGCCGTCGGCCGACTCGGCCTGCGGACCCTGCTCCAGCAGCACCTTGGCCAACTCGACCGCCTCGGCCGTCCCGACCAGCACCAGAATGTCGCCGACTTCGAGCCGTTCCGTCTTGCTCGGTGCCGGAATCGCCATCCCACCGCGGGTGATGCCGAGAATCGTACCACCGGTGCGACCGCGGAGCGCCAGTTCCTGCAGGGTCTGGCCGACCGCGTGATCACCCTGGCCAATGACAATCCGCACGGGCACACCCATGCCGGGCAGCATCTGGGTGATACCGGTGATGGCGTCGACCTTGGCGCCACCATGGCCATGGCTCCCGTGAGCCGACATCTCCGCAGTGAAGTCGACCGGGGGCAGTGAGGAGCCAACCGCGGCCAGCAGGGCCTCGGCGCCGGCCTTGACGTGCCCATCGAGATTCCGCAACCGGCGCCAGACCAGGATCGAGAGCGCGACCAGGATGAGGATCAGCAGTGGACCACCACGCAGTGGCGGCAGGAAGGGCTGCGTGATGGCGAGCATCGGCAGGCCGACCACCAGGAGAATCACCAGCTCGAAGGTGACGACCAATGCCGATCGCGGCGCGGCGGCGCGATCGAGTCGCCCCGACTGCGGCAGGGCGGCGTGGGCCAGGATCTGCGCCATCCCGCCGGCCATCTGGAACATGCCGACCACGAACGGCACGGTCAGCAGCATGACGAGTCCGATGACCGTCACCACCGGCGAGAGCTTCCCGATGACCGGGAGTGACTCGATGATCGGGACCATCTTGGGATAGAGCAGTGCCGCTCCGACGATCAGGACCACGACCACACCGGCATCGATCAGCAGCCAACGCACCTTGCCACGGACCCGCTGCCCCATGGTGCGCTGCCGGGGCGCGGCGCGCAGATTCTCGAGCCAGGTACCGTAGAGGGCCATGTAGGTCTGGATCGGGCCGGGCATTTTCCGGTCGACCAGCGCCGCCGTGGCGGAGGACGCTCCGATGAGCCAGGGCGTAATCAGCGTGGTGAGCGCGGAGACCGCGACCATGACGGGGTAGAGCTGACCACCGACAACCGCCGAGGCGGCGCCCACGCTGGCGATGATGAAGGAGAACTCGCCGATCTGGGCCATGCTCATGCCGGCGCGGATCGAGACCCGGGTGCCCGAGCCTGCCAGGAAGGCCCCCAGCGACACGGCGCCAACTTTGCCGAACACGACCACGATCGTGAACACCACCACGGCCACCCAGTGCTCGCGCACCAACGCCGGATCGATCAGCATGCCGACCGACACGAAGAACACCGCGCCGAACACATCGCGCACCGGCAGCACCAGTTCCATGACATGTTCGCCTTCGCCCGATTCCGCAATCAGCGACCCGGCGAGGAAGGCGCCCAGTGCGACGGAGTAGCCGACCTGCTCCGCCAGCAATGCGCCGGCGAACGCCAACCCGACACTGGTGACGAGCACCGTCTCCTTGCTGCCCTGGGCGATCAGCCAGTGCATCAGGCGCGGAATGGTTACCAGACCGACCAGCACGGCGACGGTGAGCAACCCGAACAGGCGGAACATGCTCCAGGCCAGCTCCCCCGATGTCGCTGCACTGCCGGCGGCGACCGGCACGAGTGCCGCCAGCAGCAGGATGGAGAACAGGTCCTCCACGATCAGCACGCCGAAGACGAGATCCTTGAGCTTGCCGGTGATCTTGCGGTCTTCGAAGGCCTTCCCGATGATGGTGGTCGAGGAGACGGCCATCGCAGCGCCGGCGAAGAGCGCCTCGGTGGCGTTCCAGCCCAGGATGAGCGCGGCGGCGTTGCCCAGCCAGAAGATCAGCGAGATGGCGATGACGCCGGTGATCCCGGCGGTGCCGCCGATCCGCATCAGGCGTCGCAACGAGAACTCGAGTCCGATGCCGAAGAGCAGCAGGATCACGCCGAGTTCGGCGAGGGTCTCGGTGGTGTGGTGGTCCGCTACCACCGGGAGCAGGGGGACGTGCGGCCCCACCAGGAGGCCAGCCAGCAGGTAGCCGAGAATCACCGGCTGCTTGAGGCGCTGGAAGACCACAGTGGTCACGGCCGCCGTGCAGAGCACGACGGCAAAGGTCGTCAGAAAGGCGTGGGCATCAGGCATCGGTCGCTACGCTGTCTCCGGAGAGGGTTCCTCGGGGGAGGGCTCGGGCGCTCCCACCGCAATCGGTCGCCAGGCAATGGCTTCCCAGGCCGCTTCGAGGGTGGCCAGGGCATGAGGGTGTGTGGCCGTCCATTCGCGACGAGCCACCTGTTCGGCAGCAAAAGCCACCAGGGTGAGCCAGACCGAGGCCCAGAGTTCGACGACTCCGGCCCGGACCGTCCCCTCCTGCTTGCCGAGGGCAATCAGGTGCTCCAGACCCTGCCGGACCTCGAGCGCTGTCGCCCGCGAGGTCTCATCCAGAATAGCGGGGTCGGGCCATCCCAGCAGCAGACGGATCTGCGGCGGGTCATGTTCCGCCCGGTCGAGCCAGAACCGGCCCAGGTGGCTCAGACGCTCCGCCGTGCCCCGGTGGACCCCCGTCGCCACACTCCGAATGGTACTCACCCCCCAGCGCTGGGTCTCCTGGAAGGTGGCGTTGAACAGCGCCTGCTTGCTCGGAAAATGGCGATAGATCGTCCCCTCCGCGACCCCCGCCCGCCGGGCCAGCACCGGCGTGGTCGTCGCGTGGTAGCCGATGGTGGTAAAGAGATCCCGGCCCGCCTGTACCAGGCGGTCCCGCGTGGTCTGACCTGCATCGGCCATGGCCGCTCCGGCAATGAGGCACCCCGGGCCGGTGGTCGGTTCGGGGAGGTTTATCTTGCGTCAAGCTATCGATCGTTCTGCCATGAAGGAAGCTCAACATGAAATTGCTGGTACTCGGCGCAGGACTCCAGGGATGTGCCGCCGCCTTTGACCTCCTCCAGGACCCTGACGTCCAGCAGGTCACCCTGGCCGACCTCTCCCCCTCCCGGGCGGCCGCCTTTCTCCAGGACCTCCGGGACCCCCGGCTGACGCTCCTCCCCCTGGATGCGGCTGACCACCCTGCCGTCGAGCAGGCCATGCGGGCGCACCAGGCCACCCTGAGCGCCCTGCCCTACTACTTCAATGGTCCGCTGGCCCGCCTCGCGGTGGCCGCCGGGTGCCACTTCGCCGATCTGGGCGGCAACACCGAGATCGTCATGGAACAGCGGGCCCTGGACGCCGAAGCCAGCGCCCGGGGGCTCTCGATCATGCCCGACTGCGGGCTGGCGCCGGGCATGGTGAACATCCTGGCCGCCGAGGGGATCCGCCGCCTGGACCAGACGGCCAGCGTGCGGATCTACGTCGGCGGGCTGCCGCAGCACCCCGTGCCGCCGCTCAACTACCAGATCGTCTACTCGCTCGAAGGCGCCCTCGACTACTACACCACCGAGAGCTGGATCCTGCGCGACGGGCGGCGCACCACCGTCGAGGCGCTCAGCGAGTTGGAGATGGTCGAGTTCCCGGCCCCGGTGGGTCAGCTTGAGGCCTTCCATACCGCCGGCGGGATCTCGACCATGCCCTTCGCCTGGGAGGGGAAGATTCCGGAGATGGAGTACAAGACGCTGCGCTACCCCGGCCACGCCGACCTGATGCGGGCCATCCGGTCCCTGGGCCTGCTCGACCTGCAGCCGGTCGATGTCCGGGGGCAGGCCGTGGTCCCGCGTGACGCCTTCATCGCGGCGGTGACGCCGCAGCTCCGCCGCCCCGGCTCCCCCGATCTGGTGGCACTTCGGGTCGTGGTGCGGGGCACCCGCGATGGCGCCCCCCACAGCACCACCTTCGACCTGATCGACCGAGCCGATGAGGCCCGGGGCATTTCGGCCATGATGCGGACCACCGGCTACTCGCTGGCCATCACCGGCCTGATCCAGGCGCGGGGCCAGGTGCTGCGTCACGGCGTGACCACGCCCGACGAGGGCATGCCCTTCACGCCGTATGTCGAGGGACTGCGTCAGCGCGGTGTGGTGATCACCGACACCACGCACTGAGCAGCCCTACCAGGCCCACCCGCTGGTCAGGTACCAGGTCACCCCGCCACCGGGGTGACTCGCTCCGGTCAGGTTGAGCTGCGCCGACCGGAGCACCCGCACCGCCACGCCCCCGCCCACACTCCAGTCCCATCCCGACCCGGTCAGCCGCAAGCGGCCACTGGGCATCGGGGCGCCCGGCAGCGGGTCGACCAGCGGAGATGGATCCTGGAACACCCGGACCCCGTCGGTGAACGCCAGCAGAGACACCGCGGCCAGATTCCGGAAACGCCAGACATCCTGCCGCACTTCGGCTCCGGCCAGCAGCAGACCGCGCCCGGCATGCTCGCCGACCGCCAAGCCCCGCTGACTGCGCGGCCCGGCCGGGGCGCTGATCCGGTGCTCCCAGAGCAGCAGCTCCTCGCGGGCTGCAATGCCGGCCTGGCGCGACAACGCCCGCGCCCCGAGGCGGGCGGTCAGCCGGGTGGTCTCACCGGGCGCAAGCCAACCCCGCACAACAGCATGCGCACCCTGGTAGCCGACACCGGCAGCATGCCCCAGCGTGGCGCCCACCTCCAACAGGGCACCCTGGCGGGTCTCGAACTCGCGATCGCGCCAGTCCAACACCAGGGCAGCCCGGCCCACCCGGTCCGTTTCCGCCACGGTGCGGGCAGCCGGATCACAGCGTCCCACCGCCGCCGCGCCCGGCCAGTCCGACTCAGCAGTGCCGCAGTCGAGCTGCAGGTCGAGATGGCGGACACCGCCGCGCACGGCCAGATGCATCGGTCCGCCGATCCGGCGGGTGACCTCCACTGCGGCACCGTGTTCACGCCAGCGGTCCTCGCGGTCCGGATCCCCGAAATGGGCCTGCTGCCGCACACCAGCCTCCGCAACGCCGCGCCAGCCAGCACCGATCCGGGGGAAGTCTCCCCGGGCATCGAGACGCCAGCTCCCCCGGGTGGAGAGTCCTCCCTCCAGCGCCACCGCATCGCGCAGGGTCACCCGGTCCTCGGGGTCGGCCTGACGGAAATGCAGCACCCGGAAGACGCCCTGCACGCCGTCGCCGGGACTCATGGTGAGGTAGGGGAAGTGGGAGGTCCGCCACGGCAGCGTCACCTCGGACTGGGCGGCCAGCGTGGCCAGTGGAAGCGTCAGCAGCAGAGCGACGCGCCACCCTTGGGCGACCCATGCGCTCATGAGTAGAGCGCCGCCGCGCTCTCGATCCGGGCCCCCTGGTCGTCGCAGACAGCGAAGTTTGTCGGCGTCATGGCGGCCGCGCCGTAGACGCCGGCCTTGTTGACCGCGTAGAAGATGAGCTGGTAGTTCGGTCGACCGTCGGGGCGCAGCAGGCGATCGGGCGTCATGGCCACCACGCGGCGCAGCGTTTCCAGGGCCGCGTCCTTGGGATGCATCCCGCGGCGCATGTGTTCGACGGTGAGGAAGCCGCCGCAGGTCATGATGTTCATCTCGCCGAGACCGGTGGAACCAGCCGCCCCGACGGTGTTGTCGGTGTACTGCCCTGCGCCGATGATGGGCGAATCTCCGACCCGGCCCGGCAGTTTCCAGGAGAGCCCGCTGGTGCTGGTGACCGAGGAGATGTCGCCGTTGGCGTCGACCACGTTGAGGTTCACGGTGCCCGTGGTCTGCCGGACCATGGCCTCGCCGCCGGTCACATTGGACCAGTTGTCGTTGGCCCCCCGATTGGCCCGCCAGGTCAGCCAGGCCTGCCGCGACTCCGGCGTCAGCAGGTCTTCGACCGGATACCCGTACGAGGTGGCAAACCGCTGGGCGTCCCGCCCGGCCAGCATGACGTGGGTGGTGTACTTGAGCACCAGGCGGGCAATCTCGCTCGGTGTGCGGATCCCCTCGATGGCCGCGACCGATCCAGCCCGCCGGGTCGGCCCGTGCATGCAGGAGGCGTCGAGCTGGACCACGCCCTCCTCGTTGGGCAGACCGCCGTAGCCGACGGAGTTGTCACGGGGATCCAGTTCCTGAATCTTGACGCCCTCGACGGCCGCATCGAGGGTATCCGCCCCGCCCAGCACCAGCTCGACGGCCCGCGCCACGCCCCGCAATCCGTTGGACGAGGCGATGGCCACAGGGCGGGCGGCGGCCCGACGGAGAATGGTAGGTCCCACCGGGGCGGCCTCAACCGGGGTCGCACCGAGAGTGGTGCCGGCGACCAGGGCGCCGGCGGCTCCCAGGAAGGCGCGACGCGAATATCCGCTGTCCGACATGCCTGCTCCTGCGTCTGAAGTGTCCCCCGGAAGGTACCACCGCCAACGGCCAACGCAGGCAGACCCCCCCGGGAGCGGCACAGGCCCCCCCGGAGGACCCCCTATATTGCGCGGCTTGATCCGGATTTCCGCTCCAAGGACGGTACCCGCATGACCCGACCAGACGCCGCCACCCCCGAGTACTCACCGGCTGACGTCGAAGCCAAGTGGCAGGCCCGCTGGGAGGCGGATCGCACCAACGAGCCCGATCTCGCCGGTGCGCCCCGCCCCTTCTACAACCTGATGATGTTCCCCTATCCCTCGGCGGAGGGGCTGCATGTCGGGAATCTCTTCGCGTTCACCGGCGCCGACGTGTACGGCCGCTTCCAGCGGCAGCGCGGCTATCAGGTGTTCGAACCCATGGGGTTCGATGCCTTCGGGATCCACTCGGAGAACTACGCCATCAAGGTGGGGCTGCACCCGTCGGAGCTGATCCCCCGCAACATCGCCAACTTCCGCCGCCAACTGACGCGGATGGGCGGGATGTTCCCCTGGGCTCAGGCCGTCTCGACCACCGACCCCTCGTACTACCGCTGGACGCAGTGGCTCTTCCTCCAGCTCCACCGGCAGGGCCTGGTGTACCAGAAGAACGGGGCGGTCAACTGGTGCCCCTCCTGCAAGACGGTGCTCTCCAACGAGCAGGTGATCAGCGGCGAATGCGAACGGTGCGGATCGACGGTCGAACAGCGGGTGCTGGAGCAGTGGTACTTCCGGATCACCGACTACGCCGAGCGTCTGCTGGCCAACCTGGATGATCCGGCCAAGATGGACTGGTCACCGACCACGGTGCAGGCCCAGCGCAACTGGATCGGCCGGTCCGAAGGCGCCGAGATTCTGTTCCGCATCGACGGGGCCGACGAACCGGTCGCCGTCTACACCACTCGACCCGACACGCTGTTCGGCGCCACCTTCCTGGTGCTGGCGCCGGAGCATCCGGCCGTGGCCGCCATCACCAGCGCCGGGCAGCAGGAAGCCGTGACGGCCTATCGCGCCCAGGCCGCGGCCAAGGATCTGATCTCCCGGCGGGTGGGCGACAAGGAGAAGACCGGCGTCTTCACCGGGGCGTCGGCCCTCAACCCCGCGACGGGTGAGCGGATCCCGGTCTGGATTGCCGACTATGTCCTGATGGACTACGGCACCGGCGCGATCATGGCTGTCCCCGGCCATGACGAACGCGACTTCGCTTTCGCGACGCGCTACCAGCTTCCGATTGTCCGCGTCGTCGCCGGGCCGGACACCGACGCCGAGGCGCCGCTGACCGAAGCCTTCACCGGGGCAGAGGGCACGCTGGTTCATTCCGGCCGCTTCGACGGCATGACCCCCGAGTCGGCGCAACCGGCGATCACCGCCTGGCTGGCGGCCGAGGGACATGGCCGCGCCCGGGTGCAGTACCGGCTGTACGACTGGTGCATCTCGCGGCAGCGCTACTGGGGTCCGCCGATCCCGATCATCTACTGCGACGAGCACGGGCCGGTGCCGGTGCCTGAGGATCAGCTCCCGGTGCTGCTCCCGCCGATCGAGGACTTCCGTCCGGACGACTCCGGCGTCTCGCCGCTCGCGCGGCACGCCGAGTGGTACTACGCCCCCTGCCCCACCTGCGGACGGCAGGGGCGCCGGGAGACGGACGTGTCGGACACCTTCCTGGATTCGTCCTGGTACTTCCTGCGCTACCCCTGCGCCACCGACGACACGCAACCGTTCGATCCGGCCACCATGCAGCGCTGGCTGCCGGTCGATTCGTACATCGGCGGCAACGAGCACGCCGTACTGCACCTGCTGTACTCGCGCTTCATCACCATGGCGCTCCACGATGCGGGCCTGCTCGACTTCGAGGAGCCGTTCCGGAAGTTCCGGGCGCATGGTCTGATCGTGAAGGACGGCGCCAAGATGTCGAAGTCGAAGGGGAACATCGTCGTCCCCGACGACTACATGGACCAGTGGGGCGCCGACACCTTCCGCACCTATCTGATGTTCCTCGGTCCCTTCGAGGAGGGCGGCGACTTCCGCGATGCCGGGATCAGCGGGCCGCGCCGGTTCCTGGACAAGATCTGGGATCTGGTCAGTCAGGCCGGCGACCCCGACGCCCATCGCGGCGAGATCCGGCGCGAAGTGCTGGTACGCTGGCACCGGACCAAGGCCAAGGTGACGCATGACCTGGAGCATCTCGCCTACAACACGGCCATCTCGGCGCTGATGGAGCTGGTCAACACGCTGCGCGACCAGCAGTGTGCCGAACCGCGGATCATCCGGGAACTGGTACAGATGGTGGCGCCCTTCGCGCCGCACTTCGCTGAGGAGTGCTGGGAGCGGCTGGGTCTGCCGGGCAGCATCTTCGACGCCCCCTGGCCCACCTGGGAGGAATCCCTCCTGGTGGACGATCAGGTGACCCTGGTGGTCCAGGTCGGTGGGAAGACCCGCGCGACCATCAGCGTGGCGCGTGACGCCACGCCAGAGGCGATCCTGGCCCAGGCCGAAGCCCATGAGGGCGTGGCCCGCCACCTTCAGGGGCAGGTGGTCCGCAAGGTGATTCAGGTGCCCGGGCGGCTCATCAACTTCGTGGTCTGATGACGGCGCCGCTCACCTGGGAGGAGTTCGAACGCCCGGAGATCCGGGTGGGGCGGATCGTCAGCGCGGCGCTGAATCCCAAGGCGATCAAACCGGCCTACCACCTGGTGATCGACTTCGGGCCGACCCTCGGCACCCGGACGTCGAGCGCCCAGCTCACGGTGCATTACCGCGCCGAAGACCTCCCCGGTCGGGCCGTGCTGGCGGTGCTCAACTTCCCACCCAAGCGGATTGCCGGCGTGGTCAGCGAGGTCCTGGTCCTCGGGGTCCCCGACGAGCAGGGTGCCGTGGTGCTGATCGGCCCGGACGGGGATGTCCCCCTGGGAGGCCGTATCTTCTGAGGGGCCTTCCGGCCCCTGCTGCGACCCTTTAGCCCCACCCGGCATCCTGAGAGATACCATGAACCATGCGACCCTGCCCATGGATACTCTCACGCTCCCCAATGCCGACGCGATCATCGCCCAGGCCCAGCGGGGAGACCCGGTGGCGCTGGAGGCCCTCTACCTGGCCTACCAGGGACCGGTGTACACGCTGGTGCGGCGGATCTGCCGCACCACGGAGGACGCCGAGGATGTCCTGCAGGAGACCTTCTTCGAGGTCTGCCGCAGCATCCGTCAGTACCGTGGCGATGGGTCCCTCTGGGGCTGGATCAAGCGGATCGCCTCCAGCAAGGCGCTGATGCGCCTGCGGCGCAACCGCTACCGCGACACCGACGACCTCGACACCGACCTGGCCGTGGCCGCGCCGACCGCCCCGGCCGGACTGCGCCTCGACCTGGAAGACGCCCTGGCCCGCCTGAGCGAGACCAGTCGGGCGGTGGTCTGGCTGCACGACGTCGAGGGCTACACCCACGAGGAGATCGCCGCCCAGATGGGGCGGTCGGTCTCCTTTTCCAAATCCCAGCTCGCGCGGGCCCACCAACGGCTGCGGGTATGGCTCGGCGACGGGGAGGCCTCATGACGCACCTCACCATGGCCCAGCTCGTCGCACGTCGCGATGGCGATCGGAGCGAGCCGCAGTGGGCCGCGGCAGAACAGCACCTGGCCGACTGCACCACCTGCCAGCACGAACTGGAGCGCCTGCACCAGCGGACGGCCCACCTGCGGGCGCTGCCCCGCCTGACGCCGCCCCGGAACCTGTTCCCGGCGGTGCGGGCCACCTGGCAGCAGACCCGCCACGCGCAGCGCCTGCGGCGGATCACACAGTTCGGCGTGGCGGCGGCCGCCTCCCTGGTCCTGTGGGTGGTCGGCAGCCATCTACTGGCTCCGCCACCGCTGGACGCGGCAGCGGCCATTGCCGAGGCCCAGACGGCCACCACGGTGTTGGAGATCCAGCTCCAGGAACTGCACCCGCACCAGCGGGTGCTCGATGGCGGCACCGTCCTGGTGGTGCTGGAACTGGAAGACCGACTGGCCGATGTCGATCGGGCCCTGACCGCGCTGACCCGCCACACCGAGGCGGAGCCGACCGGCATGTTGGTCCCGTTCCGACGGGCGGCGGCCGAACGCGAGCGGGTGGCCGAAGAAGTCCGCCTCTGGCGCGAACGCGAATATCTGATGGATGCGCTGGTCCGCGTCCATGCTACACAGTCCACTCTGCTCGAGTTCTGAAGGAGTTCGACACGATGCGCACACGTTCTCTGCTGGTTCTCACGGGCCTGCTGGTCCTCGTTCCGCCGCTCGCGGCGCAGGTCGTCTCGCGCGGCACCGCCACCTCCCGCGACGGGATGCAACTGCCCCCCGGGCTGGTGCCCCGGACCACAACCGTCACCAACTCCCGCGCCATGATTGGTGTGACCATCTCGATGGCACAGGGCGACCATGGCCGCTACGGAGCACTGATCGAGAGTGTCACGCCCAAGGGACCGGCCGATAAAGCCGGCATCAAGGCTGGCGACATCATCACCAGCGTGAACAAGGTCACGGTCCTCGCGCCGACCGTCGGAAACAGCACCACGGCCCGCCCCTCGGTCGAAGACAACCTGATCAGCACCCTGTCCCGCCTGACCCCGGGCAAGGACGCCTCGATCGGCATCCGCCGCGATGGCAAGGAGCGGACGATCAAGGTCAAGCCCGTGGTCGATACCTCGCGGGCGACGACCACGGTGCGGTTCGATTCCAGCTTCGTCATGTCGCAGCGCATGTTCGAGGACGCCCTGCAGCACAGCGCACTCGATTCCGCGACCCGGGTGATGGCCAGGCGGTATGACTCGATGTACACCCGCCAGGCCATGCGGGACGTGAGGGAACTTTCTTCCATCATGAGCCAGAACCATGCGGCGGTTGAACAGGCGGCGGCTGAACAGGCGGCGGCATACGGTCGGTCGCTGGTCGGCATCCGTGAAGCACTCGGGCAGAACATCACCGGCGCACAACGCATTGTGCCACAAGGAGAATGGTCCGTGCCGGTCTCCGTGATGAGCACCTCGGTCGACGCGCTCTCCCGCCTCGAACTGGCCGCGCTGAACCCCGAACTCGGGGCCTACTTCGGGACCCGTGAGGGCGTCCTGGTGCTGGCCGTCAACCAGCCGGGGGCCCTGACCACCTGGGCAGGCGTGGTGCCGTCGGAGGTCCGGGTACGCCTCTCGGGAGCCATGGGTGCGCAAACTCCTCCGGCCTCACCCATCCCGCCGGCCAGTCTGCTGAAGCGTGACTTCGAAGACGCCGCACCCGATGTCATGAGTCTCCGGGCCGGCGATGTGATCACCGCCGTCGATGGGCGGTCGGTGACCTCTCCGGCGCACCTGCTCCGGGTCCTGCGCAGCTACCGCACCGGGGAGGAGATCAAGCTGAGCGTGCACCGGCAGCAGAAGGCCATCAGCGTCTACACCAGGATGCCCGAATAAGGCGGTTATCTTCGGGCCATGTCACGACGTCGCACCATGATCGGTCGAGCCCTCCGCCTCCGCTGTCCCCACTGTGGCGAGCGGGGGGTTCTTCAATCCTGGTTCACCATCCGCGCCGCCTGCCCGCACTGCGGCGTCTCGCTGGTGGTGAGCAATTCGGTCGGCGCCAATCTGCTGAACCTGGTCACCGCCGAGTTCATTCTGATGATCGGATTGGGGACGGTGGTGGTCCGCAGCGCGCCGGACATTCCCTGGACCCTGCTCCAGTTCGGGGCCCCCCTGCTGATGATCGTCGCTCCGCTGCTTCTCTATCCCTTCTCGAAAATGCTCTTCGTGGCCTTCGACCTGTCGCTGTACCCGGAAGGTCGTCCGGACGCGCGAGTGCATGGAGTGAAGTAACATGCCTGTCATGGGTCTCGCGATCCGGTACGCCATCGGCGGGTATCTGGTGTTCACCACGCTGTGGGGGATGCTGCGACCCCCCGCCCTGCCGACACCGCGCCCGATCGCCAACCTGATCAGGCTCCAGCAGTGGCTGCGCCTGGTCATCGGGATCGGGATGTTCCTCCCCCTGTCCTGGCGCTGGGTCTCACCGGTCCAGATCGTTGGCCTGGTGCTCCTGGTCAGCCTGGTGTTTGTGAGCGTGCGGAGGTCACGGCTCCTCCGCGAAGCGAGCCAACCGGAGTAGGACCTGACGTGGGTGACGAGTGCCCCCGAGGACGTGGACACCCGGTTTGGCTGCGTCTACGTGTTGGCGTGCTCTCAGCTCGCGCGGTGGAGCGGTTGCAGGTGAGCGATCTCCACCGCGTCCTTCGACCGCAGGGCATGCCACACATCCCAATCCTGCTGCAAGCCAAGCCAGAAGTCCGCACTCATGCCGAGGACTCGCGCCAGACGTAGCGCCGTATCGGTGGTCACCGCCCGCTTCCCGTTGATGACTTCGTTGAGCCGAGGAAACGAGACCCCGAGCCGGGCGGCGAAGGCCGACTGGGTGATGCCCAATGGCACCAGAAATTCTTCCCGCAGCATCTCGCCGGGATGCGTCGGTGGCAGATGGGTGGGCAGGCGCCGCTGGACCAGCGCTCCACCCCGGGTCCGCTTAGTGATAATCGGTGACTTCGACTTCGTCGGCATATCCGTCCTCCCACCGGAAACGGACCCGGTACTGGTCGTTGATGCGAATGCTGTGCTGCCCAGCCCGATCACCCTTGAGCCGCTCCAGCCGATTGCCGGGTGGGATGCTCAATTCCTGGAGGTCCCGAACCTGGTTGAGTTGCGTCAATTTGCGTCGGACTACCGGCCAAAGCCCGACAGGACAGGCTTGGCGCGCCCGGCGACTGCTCCGGCCGTTAAAGAGATCCTCGGTCGCCGCGTCGGCAAAGGAGCGTATCACGCGTGGCATTATAACGGGCTCCGCCACATATCGCCAACCCTGGCAGCCGCGCTGTCAACCACCAAGAGCAATGTCCCCGGTGTTCCACCGATTGCCGAACCTGGTTCCTCTTTGTAACATTCATGCGGCCCCAGGGATCCGACAGAAGGTCGGTTCTCCGCGGCCCGGCGGCGGGACACGGCCGCTGCGATCCCGTTCCTGGAGTGTGATCATGCTGCGTCGTACCGCGTTGTTCCTTGCCCCGCTCGCCCTGGCGACCGCTCCTCTCGCGGCCCAGTCCGGCCTCTCCCTCGTCGGTGGCATGACCTCGGCCACGGTCAGCTACACGGACGACGAGGGGTCGGCAAACAATCTGGCCTCCCGCAACGGCTTCGCCGTCGGGCTGGGCCTTGGTCACACTGCCGCCCGCGGTCTGAGCTTTGCCCCCGAGGTGCTCTACGCCATGAAGGGCACCAATGTGAAGGAATGGACCGACTACACCAAGCTCAGCTACGTCTCGGTGCCGCTGATGTTCCGCTACGCCCTGGGCGGCGGCGGTCAGGCGACGCCCTTCGTCACGGCCGGGCCGACGGTGTCGTTCCTGCTCTCGTGCACGGTCGGCGATGACGAGGACTCCGAAAGCTGCGATGACTAATACGGCTCCGAGGGCAGCTACGAGAAGCTCGACTACGGCGCGACCTTCGGCGCCGGGGTGACCTTCGGTCGGCTCACCATCAGCGCGCGGTACGAGATGGGCCTTGCGAACATCGCCAAGGAGAGCTTCGCGACGGAGAAGAACAAGGCGCTGATGCTGCTGGGCAGCATTTCGTTCTGATCACGATGGTCCCGGTCCGGATGGCATGTCGTCCGGATCGGGGCTGCCTCACTCGGCTGACGCGGGGACGTCCTCCCGATCCCAGCGCGCCACGATCCACTGCACCATGACATAGGCAGCCACGGCCGCGACGGTCACATCCGACAGGAAGTGGGCACCCGCCTGCACCCGTGTGAAGGCGCACCCGCCCGCCAACAGAAGCCAGATCGGCCAGGCACGCGGCCAGATGTGCGTCAGCATCCAGGCGCCACTGAAGGCCACCAGCGCGTGGGACGAGGGCAGTCCGATGGCCTTGGTGGACCAGAACTGATCGGCGAAGTCGCGGAAGACATAGGCGCCGTCGTGCAGATTGGGCCGTTCGCGGCGCAGCAGGATCTTGAGCACCTCCGCCAGCAGCCCACCAAGGGCGGGGACCAGGCCGATGAGGATGGCGCGTCGGCGCTGCCGGGTCTGGAGCCACCAGGCCACGGCGAGCAGAATCCAGAGTGGCAGATAGCCGACGATCCGGAACATCCGGCCGCGGTCGTGATCGTAGACGCCGTCGGCGTGCCACTGGATGTGGGCCCACCCGTCCAGCAGGTGCGCCACGAGAATCGCCACGGCACCGAGGGCGAGCGCGCGGAATCGGGGACTGGTCAGCATCAGAGGAATGTACGCTCCAGAGGAGGATTCCCCTACATTGGGGCATGTCTGCCATGCCATGGTCGCTGCTGCTGCTCGTCGTCGGCGCCGGAGTCGCCGCCGCCCAGGATCTGCCGATCCACTCCCCGGTCTCGCCGGTGGTCGTCTCGCGCAGCGCCCTCTATGGGCAGCCCCTGATGGCCCCCACGGGCGGCTGGCAGGTGCGGACCATGGTCGACTACTCCAGCGTGGTCGATTTCTCGGCGACCCGCACCCGCGAGCTGGTGCTCGACGCGGAGCTGCTCACCGCCGATCTCTGGGTAATCCGAGACCTCTCACCCACCCGGTTCGTGCTCGCCAATATCGCGATCCGCGGCGCCTACGACGGCCACTTCGACGAGACCATCAACACCTTCCACCGACTCACTGGCCTGCGCGTGCCCGCGCGCGACCGCCTGCCGATCAACCGCTACGACTGGCACGCCGAGTTGCCGGACACGTTTGTGGTCCGGGACCGCCCGGGCACCTTCGTGGGAGACCTGCGCCTGGGTGCCGGGTGGCGGATCGGTCGGTCGCAGGTGGTGGCCTCGCTGACGCTGCCCACTGCGACTGCCGGAGTACCGGGGTGGTCGCGCGGGAGCATCGGCACGGCCGTCGCCGTCACTTCATCACTGTTCGAGCACGGGCGCTGGCAGATCCAGGGTGGCCTCTCAGCAGGCTGGACCCCGGCCACCGGCGAATTGGCGCGCTACCAGCGGGAAAATTTCCTGGCGGCCATGTCGGGGGTCCGCCTCCGCGTCGGCGAGCGTCAGGCGCTGTACAGTACGGTCTGGTTCCATCAGGGCCCGTGGCGCGACACCGGGCTCAAGACCATGGACCATCCGGATTTCACGATCGATTTCGGGGCCCTGCTGCGCCCCTGGCAGGGCAGCCCCGAGTTCCAGATCTCAATGACCGAGGACCTCTATCCGAACGGTCCGGCCATCGACGTGGGGCTGCGGCTCGGCATCCGCTGGTAGACCGGGTTCCTGCTGAGTCCCAACACCACGAGCGGTCAGGCGATCCGGTCGGGGGCACCCTCGCCGAAGAGGAACTCCTGCATGTTGTGCAGCAGCAGTGCCTTGGCCTTGGGCTGGTGCGGAATCAGCGCGTAGTGGTTGATGAGCTGCTGCTGGGTCTTGAGCCAGGAGGCCCAGCAGTCCCGGCAGATGGTCTCGTAGATCCGCTCGCCCAGATCGGTAGGGAACGGCTTGAAGGCCTGCCGTTCCCCTTCCTGGCCGCAGCGCATGCAGGTGATGGTCATCCGGGCAACCTAATCGTTCCTCACTCGCCCCGCTTCAGAGCCCGAACGCCGGAGGCCGTGCCCAGCCCGGTCGCTGCGGCCACCGCCATACCCGTGCCCGCACCCACCACCGGCAGCAGCCACACCACCGGCGTGGCGATCAGCAGCGCCGCGCCCGCAGCCGCCCACGGAACCAGCGGGTTGTAGACCCCATCCACGAAACGGAGCTTGCGCCGGACGAACTGCCGTGCCGTCTCGAACATGAAGGTGGCGGCCACCACCGTGACCACCAGACCAATCACCCCACCGATGAACTGCAACATGACCCCTCCAGGACCAGTGTCTGTTGCACTACGGAACACCGCCCGACCCGGTTTCAGGCTACCAGCGGATCAGGGCACTCCCCCAGAGGAAGCCGGAACCGAAGGCGGTGATGGCCAGCAGGTCGCCGCGCTGCAGGCGGCCTTCCCGCACGCACTCATCGAGGGCAATCGGGATGGTCGCCGAGGTGGTGTTGCCGTAGCGCTCGATGTTGTTGTAGACCTGGTCGTCGCGCAGGCCGAGATTCTTCTGCATCGCCTCGGCGATCCGCATGTTGGCCTGGTGCGGGATCAGCAGGGTCAGCTCCTCGACGGAGACACCCGCCTCGGCGAGCACCGCACGCACCGATTCGGGCATCCGCGTGGTGGCATGACGGAACACTTCCTTCCCGTCCATGGTGAGGTAGCCCTTGGTCGCGATATGCTCCGGCTGATTCCGCGGATGATAGATCGATCCCGGCGCATCGACCCACAGCTTCTCGGCGTGCTCGCCTTCGCTGTGCAGATCCCATGCAAGAATCCGCGACCCGGCCGGGTCCGTCTCGGCCCGGACCACCGCCGCGCCGGCGCCGTCGGCAAAGATCACAGCGGTGTTGCGACCGCGGTCGCTGATGTCCATGCCGGTACTCTGGACCTCGGCGCCCACCACCAGCACGGTGCGCCACAACCCGGCCCGGATGTAGGCATCGGCCATCGAGAGCCCGTAGACGAAGCCGGAACACTGGGTCCGGATGTCGATGGCCGGAATGGTCCGGGCACCGAGCAACCGTTGCAGAAACACGCCATTGCCCGGCGCGAAATGGTCGGGCGACGATGTGGCGTAGACGATGGCGTCGACCTCGGCGATATCGATGTCGGCCATGGCCATGGCCTGTTCCGATGCCAGCTTGGCGAGCCCCGTCCCGGACTCCCCGGGCCGGATCCAGTGCCGCTGTCGGATCCCGGTGCGCTGACGGATCCACTCGTCGCTGGTGTCCATGCGAGCGGCGAGGTCGTCATTGGTGACAACCTGATCCGGTACCGCCCGCCCAGTGCCGATGATGCGCGAGGTCATGGTCATGCGGGAAGTATAGTACGGCTGGCGCGGGCGTTGGATGGCCCGACTACCCATTCGCATTCGTCCGCGTGCATTCGCGGCTCCCCGGGGCCAGGGAGCCGCGAATGCACGCGAATACACGCGAAAGGGAGGCAGGAGGGAACCGCGAACACACCTGACAGAGGCCGCGAACCCTGCGTGACTCGTCCCGGGGCCGGGCTCACAGCTCCTCGCTCACCACCACCATGCGCCCGGTGCGGTCCGGCTCCATGTGGTGCCAGGTCACCCGCCCGTTCCGCAGCACGAACAGTCCCTGTGCGGTGTCCAGGAACAGGGCATCCTCCACCCGCACGATGCGCCGGATGACCTCGGAGACGGGATGCACCGTGCTCCGACCCGTACTGCGATCGTACTGGAGCAGTCCCCCGGCATAGTTGGCGCCTTCCGGCTGGCCGGTCAGACTGGCCCAGAGCACGTCCGGCTCGACCAGCAGGACATCCACCGACCATGGCACCACCTGGGGAATGTCGAGGAGGGTGTACCGCCCGACGCGATCCAGCATCCCGATTGCCCCGACACCGCTGGTCCCTTCGGCGTCGTAGAACGATTTGCCGAACCAGTAGCCGCCGTCGTCCGCCGGAAACCAGCCGCCGACCTGCTCGCTGATGTCGGTGAATTCCCGGAGGTAGCCGCTGGCCGCCCGCGCCGGTCGAGCAACGGCGAACGCGTCCCAGGTCGATTGCGGCAGCGGATGGCGCGTGAAGAGTTCCGGCCGAGGCAGTGAGTCCACCCTCCCACCGCCCAGCATCCCATTGGTCCGCAGGGCACGTAGACCCTGTGTGGAGACCCCCAGCACGCGGCGGGCAATACTGTCGGCCGGAAAACGGACCGGCGCCGAGACATCGAAGGCAATCCGCCGGACCAGACGCCGACCGGTGGAATCCAGGAAGAGCTTGAGAGCCGGTGCCTCGAAGCCGTAGTGCTGGAAGCGCCGCAGAACGATGACGCCGGGCTCGATGCGTGCCGTCTCGACCACGTAGTCGAAGGGCTCCGCAATGGAGTCGATCAGCCAGCGTCTGGTCGAATCGGTCTGATCGATCAGCTCCACGTTGAGGACCGAACTGCAGCAGCGACCACCACGCGAGAGGGAGGCCTCCCGAATGCGCAGTCGGGTGGTGGCATCGAAGGGGGCGTCGTAGAAGACTTGCCAATACCGTTCGACAGGCCGCGGTGTCTGCGCGGCCGCCTGATGCCACCACGGGGCGCTCAGCAGCAGGGCCCCAAGCAGGAACGCCGACCGTGTCAGGCGATGATGCGTCGGCATGCGGCCTCCCGACTCTCAGGTGAGCGGGGCTCGACGGGGAATGCCCGGCAGCCCACAGCGCTCAAGGATACGCGATCAGAGGACCTTCCACCACGGGGCGGCGAGGATGGCTGCGACCAGGCGGGGGGAGTGTCGGGCTATTCCTGCCATGGATGATTGTCCTTCACCACATGAATGGAATACCACCCATGAGCCATTCCGTCCGGAAACTGCGCCTGTGAGGATATCGACACCTTTCCCCGGAGCGTTCCATGCACCGCACCCTGCCCGTCTGGCTCATCCTGGTCGCCTGCTCCTCCAGTCCGACCAACCAGACACCACCCCCGCCGCCCCCGCCACCGCCGCCGGCTGTGATAACGGTTGCCGTGACACCTGGGACGGCGTCCATTACCGTCGGCGGCACGACCACCCTCTCGGCCACGACGCGGGACGGCGCGGGCAACACGCTCACCGGGCGCACCATTGCCTGGAGCACCGGCAATGCAGCGGTGGCCACGGTCTCGGGCAGCGGCGTGGTCACGGGTGTGGCCCCCGGCGGACCGGTCACCATCACGGCCACCAGCGAGGGGAGGAGTGGCACGGCGCAGATCACCGTCACGACCCCGGCCCCCGCCCCTGTTGCCACGGTGACCCTGTCGGTGAGCACGGGATCGGTCATGGTGGGATCCACCCTCGCGCTCACCCCCACGCTGAAGGACGCGGCCGGCAACACGCTCACCGGCCGGACGGTGGCCTGGAGCAGTTCCAACAGCAGTGTGGCCACGGTCTCGACCAGCGGCGTGGTCACGGGTGTCGCCGTCGGCGGGCCCGTCACCATCACCGCCACCAGTGAGGGACAGAGTGCCAACGCGCAGATCACCGTCACGCCGGTACCAGTGGCCAGCGTGACGGTCACACCCGCAACCTCCTCCATCGCCGTCAGCGCCACCACGCCGCTCACCGCCACGCTCAAGGACGCCGCGGGCAACACGCTCACCGGCCGCACCATCACCTGGGGCAGCTCCAATACCAGTGTGGCCACCGTCTCCGCCAGTGGCGTGGTGACCGGTGTCGCGGCGGGCGGACCCGTCACCATCACCGCCACCAGCGAGACCATTCAGGGCACCGCCAGCGTCACGGTGACGGCGCCAGTGGCCACCACAACCGCGTTCCTGAGCGTCGGACACAATCACACCTGCGCCCGCACAGTGGCCAACATCGCCTGGTGCTGGGGCCGGAACGAATACGCCCAGCTTGGCGTCGGGGCACTCGGGGAGGTGCGGACCTCCCCCACCCTGGTGATTGGCGGACACCAGTTCACCGCCATCAGCAGTGCCGCCAATTTCACCTGCGGCCTGACGGCGGCGAACATCGCCTGGTGCTGGGGCGACAACTCCGGTGGTCAGCTCGGCAACGGGGCGCTTGGCGTCACGCATACGTCACCAGCGATGGTCGCGGGCGGTCACCAATTCGTGGAACTGTCGGCGGGCGGCAGCCACATCTGTGGTCGCACCACGGCCAACGCCCTCTACTGCTGGGGATACAACATCAGCGGCGCGCTCGGCGACGGCACCACGACCAACCGAGCCACCCCGACGCTGGTATCCGGCGGCCTGCAGTTCGTGGCTGTGAGCGCAGGAGGCAATCACACCTGTGCCCTCACGGCCGCTCACGCTCTGTATTGCTGGGGTTACAACTTCGCCGGTGCCCTCGGCGATGGGACCACCACCAACCGGTTCACGCCGACGCTGGTGTCAGGGGGCATGCAGTTCGTGACGGTGAGCGGCGGCAGCAATTTCACCTGCGCCATCACGGTGGCCAACGCGCTCTACTGCTGGGGGCAGAACAGCTTTGGTCAACTCGGGCACGGCACGACGGGCAATCGCTCGGTGCCGACCCCGGTGGCCGGCAGCCTGGAGTTCGTGCAGGTGACTGCGGGGGCGATTACCACCTGCGCGCGCACCACTGCCAATGCGGCCTGGTGCTGGGGAGCCAACAGCAACGGCTGGCTGGGAACCGGCACGACGACAGACCGGTACGCACCCGGTGCGGTGACCGGCGGACACCTCTTCACCGAGATCAGCGCAGGGTATGGGCACACCTGCGGCCGGACTACCACCAACCAACTCTACTGCTGGGGCTGGAACCAGGACGGCCAGATCGGCATCGGCAACACCACCGACCAGGTGTCGCCGGTGCTGGTCACCGGGATCCCGTGACCCGTGGAGGAGATCGGAGCATGAACCCCATCGGAGTCATGCCAGCCTGAACCTGCGCCCTCACGCTCCGATCGCCGCCCACCTCAACGCGACACGGCCTGCCAGGCTCGCACCACCTCCAGCATCTCGTCGGGCAACCGTTCCAGCACGGTGCGCTGCACCACAGCCGACAGGCCGCCGTACATCGCCTCGGCAATCCCGCCCGCAATGGCTGCCTGGGTGTCGGCATCCCCACCGAGCGAGATGGCGAGACGCACGGCATGCTCCCAGTCGGTGCTGTCCAGCGCACAGATGATGGCCTCAGGCACAGAGCCGTCGCAGGTCACATCGAACTCATAGTCGGGTCGGATGCTCTCGGCGGTGCGGTCCATGTCGTATCCGGACAAGTCCGCCACCCGCTGCCGGATGACCTCGCGGGATGCGCCCTGCCGGGCCAGCCAGATGGCCAGCGCTGTGGCCTGCGCGCCGATGATTCCGCGGGGGTGATTGTGGGTCGGCATCGCCGTGGCCTCGGCCAGCGCCAGCACCTCCGCCTCATCCTTGCCCCACCAGGCCACTGGGCTCACCCGCATCGCCGAACCATTGCCAAAGCTGTTGTAGGGCGCGGGTTGGTCACTGGCCAGCCAGCGCTTGAACATGCCGCCATAGGCTCCCACCGGATCCGGGTAGCGTCGACCCCACCGGTGATAGGCGGTCCCGAAGTCCTCACCATGGAGCAGCGCTTCAGCGGTGGCAATGGTCAGAATGGAGTCGTCGGTAAAGTTGGAAAGTACGGACCAGAGTGGGAAGTCCGTCCGTTTGGTACGGATGTACTCATGGTGCGACCCGATCATGTCACCGGCAATGGCTCCCAGCATGGTGTGTCCTTTCGCTTGGTGTCAGGCCTGCGGGCGAGGCCGGTCGGAGCATCGGCATCCGCCCTGCCGAGACCGGGCGCCCCGGGCGGCCCACGAAGGATACCTGGAGCGCACGACGACGGCCGGACCCCGGACCATCGGCCGCTCTGGAATGGGATCGGGGGAGGGCGATCGCGCCGGGGGTGATAGGTTAGAGCGTGTGCCCCGACGCCTGCTGCCACGTCTCCCGGCACATTGAGTCACCCGGCAGGTCACATCCAGGAGGAACGCATGAGCATTTTCGGCAAGATCCGCGACGCCATCTTCGGCAAGAAGGCTGCAGCCCCAACCCCGACCATCCCGACTACGGCCCCGATCGAGGTCGTCCCGATCCCGGAGATTGCGATCCCCGAGGTCGATATCGAGGCACTGCTCACCGGGATGGCCGCCGCCAACCCGCAGAAGCTCAACTGGCGCACCTCCATCGTGGACCTGATGAAGCTCCTCGGCATGGAGTCCTCGCTGGCCGAGCGGCGCGAGCTGGCCACCGAGCTGGGGTACACCGGTGACCAGAAGGACACGGCCACCATGAACATGTGGCTGCACAAGCAGGTGCTCCGCAAGCTGGCGGAGAACGGCGGCAAGGTGCCGGCCGACCTGCTCGACTGAACCATGCGCTGAGGCGCCCAACACACCGACACTGCCCCTTGTACCTCCCGATGGTGACTGGATGATACCGCGGCGATGATTCGGCCCGGCATGGGCCAAGGGGGAGGGGCAGATGTCGGGCACACCAGCGTTTCCGGAACTTCGCCGACTGGCACTGGTCGGCGCCATGCTCCCCTGGCTGGCCGCCTGTGGCGGCGACGGCGGGACACTTCCCGACCCTGACGGCGACGGCCCCTTCGCGGTGGCAGGGCTGGCCTGCCGAGAAGACGCCGGACCGGTCACCGCCTTCACGGCCGCTTCAGCCCTCAGCAGCCTCCTCGTCGACCACGAAGTCACCACCGACTACCAGTGGGACGCCGCCTCGGCCACGCTGATCACCCTCTCGGGCACGGGCATCACGGCAGGCGGCAGCGCGGCGGTCAGCATCAACGGGCGCGTGGCGACCATCACGGCTGCTGGCACCTATCTGCTGCGCGGCACGCTCACCGACGGCCAGATCGTGGTGAACACCAGCGATGCCGGGGCCACCCGTCTGGTACTCGACGGCGTGACCATCACCAGCAGTACCGACGCCCCGATCGTGTTCGCCAACGCCGGTCGCGCCGTGGTGATTCTCGCGGCCGGCTCCACCAACACCCTGCAGGACGGCACCACCTACCCGAGCGGCGCCGACCAGAATGCCGCGCTGTACAGCAAGGGCAACATGTCGATCGGTGGCGAGGGCGCGCTGACCGTGACGGCGCGCTTCAAGCACGGCATCAACAGCAAGGGCGGCCTGGTGGTCCGCAGCGGGCAGTTCACCGTCACGTCGGTTGACGACGGCATCCGGGGCAAGGACTACCTGGTGATCCGGGGCGGTCAGTTCACCGTCCTCGCGGGCAGCGACGCCTTCAAGGGCGACCGTGAGAGCACCACCAATCGCGGCTACATCCTCATCGCTGGCGGATCGGGGACGCTGACCGCCGCCAACGATGGCATGCAGGCGGAGTCGGATCTGCTGCTGACCGGCGGGGACTACACCATCAAGACGCGGAACGGCAGCGGTGTGCCCGCGCCGGAGGATGTGTCGGCGAAGGGCCTCAAGGCTGCGCGCACGCTGGTCATTGACGAGGGCACTTTCCGGATCGACGCGGCCGATGACGGCATCCACTCGAACACCGACGTGGTGATCAACGGTGGCGCAATCAGCATTGCCACGGCCGACGACGGTATCCACGCCGACGAGGCGCTCACCATCAACGGCGGCAGCGTCGACATTACCCGGAGTTACGAGGGCCTCGAGTCCGGCACCGCGGACCTGACCATCAATGGTGGCAGCATCCGCGTGGTGTCGAGCGACGACGGTGTGAACGTGGCCGGCAACGGCGATGCCGCACCGGGTACCTCGCCGGGGAACTACGCCCTGCGTATCACTGGCGGACGTCTGGTGGTGTACGCCTCCGGCGATGGGCTCGATGCCAACGGAGCGATCGTGATGACGGGCGGCTGTGCCTTCGTGCACGGACCGACGGCCAACAACAACGCGGCCATCGACTACGACGGCACCTTCACCATCAGCGGAGGCGTGCTGGCCGCAGCAGGCAGCGCCGGGATGGCGCAGGCGCCGGGCACCGTGAGCAGCCAGGGCTCGGTGCTGATCACCTTCGGGAGCCGCCCGGCCGCGGGGACGATTCTGCACCTGGCCACGGCCGACGGCACTGCGCTGGTCGATTTTGCACCGTCCAAGGCGTTCCAGTCCCTGGTGCTCTCGGCACCCGGCCTCCAGCGAGGGAGCAGTTACCGGCTGTATACCGGCGGCACCGTCTCCGGCGCGGCGACGGACGGCATCTTCGGCGCCGGGCACTTCACGCCGACTGGCACCGCCCAGCACTTCACCCTGTCATCGATCACGACCCGCCTCAGTTTCTGAGGCGGGTCAGCGGCGGCGCTTCGAGGAGTAGCCACGCCGGTTGATGGGGAGTCCCGCGGCGGTCAGCGCGGCGTTCCAGGACCCGAAGTGCCGATAGGCCATGGTGTGGCCGAAGGGGAGGGTGCCATCCAGGGCATCCTCCATTTTGGGCGAGCGGCCGGTGACCTGGTGCCGCTCCTGGAGTTTGCGGATGATGTAGTCGCGCCAGGCCAGATGGTGCTCATGCTGGGAGGCACGCCACCGCATCTGCCAGAGCCGTTGGGCGCTGTCCCATCGGTCGAGCATTTGCAGCATCTGCTTGGCGCGCGAGGCCTTGTAGCCGGACAATCGACTGAGATCCGACAGGCTGCCGCAGGACGGATCGCGCAGCGCCCGCAGCACGACCAGGGGGTCGCCCGGGTCCACCTTCCGCTGGGAGCTTACGGTCGGATATCCTTCGACGGCGAGAATCTGACGCACCCGCTCGCGGGAGACACCCACCTCCTTGCCGATCTCGGTCAACGTCGCGCCCGACTCGACCAGGGAGGCCCAGAGTGCCGCCCGCGTGGCCCGGAGGGCCCGCGCATCAGCCACCCGCTGCTCATGCGGCAACATCGGACGAGGGGGCTGTTGATCGGTCATCCCGTGCGTCCCGCAAAGGATGCTGGCATGGATGCTCCTGTCATGAATGATTTGCGCCGGGCGAGCCCGACCGACCCCTACAAGGTAGGAGGATCAGCCAGCGGTGCCAACCCTCGCCCGCTCAGGAGTAGATCACACTCCCGCCGGCCCGGAATTCCCTGGCCTTGGCCGCCATGCCATCGGCCACCTCATCGGCCTGCGGGCTCTCTGCGGCCGTGGCGGCGGCGCGGATCTCCTGCGAGATCCGCATCGAGCAGAACTTCGGTCCGCACATGCTGCAGAAGTGGGCGATCTTGGCGCCCTCCGCCGGCAGGGTCTCGTCGTGATAGGCCTGGGCGGTGACCGGGTCGAGCGCCAGCGCAAACTGATCCCGCCAGCGGAACTCGAAGCGGGCTTTGGAGAGCGCGTCATCGCGCACCTGGGCCCGCGGATGCCCCTTGGCCAGATCCGCCGCATGCGCCGCGATCCGGTAGGTGATGACACCGGCCTTCACGTCGTCACGGTTGGGCAGGCCCAGGTGCTCCTTGGGCGTGACATAGCAGAGCATGGCCGTGCCGTACCACCCGATCATCGCCGCACCGATCGCCGAGGTGATGTGATCGTATCCCGGCGCCACGTCGGTGGTGAGCGGCCCCAGGGTGTAGAACGGCGCCTCACCGCACCAGGCGAGCTGCTTCTCCATGTTCTCCTTGATGAGGTGCATGGGAACGTGGCCCGGGCCTTCGTTCATCACCTGGACTTCGTGCTCCCAGGCGATGGTGTTCAGCTCCCCCTGGGTCTTCAACTCGGCGAACTGGGCCTCGTCGTTGGCGTCGGCGATGCTCCCCGGCCGCAG
>CAYQXR010000032.1:0-30716 GCA_964421625.1 uncultured Gemmatimonadaceae bacterium | reverse complement strand
TCCCGGACGCCGAACGGCGACGTCGCTTCCGCCAGCGCCTGCTGCGCTGGTTCCGTCAACATGGTCGTGACCTGCCCTGGCGTCGGACCCGCGACCCGTACCCGATCCTGGTCTCCGAGGTGATGCTGCAGCAGACGCAGGTGGCCCGGGTCGAAGGATACTGGCACCGCTTCCTGGCAGACTTCCCCTCGCTCCAGGCACTGGCCGATGCTCCCCCGGCGCGCGTGCGTGAAGCCTGGGACGGCCTCGGCTACTACCGTCGGGCCGCCAACCTGCAGGCCCTGGCCCGCGAAGTGGTGACGCACCACGGTGGCGAACTGCCACGCAGTGTCCCGGCGCTCCGAGCCCTGCCCGGCGTGGGCCACTACACCGCCGGTGCGGTAGCCTCCTTCGCCTGGGAGGATGCCGAGCCGGCCATCGACACCAATGTTGCCCGGGTGCTGCGCCGGGCGTTTCACCCCAGACTGCGTTCCGGCGCGGCCGGGGCGCGGCGTCTCGAAACAACTGCCCGCGCCCTGCTGCCCCGCCGGGGCCACGCGGCCTGGGCGACCAATCAGGCGCTGATGGAACTCGGCGCGCTGATCTGCACCGCCCGGGTGGCCCACTGCGACCAGTGCCCCGTGCGGGCCGCCTGCCGGACGGGCGCCCCGCGCCCAGCCAAAACCTGACCTCACCCCGGCGGGACGAATATCAGCCGCCCCGGTAGAGGGCACCGGCCACCAGTGCCACAAACGACAGCACGCCGCCGATGGTTCCGTGGCGCACCAATCGTCGACGCGCCTGCTCGAAGGCCTGCGCCGTGGGCCCCACCGGTTCCAGGCGGGCGATGCGGGCCGCAGCCGGCATGGCCCCGAGCAGGGTGACCAGCGCGCCCAGCACGCCGGTCAACTGCATCACGCCCAGCCAGGGGCTCACGTCGAACGACATGCGCCCGTACTGCTGCATCGACAGCGCGAACCCGCTCACCAGGGTCGCCATCGACCCGGGCCCGATGAGCAGGCGGTAGACCGCAGCCTGCACATCGGCCACGCCACCCCACAGCGAGCGGTCCAGCCGGCGCTGCACCAGACCGGCCACCATCACGCCCAGTCCGCCGCCGATCCAGGCCACGAACCCCGCGAAGTGCAGGAAGCGCATGAAACCGGTCACGCCGACGTCTCCAGCGCCTGCAGCATGACCTGGTAGCCGGCTTCGGCGTAGGCGGGAATCCGCGACATCGCGAAGGTGGCACCGCGATCGGTGACCGGCCGCAGCCAGAGCAGCGGCGGGGCGTCGGGTATGGTGGCCCAGCGCTCGCGAAGGAGCTGCGTGGTGCCCGCCATGGCCCAGCCCAGGGCGGCGTCGCTGCCAGCCACCAGCGGCGGGGGTGGCAGCAGGCTCTCACCGACTTCGTCGAATCCCGGCCCGGTGTCGATGGCAATCACCGCATCGACCGCCAGCCCCTCGGCAAATCGGAGCGGCACCGCCGCGCGGATCCCGCCGTCGAAGTACTCCTGACCGTCGATGGTGATCGATGGCAGGTACGGCGGCAGCGCACAGGATGCTGCCAGGGCATCGAGCACAGGAGCCATCATGCCGCCGGTCCCGAAGGCCGTCTCGCGCCCGGTGGCCATGGCAACTGCAGTGACGGTGCAGGGTGTCGACAGCGCGGCGAAGTCACGCGAGGTCACCATCTGTTCGAGTGCGGCGCGGAAGGGTTGGCCCTTGAGAATGGCGCGCCCGCGGATCCCCTTGAGGATCTGGAGCGTGTCGCGCACCAACAGGTCGGCTGGCTGGAACGCCGCAAAGCGCCGCAGCGCATCGGCGGGCTCCTGCCCCTCCGCCAGGGCCAGAGCAATGACGGCACCCATCGATGTCCCGATCCAGTGGACCGGCTCGATGCCCACCTCGCGCAGGGCGCGGGCGGCGCCAAGATGCGCGGCAGCCTTGGCCCCGCCACCACCGCAGATGACCGCCACGCGGCGCATCAGGCCGCGCCGCTCTCGGCGCGATACCGCTCGGCGCGGGCGTAGCGCTCCCGTTCCTCGTCGGTGGCAGCTTCGAGTCGGGGCACCAACCGGGGCCTGCCGTAGTCGTCGATTGCCACGAACACGATGCGCGCCGTATGGGTGTGGCGCTCCTCACCGGTGCTGGGCTTCTCGGCGAACACTTCCACGGTGATGTCCATCGACGAGCGGCCGACGTAGTCCACGGTGGCGCGGCAGGTCACCAGCGAACCAATGGGAATCCGCTCGCGGAAATCGACCCGGTGGATCGACGCGGTGACGGCGGGGCCGCCGGCGTGCCGGATCGCAGCGATGGCGGCGGCCTGATCGACCATCGACATGAGCGTGCCACCGAACAGATCCCCGAGCACATTGGACATGTGCGGCATCACGAGCGTGGAGATCTCGCCACGGGAGTAGGCCATCGGACGGGATTCAGGCTGATGGGGCATGGGATCTCAGTAGTCGACGGGACGAAGGTAGAAGGCACCGATCGCCGTGTCGCTGAGCACCGCGACAGTCGGCAGTTGCCGCTTCCAGTGGGTGCGGTCCAGCCGACGGCGGACCAGGGTCAGTTCCTCGGGCGTGACGCCATGCGCCAGCACAGCCGCATCGCGATGACCACGCAGCAGCAGCTCGAGCACCGGATCGGCGCGCCGGTAGCTGATACCGAAATCGCCCTCATCGGTCTGGCCGACGATCAGATCGGCGCTGGGCGGCTTGTCGATGATCGCGTCTGGCACACCGAGGTGGCGGGCCAGCGCCACGACCTGGGTCTTGTAGAGATCGCCCAGCGGATTGATCGGCGGCGCATCGTCGCCATGCCAGGTGAAGTAGCCCAGGAGGCGTTCACTCTTGTTGCCGGTGCCCAGCGGCAGCGCATTGAGCCCGGCGGACAGATCGAAGAGCGCGGTCATCCGGACGCGCGCCATCACATTGCCGAGTCGGGCCGCATCGACTGATTCGCCGAGGGCACTCAGGTAGCCGTCCACGGCCGCCGAGATGTCCAGCGTGCGCTCCGGCACGCCGAGCCATTCCGTTACCAGACGGGCATGGGCCAGTGATTCGGGCGAAGACTGCCGGTGCGGCAGGCGGACCGCCGTCACGGACTCGGCCCCGAAGGCTTCGACGGCCAGCGCCGCAACCACCGCGCTGTCGAGTCCGCCGGACAGCCCGAGTACCGCGCGGGCAAAGCCCCGATTGGCGAACTCGGCGCGGAGGAAGGCGACCAGCCACTGCCGGGTGAGCGCCGGATCAATGACCAGGCTGGGGAGGGCGCGTGCCGGGGGCGGATCGTCCCGTGGGATGGCGGGCAGCGTCGCGGCGGTTCCGCCTGCGTCGCCGGTGACCCCTCGGGTGCCCTGGAGTGAGTCGAGCAGCCAGGGAAGCTGGGCTTGCAGGTCGCCCAGCAGCGGCGTTGCCGCGCGGACGCGGGCCACCTCGGCCGTATCGATCACGCCACGGGTGAGCCCCTCGACAAAGGGCTCGCCGCGGGCCAGGATCGCGCCGTCGGGACCGACCAGGAGTGCGCCGCCGGGAAAGCCCTTCCCGCCCTCAAACCCGGTGAGTTGCGCCACCGCCACGTGGACGCCGTGCTCGACCGCGACAGCGCAGGCCAGATGCTCCCAGCGCTCCTGCGTGGTCGGCCGACCCGGCAGTGCAGACGGGGCGATCCCCCGACCCGGCCCCGCAGCCAGCACCACGATCAGTTCGGCGCCATCGAGTGCGGCGATGGTGGGCGGCAGGCCGTGCCAGACGTCTTCGCAGATGAGCATGGCCACCCGACCGAGCCGGGTATCGAAGGCCTGGACACTGCGCCCGGCATCAAGAAAGCGTCCCTCGTCGAACAGCCCGTAGGTCGGCAGGAACACCTTGCGGTGGATATGCCGGATGCCCGGATCATCGCCCCCTAGGGCGAGCCACATGGCGGCGTTCCAGCAGCGGCCTTCGTGCAGCTCGTAGAAACCGATGGCGAGGTCCAGGGGAGGGCCGCCGACTCGCGCGTGGCGCGCCGCCAGGGTCTCGGCCAGCGCGGTGGCGGTCCAGGACCGCTCCAGCACGCCCCCTTCAAGCAGGTAGCCCGACAGCGAGGCCTCGGGGAGGAGCAGCAGGTCGGGCGGCACCAGGTCCGCGGCGCAGGTGGTGAACAGCCCCTCGATCCGGTCGAGGGTGGCCGTCGGTTGGCCTTTGACGGGCCGGAACTGACTGAGGGCAATCTGAAACACTGACATCGCAGGAATCTACCAGCCCCCGGGGACGTTCCGCCTATATTGCCGCTTCACCTTGCCGGGAGACAGTCGTGTCAGTTCAGGACGCCATCCGCAACGCCCCCAATGTCGGGCAGCCCCTGCCGGGGATCACCACCTGCGGGCAGCCCGCACTCGAGGATCTTACCGCCGCCCGTGACGCCGGTGCGCGCGTCGTCATCGACCTGCGCGACCCGATGGAAGCTCGCCCCTTCGACGAAGCCGCCGAAGTCGCCGCGCTCGGCATGACCTATCGGAACATCCCTGTCGTCCCCGGGGCCCTGACCACCGAGATGCTGGACCAGATCCTGGGCGCCCTGCGCGAGCATGCCAACGAGCCGGTCATCCTCCACTGCGCCTCGGCGAATCGTGTGGGGGGCGCGCTGCTGCCACACCTGATGCTCGACCACGGCCTGAGCGAGCCGGAGGCCGTCGAAGCGGCCATGCGGGCAGGGCTGCGCAGCGCCGAACTGATGGAGTGGGGATTGGACTACGTGCGCCAGCAGGGCTGATATCCCCTGAAGGAGAGACCCCCCGGGCGCCGCAGCGTCCGGGGGGTCTCGTCGTTTGGGCTCAGAATCCGCCGCCCACCGGTGGGCGGGCCCGGCTCTGACCGCCACCGCTGCTGGTCGGCGGGGGTGGTGGTGGCGGCGGAGGTGGCGAACTCCGCACCGTACTGGTCGGCCGTGACGGCGGCGGAGGCGGCGGTGGCGGCGTGCTGCGGGCCGGCGGCCGGGCCTCAGTCCTTGGCGGGGTGGCGTCCCGAACCGGCTCACGGGTACGCGGCGGGGGCTGAGTCGCCGGAGGAGGCGTGGTCGATCGTGGCGGCTCACGGGTGTCCGCAGTACGGCCCGTCTGCGTCGGCGGCGTGGTCGGCCGAGCCGGCTCGCGGTATACCGGCCGAGAAGTCACCGGAGGGCGTTGAACGGTGTCGCGCACCTGCCTGACCGGCGTCGGCGGCGGATCACGGAAGACCGGCCGGGTCCCTGACGTGGCGGGAGGAGGCGTCGTCACGACAGCCCGGGTTCCGCCACCCTGACCACCCTGGCCACCGCCCTGCTGGCCCTGCTGGGTCTGGCCGCCGCCCACCGGTGGACGGGCTCGCGTCGGTGGCGGCGTGGCGGTGCTGCCCTGCTGGCTCCCGGTCTGCCCAGTGGTCTGCTGCCCCCGGCCCTGCTGCTGGGTGCTACCGCTGCTGCCGGCCCGGACCGGCGGCTGCTGCTGCGTCGGTGGCGGCTGCACACTGCCGGTAGACGACGAGGGTGGCGTGGCGCGCGGCCGGGCCCGATCGGGTTGCGGCGTGGTGGGACGGGCAGTCCCTGCCAGCGGCTCGCGAGTCGGACGGGCGTCGGCGGCCCCACTGCTGATGAAGCCGACCGGCACTGCCACCGGCGACCGCGGGCGGGCCCGCTCGTTGACCCGCGGGTTCGGGTCGGGACGCGGGCGGTACCAGTTGTTCACCGTGGTGTAGGGCGCGTACTGCCCGGGGTAGTAGATCCGGGCCGACGGCGCACCGGCATACCGCCAGTAGGGGTCGCCCCAGCCGGCGTTGTACCAGTAGTAGTCGTACCACGACGGATGATCGTACATCGCGATATGGGGCCGGTAGTCGTACCAGGAGTCATACCAGGTGTCCCACGGGTCCACGGCGATCCGCAACCCGATGGTCGGGCGCGCCCAGCCGCCGCAGCCGAAGCAGCCCAGCGGCTGGTTCACCCGGAGCACCAGCGGATACCGGTACTCATGCTGCACCACCGTCGGCGGCGCATGGACCCGGTAGCCGCGCACGTCGTAGTCGTAGCGGCCATTGCCCGACATGAGTCGGACCAGCCGATGCAGTGCGGCTTCCGGATCGTCGGCGAGTTCGCCGAGATGCAGCGTCTCGTAGTCCCAGTGGTCGCCGACGGCAAACTGACCGAAGCGGAGCGGGTCGCGGGAGAGGGCGGCGAACACCACCCCGGCCCCACCGAGGTCATCGGCCGAGAAGGTGGCCGAGGCGTTGCGCCCGCGCAGCTCGTAGCGGCGGCCGCCGCGGACGAAGGCATCAAGATCGGGATCCATCGGGAAGACCACCCGGACCCGACCGTCGCCATCGACCCGGAAGACGATCAGGTAGCCGTCGTCGGACACCTCGACCTGGGCCCGGACCGGATCACCGGGGCCGTAGGCATCCCGGTTGAGGGTCAGACGGACCTGGGCATCGGACGGCGCCGGAACCGGCATGGCCCCCGGTGCAGTCAGTGCGAGCAATGTGGCAGTCAGCAGTCCCATGGTACCCTCCCTCGACAACAGAAATACAGCTCACCGCCCTACCAAGTTCCAGATCCGTGCCACCCGCATCCCCCGTGGTGGCGGGCCGGGCCGGATCACAGGTGTCCACCCCCCTGGACACTCTGCCTGCCAGGGCGACAGCGCCTCAGGGCAGGGCGGTCTCCTGACCCCCAACCCAGCGGTGCCAGTACATCCGCAGCTCGGTGATCAGCGTCCCGTCGGTCTCGGCGAACAGCGCCCCCCGTGCATCGACCCACTCGCCCGTCTTGCGGCGCCGGAAGGTCAGGGTGAACTCGGTCGCGAACCACGGGCCAACCAGGTGCACCTCGCCAACCTGGAACGTCGTCTCCGACTGCTGGTAGGGGATATCGCTGGCCCACTGCCGCAGGGCCGGGAGCCCGGTGAGCGGCTCGGAGAAGGGGGTCTCCAGGAAGACGGCATCCTCCGCAAACACGCTGAGCATCTGGTCGGGACGCTGCCGGGTCCAGCCCTCGGCGAAGGTGTCCGCCAGGGTTCGGGCCAGCTCGGCGATGGCAGGGGTCAACGCGCTGCCATCGGACTGGGGGACGGGGAGATCTGTCATCCCCGGAAAGTACTGGCGCCCGGGCGATTCCGCTCCCGCCATGGCAGGGATCAGGTCGCCCGGTCGACTTGGAAGCCGCGGAGGCGGAACACCCAGAGCGCCAGAATCGTCAGGGCGACCCCCGAGGCCATCCACAGCGCGGTCCCGATGGGCAGCTTGGCGGAGAACACCTCCGCATCCACCGTGCTGAGTGCCACCGTCACGCTGTTGAGATACTGTCGGATGCTGAAGGTGCTGAGGCCGCTGAAGAGATCGGCCATGGCCCCTTCCCAGATCATGATGTAGAGCAGGCCGATCATCAGGTCGCGTCGGGTCAGCAGCGTCAGCCCGAGAAAGAGCTGGGTGTACAGAAATCCTCCGACGGTCGCCGCCACGGCCAGCGCGACCACCAGCCCGGTGGGATCGAGACCACCGACCACGATGACACCCGCCGCCAGCGTCGACAGCCCGAGCAGCACTCCGATGGTCAGACCCAGCGTGAACATCTTGACCAGCACGATCCGCAGCCGCGAGACCGGCGTGGTGAGCAGGGTGACAATGGTGCCGTCGCTGATGTCGCTGCCGAGGTCGCCGTGGGCGGCGAGCAGGGACAGCATCGGCACCACACCCCCGAGGACGATCTGGGCAATGATCCCGGCCACCCCGGTGATGGGCGCCTCTTCCGGATCCCAGGTCAGTCGCAGCAGCAGCCCCGTCACCACTGGCAGGGCGAGCAGAGCCAGCACCAGCAGTTTGCGTGGCAGCAGGGCCTGCTGCAGGGTGAGCCGGATCAGTGCCCCGGTCGCAGCCATGTCAGGTCCCACTCATGAGATAGGCGAAGATGTGCTCCAGCGATTCATCGCTCGGCGTCAGCTCATGCAGCGTGATCGCCTCGGCGCGCGCCACGCTGGGCAGACGGCGACTGAAGCTGCCCAGATCGGCGGTGCGGATCTGGAGGCCGTCAACCAGACATTCGACGCTGGTGGTGGTCGGCTCACGGATGAGCGCGGCCGCCAGGCGACGATCGTCGCTGCTCCGGACCAGGAAGGTATGCGGCCGATCGGTCATCAATTGCCGGATGGTCCGTGGACTGCCGGATGCCGCCAGTCGCCCGCCAACCAGCACCAGCACGGTGTCCGCCAGCCGGTCGACTTCTTCCAGGATGTGGGACGAGACCAGAATAGCGTGACCCTGCTGGCCGAGGGCGGTCAGCATGCGCATCATCTCGACCCGCTGCTTGGGGTCCATGCCGTTGAAGGGCTCGTCGAGCACCAGCACTGTCGGCTCATGCACCAGCGCCGCAGCAATCCGTGCCCGCTGCCGCATGCCCTTGGAGTAGGTCCCGAGCGGACGATGCGCCACCGTGGTGAGATCGACCATGGCCAGCGCGCGATCGGTGGCCGCGCCGGGCTCCGGCAGGCCCATCAGTTCGGCGCGCAGCCGCACCAATTCCGCCCCGGTCAGAAAGGTCTGCACCGCCTCGCTCTCCGCGACGAAGCCCAGATGACGGTAGACCGGCGGATGCTGCCAGACCGGCTCTCCGTGCAGCGTGATCCGTCCGGAGGAGGGACGCAGCAGGCCCACCACCAGGTGCAGCAGCGTGGTCTTCCCGGCCCCGTTGGGCCCCAACAGACCGGTCACACCCGGCCCGATGGTACAGGAGACACCGTTGACGGCCACCACATTGCCATACCACTTCGACACCTGATCGAGCGCCAGAGTCATATCTCCACCCGCCGGATCCGGACATCGAGGGTGATGAGACAGCCCAGGAACAGCACCGATGCACCGGCGAGGTAGACCCAGCCTGGCCAACCGACCCGCACCCAGAAGGTCTGCCGCCTGCGCATGCGGCGCGACGCCTCTGTGGTCGCAGGAGCCTGACCGATGCTGCTGTCGGCCGTGGTCGCCACCGGGGGTGGGACCGGCGCTGTCGGCAGGCCCTCCGGGACGCCCAACTGCGCACTCGGCTCGACCGGCACGAACTCCTCGGGTGCCAACACCCAGGTGCTGATGCCATGAGCCACCGTCAGCGGCGAGACGAAGACCAGGGGCCGAAGCTGCTCATTCTGCCGCCCAGCCACCATGGATACGAACAGATGGGTCAGCAGCCACAGCGCAAGAATTCCGGTGGTCGCCAGCGCCCGGCGGCCCACCAGCGCTGCGACAGCCAGCGCGACACTGCCGAGCAGCAGTGCGACCAGGGCAACCGAGAGGGCCACCGACGGCAATGGGCGGAAACTCGCGACCAGAGCGGGCCAGAAGACTGGCTCGGTGAACGCGCGCCCGAGCATCAGCACCAGATGGGGCGACAGCGCGACCAGGCCGATGCCGGTGACGATGGCGGCGAGCCGCGCCACGATGTAGTCGCGCGGGCGTACCGCGCGCGAGAAGTACAGGGCGAGCACCCGGTGCTGAACATCGTGCGTCACCAACTGGGGCACCTGCAGGGCGCAGAAGAGGGCGAACACCCAGAGCGTCGTCGCGAAGTAGTCCGCGTGGGTGAACAGTTGCATCATTTGCCCGAACGGCCCCGCCAGTCCGAGGACACCAACCTGGATGACGGCTGGAATCACCATGCACACGGTGAGCAGGATCGGCGCGCGCCGGGCCTGCGGACCGCGGCCGATACCGAACAGGGCACGCAGACCGTCGATATACAGGAACCACAGGGCACCACGCCGTCCCAGGCGGGGGCCGCTGTAGTGACGGTAGCCGAGATCGTAGATCTCGCCTGCGGCTGGGGTGGTCATGTCGGCCCCGGGTGGAAGAGGTCCTCCAGGCGATCCCGGCGCCGGGTCATCCGCAGCAGACCGACGCCGAGGTCGGCTGCAGCATCGCGCACCAGATCGAGCGGGGTATCATCCGGGAGATCGAGCGTCAGCACCCCTCCGAGTTCCATCTGGACGGCCATCCCCTGCGCGGCCAGATGGTCGCGCAGCGGCGCACTGTCGCCGACGGTCTCCACCACCAGCACCGGCGTCTCGCTGATGAAGTGGTGCAGTGGTGCCGCCCGCAGCAGCACCCCGCCATCGAGTGCCACCAAGTGGTCGCAGACGCGGGCAATCTCACCGAGCAGGTGCGAGGCCACGATCACCGAAATCCCGAACTCCTGCCCGGTGCGCCGGATCAGGGCGAGCATCTCGTCGCGCCCGGCGGGGTCGAGCCCATTGGTGGGCTCGTCGAGCAGCAGGAGTTGCGGATCGTGGACCAGCGCCTGGGCCAGCTTCACCCGCTGCCGCATCCCGGTGGAGTAGCCGCCGATCTGGCGGTAGCGTTCGTCGTAGAGCCCGACATGCCGCAGCATTTCGGCCGCGCGTTCACGCGCCGCGGTGGCCGGCAGGCCCGCCAGCCGGGCCAGGTCCGTCACCAGGTCGGCAGCACTGCGATCCGGCGGCAGGCAGTCGAACTCGGGCACATAGCCCAGGTGTTGACGCACGCCGGATCCGTCGGCCTGGGGATTGTGCCCCAGCACCTGCAGTGAACCACTGGTCGGCGTCAGCAATCCCAGAATGAGTTTGAGCAGCGTGCTCTTGCCGGCGCCATTCGCGCCGATCAGCCCGATGATCCCCGGCTCGAGCGTCAGCGTCAGGCCGTCGAGCGCCGTCACACCGCCGCGGTAGCGCTTGGTCAGATCGGTGATGGTCACCAGCGCCATGGCGGCACTCACAATACGTGACGGGAGTCGGACTGCGGGAACAGAGCAACGCGAAGCATAACGACCACGGGCGTTCCGCCCAACAACGTTTCAGCCCTGGAGCATCACCTGCTGCCAGGTCCGGATGACCGGCGTGATCATCCGTTCGGTCATCCCCCAGAGAAATCCTTCGGGCAGATCGTAGCCCGCCACTTCACGAACCACCTGCCCCACCGGAATCGCCCGCGACCGGTAGACCCCGGGCGCCGCGAGTGTGGCCAGAGGCACCCAGGCCGAGGCCGCGACCTCGTCGCTGGGGCCGGTATCCCGAGTGCCTGCCAGTCCGAAGACGAACGGTCGGACGATCATCGGCGGGAGCACCGGCGAGACGGGACCCAGGTCGTCAAGCGTCGCTCGACAGTCCTCGCGGGTCAGCACAATGCCGACCTCTTCGCGGGTCTCGCGGATGGCGGTGGCCAGCAGGTCGTCGTCTTCGGGGTCGCGGCGTCCGCCGGGCAGGGCCAGGTGTCCGGACCACGGGTCGCCCTGCCGCTCCGCGCGGCGGATCAGCAGCAGCCGGTCGGGATCGGGCGCCAGAATCAGCGCAACGGCGGCTTCGCGCGCCCGGGGGTCGGCGAGCGCGGTGGGCGGAACGGCCTGCAGCCGCTGCCACAGTCGGGTCAGGACATCAGCCACGACAGCTACCCGAGCCGGGCCAGCAGGAAGCGCGACGTCGCCGAGAGGAGCTGTTCCGTCGCAGGCGTGGCCCCCTGCCACGGGTGCGCCGCGCCGAAGGTGTGGCCTGCCTCGGCGACCCACAGCGGTGTCGTGGTGCGGTGATCCGCCGCTGCGTACAGCGCTTCGCCTTCGGAGAGCGGCACCGTCTCATCGGCCGTGCCATGGACCAGCAGCCAGGGCATCCGCAGCCCGGCGGCAGCGGCCAGCAGGTCGTAGCGACCGGTCTCGTGCTCCAGCCAGTCCGCCGCCACGGCATAGTCGAGCGGCAGCGCGCGGCCCAGGCGGGCATGGGGCACGTCGAGCGTGCCGCGGGCCTGCCAGGCAGTCATGGTGGCCTCGTCGTACCGGCGGACCCGCGCAATTGCCGCCCAGGTGACCAGCGCGGTGATGGCGGGATGTTCCCGCGCCAGGCAGAGCGAGAGCCCGCCACCGCGCGAGTGCCCGACCAGCCCCAGGCTCGGGGGCACCGGCAGTCCGAGCGCGCCGGAGGTGAGGGCGTCGAGCACCGTGTGCAGGTCGGCCAGCTCCCGGCTGTGGGTATTGGCGGCGAAACGGTCGAGGTGGGTGAAGTCACCGGCGGCATCGACGCCGCAGCCGCTGACACTCACCGTCACCGCGTGCAGACCGGCCCGTGCCAGCCGTTCCGCCAGCACCGGGAAGAAGCCCCAGTCCTTGAAGCCCTTGAAGCCGTGGTGGATCAGCACCACCGGCAGCGCCGCTCGAGGGGAGGAGGTTCGGACATCGACCAGAATCGGCCCCAGTGTTCCGGGCAGCTCATGCGGAGTGCGGGTGATGGTTGCCATGGCCAATTCTACACCCCGCCGCCGACCGGGGCGGTTTGGAAGAACCCCGCCCCGGCATTACCCTTCGGGACCTGCACCGGAGGTGAGCCTGCGTTCGTCCCACCAGACTCAGTTGGCCGCGATCCGCGCCGTCCTGGCGTCCCGCGATGCCATGGTACTCGAATGGGCCGATTGGCTCGCCGATCGGCCCGGCGCCCGGACCATCGCGCGGCCTCTGGTCGAGCGCCAGTTCCGCCTGATCATCGACAATCTGGTCCAGATGCTGGGGCCGCTCCGCCGGGAGGCGCAGCGGGTCTGGGAGCAGGTGACCGAGCACTACGGCCGCATGGCGGCGGCGCGCGGGCTCGCGGCCGGCGAGGTGGTGGAGGAGCTGCAGCAGCTCCGGGTACTGCTGGTCAAGCACATCGGCGCGAGTGTGGCCGCCATGCGACCCCGGCGGGCTGTCTCGATCTTCCTGCGCCTGAATGCCATCATCGACCGGGGCATCGTCATGGCCGTGGTCGGCTACACCGATGCGCTGGTGGCGTCGCTGATGCTGACCGACCGCAACGAGGCTGCCCTCACCGAAGCCACCGAGGACGATCTCTCGCGCCAACTGCTGCAGCTCGAGTCCGAACTGACGCTGGTCAGCGCCCGCGGGTGAGATTGTGATCGGATCGGGATGGTGGTTCCCCGCCATCCCCTGGCTGCTCCCCCTGCTCGGGCTGGCGGCGAGCGGCCCCGCGCGCCGCCGTCATCGACTCGCCGACGCATCACCGCGCGCCGGGCGACAGGTCAGCATCATCGTGCCGGCCCGCAACGAGCGCGACACCATCGACACCCTCCTCGGCTCGCTGACCGCGACGACCTACTCGCCAGTCGAAATTCTGGTGGTCGACGACCGTTCGGACGACGACACCGCCGCCCGCGTCGCAGCCTGGGCCGCGCGCGATGCCCGGGTGCGCCTGCTCTCCGGTGCTCCGCTCCCGGAGGGATGGTTCGGCAAGCCGTGGGCCTGCACCCAGGGCGCCGCAGCCGCCACCGGGGAATTGCTGCTGTTCACCGACGCCGACACCACGCATGCCCCCACGCTGCTGACCCATGCGGTCGGGGCACTGGAGGAGACTGGCGCCGATCTGCTGACCGTCGTCGGGCATCTGGAATGCGGCTCGTTCTGGGAACGGATAGTGATGCCGCAGGTCGCCTCGCTGCTCGCCGTGCGTTACCCGCCCGCGCTGGTCAACCGCGCGCGCCAACCGTGGCTGGTGGTGGCGAACGGTCAGCTCATTCTGAGTGCGAGAGCCAGCTACGATGCACTGGGCGGACACGAGGCCGTGCGCGACCAGGTGGTCGAGGACCAGGCGATGGCCCAGCGCTGCGTCCAGCTCGGCAAATGCCTGCGGCTGCTGCATGCCGACGAGCTGTTCAGCACGCGGATGTACCGCTCGCTGGACGGCATGATCGAAGGCTGGTCGAAAAATCTGCATCTCGGAACGCGACAGTCGCTGCCACCCGGCCTGCTGCGCACCCTGGCGCCAGTGCTGCTGATCGGCTCCTTCCTCTTCTGGCTGATTCCCTTCGCCCTGCTGCCGATGCCGGGGCTCCGATCCGCCGCGCTCCTGGCCATCGCAGGATCGGCGGTCTACTGGGCCGGGCTCATGCGCCTGATGCGCATTCCGGTCCCCTACCTGCTCGGCTATCCCCTCGGTGCACTGGTCGCACTGGGCATTGTCCTGCGGTCGATCCGGCGTGGCGGACGGCAGATCGTCTGGCGGGGACGGACGTATCGGGTGGGGGAGTAGGGTGCGGCGTGCTGCGGGACGAAAATCGCGCCTCGCCGCTATTCAGCTCTCGCGATGTAGAGCAACTGTACTTCCTGGGCCCCCGTCACGGGATGGACCGACACCTTGAACGCAAAAGCATCCAAGCGCATCCCAGTTCTCCCATCGGTGGGCTGGCCGACCACCAAATCGAAGTTGGCAGCGCCGATTGCTGTCCGGGTTACACGCGCCAAGCTGAGCGTGACATAGCCCGGGAGATCCTGGCAGGCAACTCTCCCGAGCTGAGCGACACAGTCCTTCCCTTTCGATTGATCGCCCGTGCGCCCCCGGCCACCGAAAGACTCCGTGATCCTCGCGACCGCCACCGAGTCACTCATCGTGAAAGCCCTGAAGGCCGGAGCGTCAACCAGGACCAGTCGGCCAGGATCGTCCAGAAGGGTCCTCATCGCTCGAACTTCGGCGAGCGCGGAGACGACCCATGCCTGCGGGATGGTGTCCTGCGGGGGCACCGCCCCCCCAGGAGCCGACAACAATCCAGTAAGCAGAGCAATCACGCTACCCACCTTCGGAGGTCTCCCGGAAGCTCCTGGCTCCTGGTCGATGCCAGGGCTGGAGGAGAGGACACGCGATAGTTACCCGGGACAAACACAGGAGTCAAACACGCCGCACGACCGTCCGGGCGACCGGCTGGTCGCCCGGACGACGCGAGTCGACAGCCCCGCCGCCCCCCTTGCCCCAACCCGACCGGCACAGCCATCATCCAGCCTCCCTGTTCCCGGTCCTGCACGCCCTTCCGGAGGCGTCCTGTGCGTTCTGCCCCCCGCCATCGTGTCTTCCTGCTCGCCATCGGCCTGGCCCTCCTGGCCATGCCGCTGCAGGCCCAGCTCCCGACCCGACTCTCCAACGGCGAGTTCTGGGACCTGATCACCCGCATCTCGGAGCCTGACGGGCAGTTCACCTCGGAGAACTTCACCTCCAACGAGACCGGCTTTCAGACGGTGATCCCCGAGTTGCTGCGCCTGGTCCCCGCCGGCGGGGTCTACCTCGGTGTGGGCCCCGAGCAGAACTTCACCTACATCGCGGCGCTGCGACCCGCCATGGTCTTCATCGTCGACATCCGCCGGCAGAACCTGCAGCAGCATCTGCTGTACAAGGCGCTCATGGAACTCTCGCCCCATCGGGCGGCCTTCCTGGAGCGTCTCTTCTCTCGGCCCATGCCGACCAGCCTCGACTCGACGGCCACCACCGAGGCGCTCTTCCTCGCGCTGGAGCGCGCAACACCCGATACGGCCCTGCGGACCCGGACCGTGCGCGAGGTGCTGGAGCATCTGGTCCGCGAACGGGCCCTGCCGATCACCACCGCCGACAGCGCCGGGATCCGTCACGTCATGGAGGCCTTCCTGCTGGCGGGTCCCGATCTCACCTACTCCTACGTGGTTCCCGGCACCGGCCGGGGTGGCATGGGGGGCCGAGGCGGCGGCATGGGGGGTCGGGGCGGCGGTATGGGGGGCCGGGGCCGCGGGATGCCCAGCTACGCCACCCTGATGCGCCAGCACGATGGCCAGGGGCTCAACCGGAACTACCTGGCCTCGGAGGCGAGCTACCGCGTGGTGCGTGAGCTGCAGGAGCGCAATCTGCTGGTCCCCGCCGTCGGCAACTTCGCCGGGCCCAAGGCCCTGCGCGCTGTTGCGGACTACCTGCGTGCCCGCCAGGCCACCGTCAATGTCTTCTACCTGTCCAACGTGGAGCAGTACCTCTTCCCCAACCAGGGCAGCGGCTGGCAGGCCTTCTACAGCAACGTGGAGCAGCTCCCGCTCGACTCGACCAGCACCTTCATCCGATCGGCCACCGGTCGCCAGGGCTGGACCGGCACCATGCCAATCACCGGGTCCGGCGTCTCCCTCTCGATCACGTCGCTGCTGGCGCCGATGCAGAGCACCGTCCAGGCCTTCAAGGACGGGCGCATCACCATCTACCAGGATGTGCTGGCGCGCTCCCGCACCGGCACGCCCCGCTGAGATCTCGCGTTTTCGCGAACCGGTCCGCGACAACCTAGCCAGCCTGCTGCCACCCGGAGTGCGATGCTCTCCGGGTGGATACCACTGCCGCCGGACCCGCACTCCTTCACGCCCTGGGTGGGGCTGTCCATCTGCTCCCCCTCCCCCCGGTTACCGGTCTCCCCTTCGTCGAGATCGGCCGCCTGGGTGCGCTCCCGGTCTGGAGTGCCGGTGACCACCGGGCGGGCCTGGCCACTCACGCGCGCCGCCTGGCGCGCTCCGGCCGACTCGGCGTGCTGCTGGCCGCAGATCCGGGCGGTCCCGTCCTGCTCGCCGTGTCGGTGGCACCGGGTCGGGTGGTGGCGCATCCACCGGCCGCCATCCCGCTGCTGGCCCGACGGATTGTCCGGGCGCTCTGCCACAGCGATCCGCTCCCGCTGGCCCAGGGCGTGGCCCTCGCCGAGGCAATCGATCTGGACGCGGCGGGCCGACAGACCTTCCGGCTGCTCCATGCCCTGATCCACGACGGCGTGGAGCAGACCGGGCCGACCGCCACGCCGGTCGACCGGCACGCCTGGATTCTGACCCAACTGACCCGCCTGCTCTTCCTCCGCTTTGTGGAACGTGAGGGCTGGCTGGCCAGTCGACCGGCCTTTCTCCGCGAGCAGTTCGAACGGGTGCTCGATCGGCGTGGCGATCCGCTGCGTCATCTGCTCCAGCCGTTGTTCTTCGGCACACTCAACCGTCCGGTGGCACAGCGTCGGCGTGTCGCGGCCGCGTTCGGGCAGATCCCCTTCCTGAACGGCGGCCTGTTCGAGCCGCACCCGATCGAACGTGCGGTGGCCCTGACACCGCCGCTGCCCTGGTGGCACGAGGTCTTCACCGCCATCACCGAGCGGATCGACGTGACCCTCCACAGCGAATCCGCCGATGGGGCGGTAACACCCGAGATGCTGGGGCGCGTGTTCGAAGGCGTGATGGCCCCGGACGAACGCAAGGTGCACGGCACCTACTACACGCCGCCGCATCTGGTCCAGCGGCTGCTGCACGCCGCGCTGCTGCCCGTACTGGCCGATCGCGTCGGCCGAGCACCCGAACGTGTCGCAGAGGATCTACTGACGCCCGACCCGATGCTGCGTCGCGCCTGCCTGGGCCTTCGTGTGCTGGATCCCGCTGTCGGCTCGGGCGCGTTCCTGGTGGGCGCCCTGCAACTCCTGCACGGCCCGGGGCCGCAGGATCCGACCCGCACGCGGACACTGCTCACCCGTTGCCTGCATGGCATCGATCGGGATCCGCGGGCCGTACGGATCACCGAACTCCGGCTCTGGCTCGAACTGTTGCGGTCGCTGCGTGGCCGCTCCATCTCCCGGCTGCCGCCCCTGCCCAATCTCGACACCATGGTGCGCGTTGGCGACGCGTTGCTTGACCCGCTCCACGGGCACCCCGATCGACCACAGGCCCGTCGCCTGGCCCATCTGCACAACGAGGTCACTCGGCAGCACGGTGCCGCCCGACGCCGCGCCGCGCGGGCCCTGCATCACGCCGAGACGGTGGCACTGCGAGAGGGCGTGGCGGAAGACCTCGCACGTCTGCGCGCGCAACGCGAGGCCCTGGCTGCGGAGGCGGCGCTACCGACGCTGTTCGGTGAAGCCCCGGTGCCCGATCCGGCGCGGGAGCGTGAACTCGCCCAACTCGATCAGCAGATTGCCCGGACGGGTCAGGAACTGGCCCGCATCGATCGCGGCGAGGGCACGCCACCCTTCTCGCCGACACTCGCCTTTGCGCCGGTGCTGGCGGCCGGTGGGTTCGATCTGGTGGTGGGCAATCCACCCTGGGTCCGCGGCGACCGGCTCCCGGAGCCACTGCGTGAAGCCCTGCGTGAGCGCTGGTCGTGGTGGCGCCGCAGTGGCAGTGTCCGCGGTTTCCGGCAGCATCCGGATCTCGCCGTGGCCTTCGTCGAGCGGAGCCTTTCGCTTTGCCGGACGGGTGGCGCGGTGGCACTGCTGGTGCCCGCCAAACTCGCCACCACCAGCTACGCTGTGCGGATGCGCGAGGCGATGGCCCGTCAGACCACGCTGCATCACGTCGCCGATCTGACCGACGACGCCTCGGCCACCTTCGAGGCCACCACCTACCCGATGGCGGTGATCGCTTTGCGGCAGCCGCCGCCTGCCAACCATCGGGTGACACTCACGCTCGAGCACACGGACAGTACCACCGCCCAGGAGGCCTGGCAGCACGGCGGCCCGTGGATTCTGCGCGCACCCGATGCGCACCGAATCGCCGCCCGTGTCATGGCCTCGACGGCATGCATCGGTGAGCTGGTCACTCCTGCGCTCGGCCTCAAGACCGGCGCCAATGCCGTCTTCCTCGATCCGCCGCCGACGCTCGCCCGCTGGACCCGCCCCGCACTGCGTGGCCGCGATCTGGCCCGCAGCACCCCGCTGCCCTCGGCGCGTCTGCTATGGCCTGCCACATCCCACGGCGTGCCCTGGCCGGAGTTGCCGGATGAACTCAACCGGTACCTGCGTCCGCACCGCACCCGCCTCGAGTGTCGGACCGACCTGGCCGACCGGATCTGGTGGCGCCTCTTCCGGGTCCGCGCGGCGGTCGCAGAGCACCGCGTGGTCTGGAGCGATCTCGCCACCGCGCTGCGCACCGTGGTCCTCGACGACCCGCAGGTGGTCCCGCTGAACTCCTGCTATGTCGCGGCGCTCCCCGATCGCGCCACGGCGCGGGCCCTGGCCGCCTGGTGCAACAGCACCTGGATCCGGGCCCTGGCCGCACTGCTGGCGGACCCGGCCGCCCAGGGGTTCCGGCGCTTCAATGCCCGCGTGGTGTCACAGCTCCCGTTCGTGACAGCGGCCATTCCCGCCTTGCAGGACATCGACCCGCTGCCACTGGATCGCGCGCGCCAGGACGACCTCGACGAGCGTGTGGCCTCATTCCTCTCCCTCTCTGCCGCCGACCGTGCCGCACTCACCGCCCTGGCCCCGTCTGGTCGCTGAGGCGCTGCGACGAGTGGCATCGGGGCCGCCGACTGGCCTCCCGTTGCTGCAAGCGGCCTCGCCCGATGCACTGCACGCGGCCCTCCACTCGGCCACCGACCCCCTGCGGGCACCCGATCCCCCACCGGGCATGCTGCGACCCCATCAGGTCGATCCGTGGCGGCGCACCCTCGCAGCGCTGCGGAACTATCGCGCCGCCCTGCTACTCGAACCCACCGGGGCGGGCAAAACCTGGATCGCCCTGGCCATTGCGGCTGTCTGGCGGAAGCCGGTCCTGATGATTGTCCCCGCCATCCTGCAGCCGCAGTGGCAGCGGACCATGGCATCGGCCGGTGTAGCAGCCTCCTGCTGGACCCACGAGCGGCTGAGTCGCGGGCGCCTCCCGCCCGGCAATCCGGATCTGGTCATCATCGACGAGTACCATCATTTCCGCACACCGACGACCCGCCGGATCCGCACCCTCGCCCCCTGGCTCACCGGCCGCCACGTCCTCGGCTGTACCGCAACGCCCATCGTCAATCGTCTCGACGATCTCGTCACGCTGCTGCATCTCCTGACGCCGCTGGACCTGCTGTACCGCGATGGACTGCGGCGCCTGACCGATCTGGCCACGCTGCCAGCGCCGCCCCTGCTACTGCGGCGCGTACTGATCCGCAGTGCATTACCGGTGGATGCCATGGCCAGTACTCGTCGCCCGGTCCACCTGCCGCTCACGCCGGGCGAGCGACACCGGGTCCGGCGTGGAGAACAGTTGATCGAACGTCTGCACGGCAGCGAGACGCCGGGCGTCGCCACCCTGATCCGGACCGTGCTGCAGGACGCCCTCCGCTCCAGCGATGCCGCCCTGCTGGCGGCCTTGCAACGCTACCGGCTCCTGCTGCTCCACTCGCAGGATGCAGGCGGTGTCTCGCGGGCGGCGCTTCACCGCTTTGCCGGTCAGCAGCTCGATCAACTGGTGCTGTGGGATCTGATGCCGATGGCGCCGGAAGGCATTCCACTGCCGCTCGACGACCTGCCCATCACGGCGGAGGCCATCGATCTGCTGCGTGACGACCCGGGCGGCGACGCGGCCTGGATATCCTCACTGCGCAGCCATCTGACGGACCAGGTGCCCACCATCTGCTTCACCCGATATCGGGCCACGGCTCATCTGGTCCGTCGCACCCTGGGTGAGCGCACCGCCTGGGTCACCGGTAGCGCCGCGGGGATCGGTCGATACCGCATGGCACGCCACGAGGTGCTGGGGCTGTTCGGTCCCGACGCGGCGCCAACCGCGCCATCTCTCCTGGTCACCACCGATGTGGCGGCGGAGGGTCTTGACCTTCAGCGCGCGGGACAGGTGATTCACCTGGACCTCCCGTGGACGGCGACCGGCCTGCGGCAGCGGGAAGGTCGTCTGCTGCGGCCGGGACAGCGCCACGCCCAGGTGACGGTCCTGACGCGGGACACACCGCCGTCTCAACTCCCGCTCCCGACGCCCGCTGCGCGGATCACCCGCAAAGCCGCGCTGGCCACCCGCTGGCTCGACGGGATCACCCGGCGAACTATCGCGCCCCCTGCCGCTATCGGCCCGGTGCTGTGCACGTCATACATCGGTCCCCCCGGCGTCCAGGTGGCCCTTCGGGTCACCGACAGCACGGGCCCCCACCTGCTGCTGCTTCACCGCGAGGGGAGTGGCCCGTGGCGCATCGCCCTGCCACAGGACGACACCTGGTCGGTGGGGGAATCAGTCGTGCCGGACCAACTCCCCGAGGCGCTCCACACCCTCCTCGCCAGTGCGATCCGCTGGGCCTCGGCCTGGCTGCATCCCGAACCCACGTCCTGGTGCCCCGCCTTCACCTGGCGCGTGCAGCACCTGGCGCAGCGCGCCGCCCGCCTGCGGGACCGCGCCGCCGTGGCACGACTCGACCGCCTCCTGACCTGGAGCTGCTCGCCACCCCGGCTGGCCGACCGCTGGCTGGCGGAAACCCTGGCCGCCCTCGACGACGACGCCCTGCTCCAGGCCGTCGCGCCCGCCCTGCTGCCACCCCCGGACACCGCCATCGAGATCACCCCGCTGGCCGTGGTCCTCTACCGTTCCGCTCCGCCGCCACTACGTTGCTCCCGATGATGATCGATACCGCACTCTTCGACCTGGACGGCACGCTGCTCGACTCGGTGGACCTCATTGTCGAGAGCTACCAGCATACCTGCCGTGCGCATGACCTGCCGGTGCCATCCCGCAGTCTGGTGCTGGCTGGCATGGGCACGCCGCTCCGCGTGGCCCTGGCCGAACTGATCGGCTCGCCGGACCTCATGGAGGCCTGCCTGGCTACCTACCGGGCCTTCAATCTCGAGCACCACGACCGCATGGTCCGGCCCTATCCCGGCGTGGTCGAGATGCTGCACGACCTCCATGCCGACGGCATCCGTCTCGGACTGGTGACCTCCAAGCTGCATGCTGGCGCCCGCCGCGGTCTGCGGCTGATCGGGGTGGAGTCGCTGTTTGAGGTGGTGATCGGCGCCGACGACGTGACCTTCCCGAAACCGCACGGCGAGCCGGTCACCACCGCACTCGACCGACTCGGCATGCCGACCGGGAGCTGCTGCTTTGTGGGAGATTCCCTGCACGACATGCACAGCGGCACGGCGGCCGGCGTCACCACGGTGGGCATCACCTGGGGGCCCTTCGACGCGGCCCACCTGGCTGCAGCCGATCCGACCTGGATCTGCCACACGCCGACCGAACTCCGGACCCGCATCCGCCCCGCGTAAAGCGAGCGGGCGGCCTGGGCCGCCCGCTGGGTGATTCGATCTGTCCCTGGCGGGACTCAGCCTTCGTCGGCGGAGGGGCCGTAGAGCCCCGGCACCGGCACATCGAGCAGACGGAGATACACCGTCAACTGCCCACGATGGTGGATGGAGTGGTTCATCACGAAGGACCGGAGCACGGCGATCCGCGGCATCGTGAAGATCACGTGGTCACCCTTGCGGAGCGTCCAGGGCGCCATGAACGCCGCATCGTCCGTCCCGGCCAGCACGGCGCGGGCCGACGCTACCGCCGCATCGAACTCCTCGAGCAACTGGTCGGTGGTCCGGAAATGCTGCGGCGGCCAGGGCTGATCCAGATCGAGGGCGTCGTGCTCCAGTGTGTAGTTGACCCAACTGGCCAGGTTCTTCAGGTGCAGGGCGAGACTGCCCAGGGAGAACGACTTCTCATGGGGCTTCCAGGCGGCATCAGCCTCGGGGACGGCAGCCAGAGCCCGCCGAGTGTTGGTCATCTCGTGATCGAATTCGGAAAGCAGCGCGTGGGCGATGGACATGGGACTCCTGCCGGGATTGAGGAAGATCGCTGGGGCGGTGACGCCCGAGCGCAAGAATAGTCGGGAATGGACCCGTCAGCCACCCACCGAGGCAGTGCCAGTGTCGGTGTCCTCGGTGCCCCGCGTCAGGACCCGCAGACGCCGGAGCAGTTGCTGCTGGGCCGTGGTGTGGCGGGTCGCCACGAAGATGGTATCGTCACCCGCGATGGTCCCCACGATCTCGCCCCAGGCGAGCAGATCCAGGGCATTACCCACCCGCTGAGCCTCGCCCGGCGGCGTGTGCAGTACCACCAGTGCATCGCCGGCCGGCTCCGCCGCCAGCAGTGAATCGGCCAGGCGCCGTTCGTTGGGGTCGGCGATCTCAGCCAGCCGGACCGCCGCGGGACGCTGGTAGATCCCCTCGACCTTGACGAGTCCGAGCGCACTGATGTCCCGCGACACCGAGCTCTGGGTCACCTCCCAGTCCTCCTGCGCCAGCGCTTCGACCAGCTCATCCTGCGTGCGCATCGGACGGGTGGCGACCAGTTCGAGAATCCGCAGGTGGCGCTTGCGCCGTTCGCTGCTCACTTGGCAGATCGCCGGGTGGTGAGGCGGGCCACCGCGTGATCGAAGCGATGCCGCTCCCGCCGTCCCCACTGCAACGCGGCAATCTTGCGCTGCCTCAGCGATGGCAGATCGAGCTGCCCCATGTTGCCCGGTGCGGTGCGCGCGGCCTGGATCTGCTGCACCGTGAGATCGGGCATGGTGTCGCCCCGCTTGACGGCATCGGCCACCGCTCGATAGGCGCGGCGGAACGGCACGCCCTCGCGCACCTGCCGCATCACCTCATCGGTCGCCAGCACGTCGCCGCCCAGGCGGGCCCGGCCGCGCGCCGCGTCGACGCCAAGGCGGGGGATGGCCGTGGTCAGCATCGCCAGGACTTCGCGGGTCCGATCGAGGCCACGCAGCGTGGGGGTCTTGAGGAACTGGAAGTCACGGTGATAGCCCCCGGGGAGCTGGGCCTTGAGCGCCAGCACGGCGGCAAGTTCGCCCTGCAACACGGCCGCCCGCGCCCGCGTCAACTCGAACAGGTCGGGATTGCGCTTGTGCGGCATGATGCTCGACCCGGTCGACAGCTCCGACGGCAGGACCAGCCAGCCGAACTCTTCGGCCGAGTAGAGGATCACATCGCTGGCCAGCTTGGCACATTCCTGGGCCGCTTCGGCACACCAGAACAGGACGGCGGCCTCCAGCTTGCCCCGACCGTTCTGCACCGTGGTGACCACGCCATCGATGCCCCGGAATCCGAGGGCAGCCGCCGCACGGCGGCGATCCAGCGGCAGAGGCACGCCATAGCCCGCTGCGCTGCCCAGCGGCGACCGGTCGAGCCGGTGCCAGAAGCCCGCTACGCTCTCGGCGGCATCGATCAATCCCTCGGCGTAACCGCCCGCCCAGAGCCCTGCGGATGACGGCATTGCCACCCGCTGGTGGGTATAGCCCGGCCAGAGCACCCGCCGGTGCTGCCCGGCAAACCGGAGGCAGACCTCGGCGAGGTCCAGCATCATCCGATGCAGGGTGAGCACTTCGTCCTTGAGATGGAGCCGCAGGTCCGTGGCGACCTGATCGTTGCGTGAGCGTCCGGTATGCAGGCGTTCGCCGATATCACCGAAGCGCGCCGTCAGCCAGAACTCCACTGCGCTGTGACCGTCCTCGTGTTCCGGTCCGATCCGCAGGTCACCGGCTTCCCAGGCGGCCAGGGCCGCGAGCAGCGCGCGCCGCATGGCGCGATGCTGCTGTGCCGGAATCAGCCGACCCCCGGCCAGCGCCTCCACATGCCCGAGCGAGCCGATGATGTCCCACCGGAGCAGCCGCGCGTCGACGTCGCGGTCATCGGCCACCGTGTACGCCAGCATCTGGGCATCCGGTGTGGCGCCGGGAGACCAGAGCGTGTTGGATGTCATGCGAGATATCTCCGGGCCAGGTCGGCATAGCCCTGTCGGGCCGCCGTCACTTCGGACAGATCGACGCACTCGTCGGGCGTATGTGAGCGGCGCGACGTGCCCGGTCCGATCTTGACCGCATCAAGATGCTGCAGGAAACACCAGTCGGAACAGGTGGGCGATCCGTACGGGACCGCCGCGGGCCAGGTCGCCAGGATCGCAGCCAGTAGTGCGGAATCCGGCGGCGTCTCGCAGGGCACCAGTCGGGTCGACGTCACCACGACCTCCGCGCTCAGGGACGCGGTCAGCAGCGCCGCCAGTTCCTCATGCGTCCAGTCGGGCGTGGACCGGATGTCGAGCACGGCCCGCGCGGTTGGCGGTGTGACATTGCGTGAGACGCCGCCGGAGAGCATGGTCGGGGTCATCGTGGTCCGGCCCAGTATCGGGTGAACACGATCGGCCGCCAGTCCGTCCAGCCGGATCAGTTCTTCCGCGAGCGCCACGATGGCATTCCGGAATCCCGGCACATCGGCGTACCCGGCGTGCCGCTGGTCGCCGTGGGCCACCAGGTCGACCATCATCAGACCGCGCTGCGCTACGGCCGGCTGCAGATTGGTGGGCTCGCCGATGATGGCGGCATCGAGTCGTCCCGCCCGCGGCACAGCCGCCGACATGGTCGCGTGGCGGGTCTCTTCGCCATAGCTGAAGACACCGAGCACCCGTCCGCGCGCGGGCGGGTGCTGCGCCAGATCCACCAGGGCACTCACCATCGCGGCCACGGAGGCCTTGGCATCGCCGGAGCCGCGACCGTAGAGCAGATCACCTTCAATGGTCGGAACAAAGGGATCCCGGGTCCACCCTTCCCCCGGCGGAACCACATCCAGGTGCGAGGTGAACGCGAGGGTGGGCCCGCTGGCCTCGTCGCCGACGGCGATCCGCACGCTGGTCTCGTCGCGCACGACATCGAGCCCGCGGGTCCTGGCGAAAGTCTCCAGGAATACTGCGGCGGGCTCTTCCGTCCCCGAGATCGACGGAATCGCCACCAGGTCGCGCAGCAGCGCGATTTCAGTCGGCCAGGTCGACGCCAAGATAGGTCGCCTTTTCCTTTCGTCCCACGATCATGGTTCCGCAACCCGCACCGGTAAAGGCCTCCAGCAGCAACGCGTCAGGGGCCCGGCCATCGATGATGTGGGTCCGCTCCACGCCCCCCGTAGCGGCGCGGATGCACGCCTCCACCTTGGGCCGCATCCCACCCGCCAGCGCGCCGCTGGCCATCAGCTCGGTCAGATCCTCCGGATCGGCGAAGGCCACCAGCGTGCTGGGATCGTTCCGGTCGCGCAGCACACCGGGCGCGCCGGTCAGGAAGATCAGCTTCTGCGCCGAGAGCGCAATCGCCAGCGTTTCCGCGACGGTGTCGGCATTGACGTTGAACACCTGCCCCTCAGCATCGCCGGCAAGCGAGGAGATCACCGGCACGAAGCGCGACTGCAGCAGCGTGTCGATCACCCGGGAATCGACCCGGTCGATGTCGCCCACAAAGCCGTAGTCGACGGTGCGGGACACGCCCGCGTCGTCCACGACCTGCTGCGGCGGGCGCCGATGGGCTGTCAGCAGGTCGCCATCGACCCCCGACAGACCAACCGCCTGCACGCCGTGGTGCCGCAGCGCCGACACGAGGGCCGTGTTCAACTGCCCCCGCAGCACCATGGTCACGACCTCGAGGGCGGCCGCGTCGGTGACCCGGCGGCCCGCCACCAGCTCGGGTTCCTGGCCCAGACGCCGCATCAGCGTGCTGGCCTGTGGCCCCCCGCCGTGGACCACGACCAGTCGGATCGACAGCGAGGCCAGCAGGGCCAACTGCCCGGCGACCTGGTCGAGCAGATGCGGATCGGCCAGGACATCGCCGCCGAGTTTGACCACGAAGACCTGGTCACGATAGGCCCGCACATAGCGCAGGGCGCCCTTCAAACCGGTCAGGCCGGCTGGTGTCTCCCGAGTCATCAGATTGCTCCGATCAGGTCAAGCAGCAGAGCCCGCTGCACATGCAGCCGGTTCTCGGCTTCGTCAATGACCGCACTCTGCGGTCCGTCCAGCACATCGGCGTCGATCTCGACATTGCGGCGCACCGGCAGGCAGTGCATCGCGATGCCGGCGCCTCCGGCCGTCTGCGCCATCCGCGCGGCCGTCAGTTTCCAATCGCGCTTCCCCGCACGTTGCTGCTGCTCCGCGGTCGGATTGCCGAAGCAGGACAGCGCCCCCCAGGACTTGGGGTAGACGGCGTGGGCGCCAGCAATGGCTCCATCGAGGTCGTCAGTGATGGCCAGACTGCCACCCTGGGCCACCGCCAGCGTCTCGATGGCGCGATAGTCGTCGGGGTCGAGATCATAGCCCTCAGGCCGCGCGATCGTCACCTGCATGCCGAGCTGGGCGGCGGCGATGGCCGCACTGGCGGGCACGGCCGTCGGCAGGGCCTTGGGATGCCAGGCCCACATCAGCGTGAAGCGCTTGCCGCGCGGATCACCCAGGCGCTCCTGCAGCGTCAGCGCATCGGCCAATCCCTGACAGGGGTGACGGCGCGACGACTCCAGGTTGATCACCGGCTTGTCGCAGTACGCGGCGAAGGCGCGCAGGATGGGATCCTCCCGCTCGACCGACCAGTCGGTGCCCTTCGGGAAGGAGCGGACGGCCAGCACGTCGGCATAGCGGCCGAGGACGCGGGCCGCCTCGATCAGATGCTCGACCGTGGTCCCGTCCATCACCACGTCGAGGGACGTCTCCAGCGCCCAACTTCCCTTGCCCGGCTCGAGCACGACAGCATGGCCACCGTGCAAGTACATGGCGATCTCCATCGAGGACCGTGTCCGCATCGACGGATCCATGAAAAGCATGGCGAGGACCTTCTTCTCCAGACCACCCGGCACATCGCCGCGCTTGATCCGCGCCGCCAGTCCCAGCAACCGGTTGATCTCGGCCGGGGCCCAGCTCTCCATGCTGAGAAAGTCGCGACCACTCATGCCAGCACCGCCCGCAGGCCGGCCAGCACCTGATCCGCCTCGGTCATGCTGAAGGAGAGCGGCGGCAGCAGCCGCAGTGTCCGGGGATCGGTCGACGTCCCGGTGAGGATGTGATGCGCCCAGAGCGCCTGCTGCACCGTCGAGGCGGGCCGGTCCAGCTCCAGTCCGAGCAGGAACCCGTCCCCATGGACCGCGACAATCCCAGGCAGCCCGGCGGCCCCCGCCCGCAGATGGGCACTCACCGCCTGCACGTTGGCCAGCAGACCTTCGTCGTCGATCACCGCGAGATTGGCGAGCGCCGCCGCGCAGGGCACCGGCCCGCCGCCGAAGGTCGAGCCGAGGTCGCCGATGGCGATATCGTGGACCACATCGGGATGCGCCAGCACGGCGCCGATCGGCAGTCCCGCCGCCAGGCCCTTGGCCATGGTGATCAGATCGGGAAGCACGCCCACCCGTTCTGCCGCGGTGAAGGTGCCGAGGCGCCCGCAGCCGCACTGGATCTCGTCGAAGATCAGCAGCGCGCCGACGTCATTGCAGCGCGCCCGCGCCGCCTCCAGGAATGCCCGCGTGGCCTGCCGTGCGCCGCTGAACCCCTGGACCGGCTCCAGCAGCACCGCCGCCGTTTCTTCCGTCACGGCGTCCCGCAGCGCAGCGACATCGTTGAACGGGATCTTGGTCGAGAGCGGCACACCAGCCCGGCCCGCCGACGCCTCATATCGGGCCCCATCGGTGCAGGCCAGGGTTGCCGCCGTGCGGCCATGCCAGCCACCGCGCATCGAGACGATCGTGGTGCGCCCGGTGCGCCGCCGGGCCAGACCCAGGGCGTTCTCGTTGGCCTCCGCACCGGAGTTGCAGAAGAACACCTTCCCCAACTCGCCGGGCGCCCGGCGCGCCAGCTCCTCGGCCAACCGCTCGCGGCCCGCATGCGGCACCGCCGTGGAGTAGAACAGCAGTTGTTCGGCCTGCGCTGCGATGGCCCCCACAATGGCCGGATGCGAATGGCCGCAGGTCGCAACCGCGTGGCCGCCGTAGGCGTCGAGCCACCGCGTCCCCGCCTCGTCGATGAGCCAGGACCCCTCGCCGCGGACGGCGCGCAGCGGGAAGGTCGCGTAGACCGGCAGCAGCGCCGGACCACCGTCGATCAGCATGGCAGAACTCCGGGAGTGAGCAGGCCGAGGCGTTCGTCGAGACCGAGGGCAAGGTTCATGGCCTGCACTCCCTGCCCTCCCGCGCCCTTGACGAGGTTGTCGATGACACAGGTGATCTGCACCTCACGCGCATCGGGCGACGCCGCCACATGCAGCAGCGCGAGATTGGTCCCGACCACATGCGTCAGGTGCGGCGGTGCGTCGAGCAGACGGACGAAGGGCGAGGCCGACAGCTCCCGATGCCCGGCCGGAGGCCAGGTCATACCGGGTGCGGCCGCATCGTCGACCCGCGCATGCAGGGTCAGATGGATGCCCCGCACGAAGGGCCCCGAATGCGGCATGAGACGGGCCGTCGCGGTGGTGTCGTCGCGCCAGCGGCGCCACTGTTCCAGCACCTCGCCCTCGTGCCGGTGACCGAATCCGCCATACGCGAACAGGTTGTGCGCCCGCGCCGGGTGATGCGTCGTTGGACGCGGCTGCTGACCCGCGCCACTCGAGCCTGTCACGGCAAAGAGCACCGGCGGCGACGCCAGGACACGCGGCCCCAGCGCGTAGAGGGCGAGCTGTGCCGCGGTCGCGAAGCACCCGGGCGCTGCCACAGCGCGGGCGCCGTGCAACGACGTGCCGAGTACGTCGGCCAACCCATACCGGAAATGGTGGACCAGCGCAGGGGCCTGATGCGGCCCGTACGCAGCGGCGTGCAGCGCACCATCCTGAATCCGGAAGTCGGCTGCCAGATCCACGATCAGCCGCGGGCCCGCCTCCAGGATGGCGTCCATCAACCCGGTCGACTCGCCGTGCTCCAGCGCCAGGAACACCACGTCCTTGCCGCGGGCCACGGCCGCCGGATCGTGCGCCGCAAAGCGCGCATCCGTCAGCAGCGTGAGCGCCGGATGCACGGTGGCGATCGGCTTGCCGGCCTGCGACCGCGAGGTCACGGTGAGTTCGCGCACCTCGGGATGTTGCAGCAGCAGCCGCAGCAGTTCACCACCGACATACCCGGCCCCACCCAGCACGGCGACTTTCACGACGCCACTCCACCACGCGCGGCCTGCCACGCCGCCAGCGACTCCTGCACCCGGGTCACCATGCCCTCGGCGTCGCGTCGGGCGTTGTGCGCGGGAATCCCGAGTGACTGCTCGATGTAGTCGCGGCCGACCTGGTTGTCGGTGGCCGGGCCGGTGATCAGGGTGATCGGCAGTCCGAACTGGTCGCGCATCAGTTCGCGTGCACCCCAGCACCCCACGGGGTCGGGAGCGCACATCACCCAGGCGGCCCCCAGTGCAGCCAGATCGGGGGCGCGGAGAATGTCCTGCACGCCGTACTCGCCCAGGATCCCGTCACCCAGCTCCGCCACAATCACATCGGGGCGGGCCCCGTGCGGCGCTGCCAAATGATTGAACAGCCCACGCGCCACGGGCACGGTCATGCCCGCGTGCGTGCTGGCCGCCCCGGCATCGTTGAAGGTCACGGCAGCCACCGCGCCGGCGTCCTGCATGGATAGCGCATCGCGACGCAGCGAGACGCCGGTCAGCTTGACGGCGGCAACCCGCAGCCCGCTGCGCATCAGGCCGCGCACCAGCTCGGTGGCAGCCACCGTCTTGCCCGCGTTCATGCAGGTACCGGCGACATAGATCACCGGAACCTCACAGTGGAGCGTCTCTGCGGTCGGCACGGCATGATCGCGGATGTGCGCCGGGCGGCCCACGCGGTCGCCCAGGGCTGGAAAGGCGAGGATCGAGCCGAGCACTTCGGCCTGGAACGGCGGACCGATGTCTGGGTTGACGGAGGTGCAGCGCCCGAGAATCCCACCCAGATTGAGCACCTCGATGGTATCACCAACGGCAATGTCCGGCGGCACGTCGCCGGCATAGCCGCGCAATGCGCGACGAACCCCGAGCGTCCCGGCCATGACGTCACCCTGACGCAGCGAGAGCATCCGACCGGCTGTGTCCTCAACCTGGTTGTAGGTGCTCTTGTCGGTCAGGATCCGCACCGCGAGCACATAGCCCTCGGCCGCGATGATCTCGTCGCCGATGATCACCTCGGACGACAGCGCGGCATTGCGGGTCGACGACGTGATCCGGTCCAGCCGGATCCGGGAGGTACGCACCATCTCAGGACTCCTGCGCGGCAGCCGCGCGCATGGCCAGCAGGTCGGGGATTGCGCCGACGCGGGCGAAGGCCTCCGCCTCGGCACCGGTCCACAGTCGGTGTTCTTCGCCGTAGGTGGCCACCGACTGGTCCATCATCGAGAATGGCGACCGCGCGCCACTCACCACGAAACGGCCTGGAGCAAGCCGCACCCGCGTCTCGCCGATGACCC
>CAYQXR010000031.1:0-30871 GCA_964421625.1 uncultured Gemmatimonadaceae bacterium | reverse complement strand
ACTCGCTCAACACCACCACCTTCCAGGACGCCATGCAGCACCTCCTGGACTATCTCCCCCCGCGGGAGGAGACCGCATGAAGGAGACGTTGAAGCACCTCTGGCCAGGGCTGCTGGTCGGCCTGCTCGTGAGCGGTATCGGTCTGCTGCTGGTGCCGCAGCTCCCAGAGCAGATGGTGACCCACTGGAACGCGCAGGGCGAGGCGGACGGCTGGTCGCCCAGGCTGATGGGCGTGCTGCTCCTGCCCGGGATCATGCTGGTGGTGGCCGTGACCCTGGTGGTGGCACCCAAACTGGATCCGAAGCGGGCCAACTTCACGCAGCACGCGGGCGCCTACTGGGTTATCGCCAACGCCGTGCTCGTTTTCATGGCGGGCGTGCAGGGCGTGGTCCTGCTGACCAACCTGGGTCACACCTTGGACATCAACCGCCTGATCAGTGGGGGAGTCGGTCTGCTTTTCGTGGTGCTGGGTAATCTGCTCTCACGCGTGCGACCGAACTGGATTCTGGGCATCCGCACCCCGTGGACGCTCTCCAGCGAACGGTCCTGGCGGGAGACGCACCGCATCGGTGGCTACACCTTCGTGCTCGGCGGGCTCGTCCTCATTGCGATGGGCTTTCTGTCGCCGTCCTGGTTCATGCCTGGGCTGATCGTCGTCATCACGCTGACCGCCGTGGTTCCGGTGGTCTGGAGCTACATCGTCTGGAAGCAGGACACCGACTCGACCTCTGGAGGTACCCGATGAACACCCTCGTCTCGGCGGCCCTGACCGCTGCACTGTTCACGCCGGTGGTCCTGCTGGCGGCCCAGGGGGGCGGCACGCCCGGCTTCACCGAGCGTCCGGTAGAAGTCACCGGCGGCCCGGTGGTGCTCCCGGGCACGCTGACCATTCCGACGTCGGGGACCGGTCGCTATCCCGGGGTCATCATCGTGCACGGCAGCGGTCAGGTGGATCGCAACATGACCATCGGGCCCAACGCGCCCTATCGGGATCTGGCGCAGGGGCTGGCGGCGCAGGGGATCGTGGTGCTGCGCTACGACAAGCGTCCCACCGTGCAGCCGACCTGGTTTGCCAACAAGATCTTCACCGTCCGGGACGAGGTGACCGACGATGCCCGCCATGCGCTGGCCATTCTGCGTCAACAGCCCGAGGTCGATGCCGCCAGAACCTTCGTGATCGGTCATTCGCTCGGGGGAATGCTCGCGCCGAGCATTGCGCAGGAGGATGGCAAGCTGGCGGGCATCGTGCTGATGGCTGGTGCCACGCGGGCCTCGCTGCCCGACCAGTTCGAGCGGCAGCTCGACTACATCGCCTCACTTGAGGGGCCCAGCGCCACGGCGGCGGCGCAGCAGCGTCAGGCGCTCGCGCCGCTGCTCACTGCCCTGCGCGCCATCACGCCGGCCGACTCGGCAAGTCTGGTACCGATTCTCGGGGCGCCTCCCGCCTACCATCTCGATCTGGCCAAGCGGGAGCCTGCCCGGCTCGCCCGGGAACTGGCGCTCCCCATCCTGGTCATGCAGGGTGAGCGCGACTATCAGGTGACGACGGCGCAGTTGGACGACTGGCTCGCGGCCGTCGGTCCGAGTGAGCGGATCACGGTCAAGCGCTATCCGTCGCTCAACCACCTCTTCCTCAGCGGGGCGGGTCCCTCCCGGCCCGAGGAATATGCGACGCCCGGCACGGTGCCGGGTGAGGTTATTCGTGATCTGGCGGAGTGGATCGGGCAGCGGAAGCAGTAGCCCGCCGCGCTTCCTGCACCACCCGCAATTGCCCGCAGGCGGCCTCGATATCGAGGCCGCGGCTGCGGCGGATCACCGCTTCGACCCCGCGGCGCGTCAGCAGGTCCCGGAAGGCGCGCATGGCCGGGGGCGGTGTGGCCGTCAGCGTCGGCGCGCCGCCGACATGCAGCGGCAGCAGATTCACATGAGCCCCCAGTCGCTGTGCCATCGTGCCGAGGGCGATCGCGTCCTCGTCGTGGTCATTGCGACCGGCGATGAGCACGTACTCGAGGGTGACCCGCCGAGGGAAGTCGCGCTGGGCTGCCGCGAGCACTTCCGTCAGCGGGTACTTCCGCTCGATCGGCATCAGGGCAATGCGCTGGTCGTGATGGGGCGCATGCAGGGAGATCGCCAGGCGGAACTGCTCGGGGCGGGCAGCCAGCGCCTGCATGCCGGGGATGATGCCCACGGTCGAGACCGTGATGTGGCGCGCGCCGATCCCGAAACCGTGTGGATCGTTGAGAATGGTCAGCGTGGTGTCGACCGCCTCCCAGTTCAGCAGTGGTTCGCCCATGCCCATGAAGACGATGTTGGTCGGCGCCAGCGTGGGGTCGTGCAGCACGATCTCCCGCACCTGACCCGCGATCTCGTGGACCGCCAGGTGCCGTCGGAAGCCCATGGTACCGGTGGCGCAGAAGGCGCAGCGGAGGGCACAGCCCGCCTGAGATGAGATGCACAGTGTGCGGCGGGTGCCGGACGGGATCAGGACCGACTCGATCCGCTCCCCGTCGTGGAGCTGGAACAGGAACTTGCGGGTCCCGTCGGCGGACTCGCGGACCACCTCGATCTCGAGCCGGGAGAGCGGGAGTTCCAGGTCGAGGCGCTGCCGCAGGGCCAGGGGCAGCTCGGTGGCCTCCTGCCAGGAGGCGATGGGGGCCTGCCAGAGTCGGCGGTGCATCTGGCGCGCCCGGTACGGCGGCAGCTCCGCGTCGAGGCACCAGGCGTCGAGCCGGGTGAGCGCATCGGCCGGGGTGAGGTCGAGCAGCAGGGTGACAGGGGTCGTCATGGGGCGAAAGGTAGCGTGGCCCGATGGATCCGGGCCCCGGGAGGTGGGCCACCGGGTGGCCGATCCCGGCGCATGGGTATAGGTTCCCTGAAGGCAGGTACCCGCCCAGCGGAGTTGGCCATGTCGATCCGGTTGGTAGTCCCCGCATTGTTCCTGGTATTGGGCCTGGCGAGCCTGGAGCCTCTGGCTGGCCAGGGCGGGCGCGGGCAGGTCCGTCGGGCGCCCGAATGGGTCCAGGTGGAGCCGTTCGAGTCCGGGCCGGAGTACATCGACTACAGCATCTCGACGTCGCGTGACTTCCTGGTCACCAGCCAGTACCCGTACGGGACGGCCACGATCGATTTCACCTGCGGGTCGTTGGGAATCGTGGTGAGCTGCTCCACCTCCATCCCCACCGTCGATCTGGAATACGGCGATACCGTCACGGTGACAGTCTCGTTCACCACGGGGTCCAGCGGCCGCACCGGCCAGGCCGTGCTCTATGCCGATGGGCCGAGCAGTACGGAGGGGACCTACCTCTTCGACCGGGGCACGCTCTCGAAGCCGACGATGACGCGCCCGCGTCAGCCGGACTCGCTGGTCAGCCGGGCCCTCTGCACGACTGCAGGCGCAGGGGTGGCCGCAGCCTCCTGTGGCGAGGCTCTGCTGACCCTGACCACGCCCACCGTCACTACGCTCGATCGGGCGCGCGGGCTCACACTGGGCTTCACCTCGTCGGCGGCCTCGCCCCACCCCTGGGCCATGGCCCAGGTCACCATTGCCGACGACAACCCACCGCTTACTCACATCACGGTCCAACTGACGGTTCGTGACACCGTTCGCCGGAGTGTCCGATACTTCCCATGGACGGGGACCCGCCAGGTCGTCGTTGGGTGGCAGGCGGAGGGGTATCCCACCGGAGCCTACCCGTACCGGCTCACGACGCGGACCGTCATGAGCGGCGACTCGCTGGCGGATTCAGTGAGCGGGGTGCTCTTCGTGGTGAACCGGAGCGCCAGCCCCTACGGCCAGGGAATGGAATGGCTGGGGGTGGAGCGGCTGGTCTTCAACCAGCCGGTGGGAACGGCCGACAGCGCCATCATGTGGGTCGGCGGGGACGGCTCGGCGGCACTGTACCGTCGAGTGAACGGGACGACCTGGGTCGCCCCGCCGGCGGCCTTCCGCGACACCATCACCTATGCCGGGGGTGAGTATACCCGACACCTGCAGCACGGGGCTCAGGTGATCTATGACGCGACGGGGCGGCATCTCCGGACCGTCACACGGGCGCAGCAGACCACCCACTTCTACTGGCGCAGCGCCACGGCCCTCGACAGTGTGCGGGTGCCGCCGTCGGGCAGCGGTGGCCAGACGATCCGTCTGCTCTACCATCCGATGAGCGGGCTGCTCGACAGTGTGCAGGTTGGGACGGGGGCGGGGGTGGGTGTGGCCCAGAGCGCCGGTCGGATGACCCAATGGCGCTGGCCCGATGGGACATCGCTGGCCTTCACCTACGACTCGGCCGGGCGGGTGATCACCGCGGCGGACGATCGTGGGGGAAAGACGCTCCTCGACTACGGCAATCACGGGCTGTTGACCCAGGCCCGCGTGCTGCTCCATGCGTCGGACACGGCCAAGACCCTCATCGACCCCTGGCAGGCCGCCGGGTATACCATCGGGACGGGATGGCAGACGGCGGGCGACACCGCCGACGCCGTCATCTGGCTCACCGGCCCCATGGGCGAACGGACGCGGATCGGGGTTGACCGGTGGCTTGCACCGATTGCGGTGACCGACCCGATCGGCGTGACCACCACCTACCACCGGACCAACGCCACGGTCCCGGCACTGGTCACCGCGGTCCACTATCCCAATGCCCGCCGCGCGTTCATGACCTACAATGCCCGCGGCAATCTCACCTCGCTCACCGACAGCACCTGGGGCACGCGGGCCTTCCCCAAGCAGGTCACCACTTGGACCTATGGTGATCCGTCCGCCCCGGATTCGCCGACCGCCATGAGTACGCCGGGCAACGGGACGACCACCTGGACCTACGGCTCCTACCAGCTTCCGGTGTCCATCACCGATGGCCGCGGGCTGACGACCACCTTCGCGATCGAGACGGACGACTCCACCCGCGGTCAAATTCGCACCGCCACCGACCACGACGTGCGGACCTGGGTGCAGGGGAGTGGGACGACGACCCTGGTCGATCTGGTGACGACCTGGCACTACGATGCCTCGGGCAATACCCGGGCGGTGACCAGTCCAACCGGTGGCATCGACAAGTACACCCGCGATGCCCGCGGGCGGATCACCCGGGCCGACGACGCTGTCGGTCTCCGCACCGATCTCGCCTACAACGCGGTCGACCAGGTGATCACCTCCACCATCAAGAGCACCCTGGGCGACACCACCTCGACCTGTCTGAGCACCAACTTCGTCTGTGCCATGGGGAGCAGCGTCATCCTCGATGCGCTCAACCCGGCCGGGGGCGATGCGACCAGTACCGCCACCTACACCAGCGGGTATCTGACGCAGGTGGCCGATCCCCGCTCGGTGCTGCAAGGCTACCGCTACGACCTGGCGGGCCGCATGATCGCGCAGCTCGACGAGGCCGGTGCCAAGGACTCGGCAGTCTACAACCGGAATGGCCAGGTGACCCGGGTGCAGGACCGGCTCGGACTGCTCCTCGATACCTGGTACGATCAGGGCGGCCGGGACACGCTGCGCCGGATTCCGCGTCGGCCCGCCACCTTCCGCGGGGTGGTGGTGGATTCGTCGCTGGCCGACACCATCCGGACCACCTGGGACTCGCTGGGCAATGTGCTGTCGGTCCGGAACCGGAGCGGCACCATCCGCCGGGGCTACTACGAGAACGGTGCCCTGCGCTACGAGGTCACTGTCCCGATCAATCTGAAGCTGATCGACGACTCCGTCAGCTACAGCTACGACACCGGCGGTCGGCTCCGACGGATCACCTGGGCGAACAGTGATTCGGTGGTCTACAGTTATCACAGCAGTGGTGATCTCGCCACGCTGCACGCCTGGATCCGCACCAACGGGAGTCCGATCCACGCCGAGTGGAGCTTCATCTGGGACCAGCTCGGGCGCCGGGACTCCATTGCCTATCCCGGCGGACTCGGGGTCCGCTATGCCTACGACCGGGCCGGGACGCTGCGGCAGGTGGTGTCGAACAGCACCAGCGGCATCTCGCCGCCGAACCGCTTCAACTTCACCTTCGCGCAGGACAGCGTCGACGTGCTGGGGCGCCCGTTGCGCCAGACGATGAACTGCTACGGCCAGTCCGGCTTCGGGTCGCCCTGCGGCCAGTGGTTGCCCGAGACGACCCGGTGGCGCTACAACCGGTGGGGTCACTTGGTCTATCTGGAACAGCCCCAGTCGCCCATCGTGGTCGATTCGATGTACTACGACCGCTCGGGCAACCGGATCCGGATCCGCGGGTTCACCAAGATCACGCAGTTCTACTTCCCCAGCGGCAGCAACCGGCTGGCGACGGACAGCACCGCCAACGTGCCCCTCCCCACGGTGTTCAGCGGGCGGAACTACGGCTACGCGGCCGACGGGGCTCAGGTGAGGCGGTGGCGCGGGGTGGGGACCGACTCGGCCGACTATGCCTGGCAGTACGATGCCCTGGGACGCCTGGCGGGGCGCGGCCGGTTCCTGGCCAGCGGTGGCTATTCGGCGAGTGACACGGCCTGGAACCGCTGTCACTGGGACGGCGAATCCCGCGCCTCGCTCCCCTGCGACGAGGGGTCGCAGATCGGCTACGTGGGAAACAACGCGACGCGGACCTCGGCGGGGTGGTTCTTCATCCACGCGCCGGGGATCGACGAGTCGCTGCTGATGGTCTACCGCTATCCGAACCTGAGCTGGCAGGTGGAGGCGGTGCTCCAGGTGGTCACCGACGGTCGGGGGCAGGTCCTGGCCGTCGCGGATACGACGGGCTGGGTGGACAGCACGGCCGCGTGGTGGGGTGCGGGCTTCGGGATGGGGCAGTGGAAGAGTGCGGGCCTCACCAGTCGGGCGCAGACCTTCGAGCCGCGGCGCTGGGAGACAGGCGAGATGTGGGGCGATGTGCAGCAGTTCCGCCACCGGGCCTACGATCCGTCGACGGGGCGGTGGTTGCAGGAGGATCCGATCGGCGTGGCAGGTGGGCTCAACCTGTATCAGTACAACGGCAATAACCCGGCGACGTTCCGGGATCCGTTTGGGCTGTGTCCGATTCCACCAAGTGACTGTCGGCCCGGGTATTTCACGGCCCTCGGCCTCGCCTCTGGTGCAGTTATTGGTGCGGCCACTGGTGGCACTGCGGGTGGAGGCCTCGGCGGGCTCGGTGGTTTGATTCTGGGGGCACCGACAGGGCCAGGGGCTTTGGCCACTGCGGCTGCAGGTGGTACGGCGGGTGCGGCAGCCGGTAGTGCGGCGGGCGGGGTCATTGGGGGGGCGATCGGAGCTGGAATTGGATCAGTGATTGACATGACAATCATGTTCGCAAAGAGCTGGGACATCCGTCAGGTCGACCAAGCTATTCGCAAAGCGATCGGAAGGAAGCCGTCGGATGAAGAGCGACGTAAGCTTAGCGAGCAATTCCATAAGGATAAGGCTCATGATCGCCTTGGTCGTGATTATGATTCATTCGGTGAGTTGGTGGATTATTTCAAGAGTATTTGGACTGGAAGCTGAGAGAAGGTTGGGAGAGTGACAACTGAGCTTTTTGATAGAGAGTTCACCGCACTGGATAAGGCGGTCTTTAGCGGGCTGATCGCAGGCATGATCGGGCAACCATGCTGTGGGTGGTCGCGACTGTTCGACACCGCGATCTGCTTGGCATTCGGGAGGCCGGAACCTGTTCCAGAGGAGAGGCCGTACCTGGTTGGTGGTGAATGGGTCGTCAGCTCATGGGCCGCAGACATCCTCGTTTGGAGCGCAGATGGAATGGCCTTGGCAGACAGCCGGGAGTCACAGGAGCAAGTGGAGGCAGTCCTACCGGGTCTGGTTGGTACCGTGTTGTCTGACGTGACACTTCGGGCCGACGATCTGTCCCTCGCTATGGACTTCTCGAACGGGACGACAGTCGCATTGCAATATGCCCCCAACATGGGACAGACAGATCAGTGGTTCATCGAGCTTCCCTGGGATGTCTCACTGGGTGCGTACGCCGGACGACGCTGGCGGTTGGCAGCGAATCCCAGGACGCCGTGGTAACGATGCGTATGGTCCCTGGACAGACCAGACCTCTCAGGAAAGGGCCGGGTTGCCAAGGGACGTTAGCTGACATGGAGCGTCCGCCGACCGTGTTGTGGACAGCGATGCTGCCGAGCAAGTCGTGATTCATAGCCGTGGTCATCCTACTACTGCGTGGCCATGAGCGTCTCTGCCCGAGACGTGATACGGGACGCGATGTGTCCTCTGTGTGAGGCCTTCGGTCTCGTGCCAACGGGTGAGCGGGAGGAGGGTAACTATGCCGAGGTGTGCTTTGCGAACGATTCAACGGGGCTTCGAGTTGCGGTCGATTGGATGGAGTTCCGGCCTTTCCTGAAGATCGCCATGCTGGGGAATGGACAGTTCCCGCGGTTGGACGATCCTCCCATCCTTGGTCAACCGAACGACGCGTTCGACGCCGACAGCCTGTTGGTCCTCCGAGGTGGAGCACCCTCTCCGGTGGGAACGATGCTCCCCTCGCGGGATCCTGCTGCATTGCGGGCGTTGCTCGACGAGTATGCGGCGGAGCTCCGGCTGAAGGCAGACGATGTGTTCTGCGGGGATTTCACTGTTTTCGGTGTACTCGACAGGTGTGTGGACGAGCGGATCCGTGAGTTCACCGGGTCTTCCTGATACTCGGCCATATGGAGTGTGCTCACATGAGTGACAACGCGTTGTCTCCGCTTGGAACGCCATGAATTCTCAAGAGTCTTGGCTTGTCGTTACCGTTGAAGCTAGACCGCGCTTCGCGCTCATACTGGGCGATCCGGGACCCAGCTTCTTGTTGGAGGGTAGTCGTTTTCGATCGGTGAACAACCACCACGCTGCCTATTTTGTTGATCGTCTTCTCGATCCAGATGGAAATCTGGTCGGTTGGAGCTTTCAAGGGACGCGGGGCGAGGTCTTCCGAGGAGCCAGCACACTCGCTTGTCCTGGTGGCGCAACGGTCTACCGTGAGGACACGAATACTCTTCACGTCTACTTTGGACCGGTTTCTGGGGCCGACAGCGACGGGGCACAGGCATTTGGTGGGCTTGTCTATCTCTCCGACGACAACCTGATGGGGTTGGTCGTGCCGATCGAATTCTCCGATACCTCGGTTGCGGATGTCGTTACGGCGATGGCGCGATTCGGACGATCCTTCACGCCTCTGATCGCTTATCTTGAAGAGCAGGGTTCTGATGGACAGGGGCAGCCGCGGACTTCAAAATCCGGACTGCGAGGTGGTCTGTGAAAGCAATTGCGCGCCTGAAGGGTGTAGACGAGTGGCCGACGGAAGTACGTGCCGTTGAGCATCCGAGTCAGGTGTTCCTGGAGGATGGCCAGGTGTACGAAGTCCATGCGGTGGCGGTTGTGGATGGCATGGTGCTCTTGCAAGTGATTGTTGCTGACGTTTTTGATAAATGGTATTCCTCGTGGTTCTTCGAGACGGTGGACACGACATTGCCGTCGGACTGGATCTGCTCCGTCTTCCCAACCGCGCCTCAGGTTCTGCTCGGACCGGCCTACGTTGCCAGGGATCAGGAGGCTTTTACACGGATGGTAGATAAAGAATTGACTGAAGAGGATCTCTTCTGGGAACGTGTTCAGCGGCTCGAGGCCGAGCACAGGGGTGCCGCCGAGACGGCTGAGCACCTGCGCTGGGCAGAGCGGGTCGATCTCCCCGATGGGCGCCCTCGCCAAGGGACGCCACCGGAGCAGCCGGACGAGGCATGATCCCAGTCGACATGTGCCGCAGAAGCCCGTATACTCCTGGGTGCTTGAGCCTGGTGGAGGTCGGATGACCTGCGAGTGCTTCAGCCGGGAGTCCACTGCCCCGGTGGAGGTCTCGTGCGGCGAACTGGTTGCGGGCGCGAGCGCCCGCCGAACGAACAGGTATCGCTGATGGCCCGGAAACGTGTGCAGCCCGGTGACGTCGTTGAGTTCCACGACAAGGAAGGCCTCGTCTACGGGGTCTGCCTCGGTGAGCATGTCCGTTATGGTACCGGCATGCTTCTGTGGCCGCAGCTCCACCAGCATCGGCCGACCAGCTTCGAGTCCCAGACGTTCGTCCGGGATGGGTATTTCATCTTTCACCCGGCCGATGGCTCCATCCAGCAGGGTCGCGCCTCGATTGTTGCCCGAGTTGCGCCCCCACCGATGCCAGTCACGTTCAGGCGTGATTGGAAACGAGTGGGTACCCGAATCGTGAACTGGGTGATTCAGGAGAACGACGTGGACCGCGTCGTCTCGTACCTGACCGACGAGCAGGCCGAGCTTCCGATCGCTGCGCTCTGGACCCACCGGTACATCTTCGAAATGGTGCTGCGGAACTGGCGTCCGGCTGACGATGGGCGAGGGACACCGCCGGGAGAGCCGGAGCCCACCCTGTCGTGGATGCCGGAGTCCGGGCTGGGTCTGTCCACAGACGATCCGCAACGTGTCCGCCACTATCTCTACCTGGCCACTCAGGCCGCAGCAAACCAGGTGGCGGCGGAGGTCAGAGGCAAGGACCTCGAAGCGACGGTGCGCCAGAGTGCAGGGGGGCCCGACTGGCTGGTGCAGGTGATCCATCGTGTGGCTGCCCCCGAGGAGCTGGATGCGGTGTCGGATCGGCTGGCGGCCGTGGTACAGCGTCACGGCGGCGAGTACGATGGCTGGGAGGTGGAGATCGGGTGACCTCCGAGTTCTTCGACCGCGAATTCACCGCCTCAGATGAGGCCGTGTTTGGTGAGCTGGTCGCAGGCATGATCGGGCAGCCGTTAAGTGCTTGGTTCGAGCTGTACCCGACGGGAGTCTCCCTGTACTTGGGGCGACTCAGTTCTCCACCGGCGGAAAAGCCGTATCTGGTGAAGGGCGAATGGGTCATTTCCTCGTCTGGGGCAGACATCTTGGTCCGTGGGGTAGACGCGACTCCGCTGGCCGACAGTCGCCAGGCCTTGGAGCAGGTGGTGGCGATCCTGCCAGATTTGGTTGGTGCGGTCTTGCGGGAAGCCACCATCCGCTCCGACGATCTCTCACTGGTGCTGGTGTTCTCGAACGAGATGGAGGTCACATTCCTGAGCGATCCAGAGGTCGAGGAGATCGATCAGTGGGCCCTTCAGATTCCGTGGGACACCGCGTTGGTCACGTACAACGGGCGTCGCTGGCGGTTGGAAGCGAACCCCCGGACGCCGTGGTAACGATGCATATGGTGCCCGGACAGACCAGACCTCTCAGTGGAGGGCCGAGTGGAAGAGCAAGCGCGGGTTGACAGGATCCAGGCAGTGGCGAATCGCCTCTCGGCGCTCGACAGCGTGAAGGCGGAAGCCGGGCGTAACGGGGTCTCGCCACTGGAAGAGGCATGGCAGATCGCCATCGGGCTCAGTGACATCGAGGAGTCTGTGGCACGGGTGTTCGGCCTCCTGGTACCCAGGCTGCTGGACGAGAGCTGTCGAGATGACCAGGCAGAGGACGCCTTGCACGACATCGGGGAGGAGTACCGACATATCCTCTACCATATCCGTGACACGCGGTACTTCAGCTATGTGGAGGAGGCGTAATGGAGTTGCCGCTTTCCAGGGAACAGTTCTCCGAGCTGCTGGACCTCATCATGAGGGAACTGATCGGGCATGGAGCAGTTGCCGACGGTGTCGTGGATCGTGACCCGGAGTTGCAGGAGTCAATTGACGAGGTTGTCGGACGGATCGCCGAGGGGGACTGTGCTCGGGATGAGGTCATTCTGTATGCCGTCGGGCTGACGGAGGGATACCTGCGTGCGGACTGGGACAGACTGTCCTCTGAGATCTACGACGAATGCCAGAAGGTGTTCCACGGCGGTGTGGGTGGCTACGGTGTATAGATCCGCTGAGCTGCCGCACGGCGTGTCGCTCCTCCCAGGTCTCCCGGGATCGGGGGAAGTCCATCAGATGGGCCCACCGGGGTGGCGGACCCACCGGGAGGGAGTTGTCGTCTCGGTGTCTCAGTCTGTTGGGCCGCCATGGGTCGGCAACTTCCAGTGCGGTGACGGCTCGCTCTCCGGCATCTATCCGATGCCATCCGGGCACCACCTGGCCGTGATCGCGCGTGGACAGGGTTACATCCTCGACATCGATCGCCGAGTCCTGGATGGTCTGATCGCCGTGGATCCCGTTGTCGAGGTGCAGTTGTCTCGTGAGCTGAATCTTCTCCTCTGTATCAGTCACACCGACATGGTCGCGTACTCGCCCGCTGGCATTGTTTGGGAGACCGGGCGGATCGCATCTGACGGCATTCGGTTGATCGCCAGTGCTCCGGAGGGTATCATGGGCGAGGCATGGTGGACTGAGGAGGAGGCATGGGTCCCGTTCGTGGTCGATCCCGCAACAGGTCGGACCCGACGGCCATGAAGGGACACAAGAATCATCGCACGCTCCCTACGGCATGATCCTGGACGATGTGTCGTGGTGGCGGTGTGACAAGGTGGGAGACGACCCAGTCCCGCCGAGTCGGTGAGGGAGACTGCGACGATGCAAGCGATTGCACGACTGAAACCGGTAGACGAGTGGCCGACCAGGCTGCGCTCTGTCTTGCCTCCCAGTCAGGTCTTCCTCACAGAGGGGCAGACCTACGAGATTCACGGTGTGGCTGTGGTGGACGATCTGGTCATGCTGCAGGTTGTCGACAGTGACGAAGGATGGCCGAACTGGTACCCGGCGTGGTTCTTCGAGACGGTGGATCCTTCGATCCCACCAGACTGGATCTGCCGTTCCTTCAGCACGGTTCCGCAGTTGCTGCTGGGCCCCGCCTTCCTTGCCTCCGATCAGGAGGCATATTCAAGGATGGTGCAACTCGAGAGACCTGAGGTCGATCTGTTCAGTGCACGGATTGAGCGTCTCGAAGCCGAACGACGGGGCGCGGCTGAAACGGTGGAACTGCTCCAATGGGCCGAGCGGGAGGATCTCCCCGATGGGCGTCCTCGCCCGGAGACGCCACCGGAGCGGCCTGGCGAGACATGATCCGAGTCGCCATGCGCAGCAGAAGCCCGTATACTCCTGGGTGCTTGAGCCTGGTGGAGGTCGGATGACCTGCGAGTTCTTCAGCCGTGAGTCCACTGCCCCGGAGGAGGTCCCGTGCGGCGAACTGGTTTCGGGCGCGAGCGCCCGCCGAACGAACAGGTATCGCTGATGGCCCGGAAGCGTGTGCAGCCCGGCGATGTCGTCGAGTTCCACGACAAGGAAGGTCTCGTCTACGGACTCTGCCTCGGAGCGCATGCCGACTATGGCACTGGTCTGCTCCTGTGGCCGCAGCTCCACCAGCATCGGCCGACCACCTTCGAGACCCAGACGTTCGTCCGGGATGGGTATTTCATCTTTCACCCGGCTGATGCCTCCATTCGGCAGGGTCGTGCGTCGATCGCTGGACGAATTGGCCAGCCACCCATGCCAACCAGTTTTCGCCGGTCTGGCGGATGTGCCGGTCCCAACATCCTGAGCTGGGTGATCGAGCAGGGCGGCAGAGACCGTCCGGTTCGCTACCTGACGGAACGGGAAGCTGAACTTCCGATCGCTCGGATATGGACCCACCGGTACATCTTCGAAATGGTGCTGCGGAACTGGCGTCCGGCTGACGATGGGCGAGGGACACCGCCGGGAGAGCCGGAGCCCACCCTGTCGTGGATGCCGGAGTCCGGGCTGGGTCTGTCCACAGACGATCCGCAACGTGTCCGCCACTATCTCTACCTGGCCACTCAGGCCGCAGCAAACCAGGTGGCGGCGGAGGCCCGCGGCAAGGACCTCGAAGTGACGGTGCGTCAGAGCGCAGCGGGTCCCGACTGGCTGGTGCAGGTGATCCATAGCGCATCCTCCCCCGAGGAGCTGGACGCGGTGTCGGATCGGCTGGCGACCGTGGTGCAGCGGTACGGTGGTGAGTACGATGGCTGGGAGGTGGAGGTCGGGTGAGTCGTCGTTGACGCCGCGACAGCCGACGTGTACGGAGTCACCCGGGGCTCTCAACTGAGGGGTGGAGGCATGGCTTCGAAAAAGGAGGCAATCCGCGCGTGGTTCGTCGGCCGGGAGGAGTTGTCCCATGAAGGCATGGCACGCCACTTCGAGGTTTCTGACGACCAACTACCGGAGGTGCTGAACGCCCTCAGACTGTTCGAGGAGGAGTACGGAGTCCGTGCGGGGTCCCTTCGGCGCGACGACTCACTGGAGATATTTTTTGCTGGCGTCGGCACGTCGCTCATTGAGGCGATCAACAATCTGGAGCTTTCCGACAGTCTGTCCGAACTCAACTACCGACTCGGCACGCGCCGACGCCTGCTGCGGCTCCCGATGGAGCCTACCCCGGAGACCATCGGGGACTTTGTCGGTGCCTGGATGGGGACAGACCGCGGTGACCTCGTCGAGTGAGATCCACTACCGGTGGACGCAGCTCTCTCCCTGACCCGCCACCGCCCCGGAAACCGTATATTCTGTGGCAAGTCGCTGGGGGGGCACATGGCAGGGTGGCGTGGCAGGGTGTGCTCATCGTTTGCAGGCCGGGAGGTCATGGCGCCGGACCAGCTCTGCGCGATCTTCGGATTGACGAGCGGCCGACAGGATATCTCCGATGTGATGGACGCTCTCGAAGTGTTCCGCGAGGAGTACGGTATCGAGCCGGGGCAGCTCCGCCCTGACGACCCCATGGCGGTCTTCACGGAATTCCGTACATCCAGCTGGGGCACCTGGCTGTTTGATCGGGCCGCCTACGAGTTTTCGCTGGGTGAGGTGGTGGATCATCTCGGTAAGCGTCTGTGGCGGGCGGAGCGATGGTTGCCCGAACTGCCGGAGACCGTCGGTAGCTATGTGCGGCACTGGGTTGAGGCAAGCCGTTCTGATGCTGCCGCAGGGAGTCGTGGTACGGAGCGCAATTCGTGATCCGTGACGTCGTTCGATCCAGAAGGCGCGGGGAGGCCCCATGCGGCTGAAGGAACTGGACTACGTCTCGTTTGCATTCCTGCGGCATCGCTACCACCTGAGTTGGCAGGAAGTCCACTTCGGCCTGCGCGGTAGTCTGCTGGATCGTGCCAGTGTCACGTACCTCGCGGCCGATGTTCTCCTGCGTGACGAAGCCGCCAATGATCTGGTGGTGGAGCTTGCCGGCCTTGCTCCCCACGATGATCCGTCCTCGCTCGTCGAGCGGCTCGTGGCGATGGAGCGGGCGGAGCCGGAGGCCAGGATCAGAGAAAAGTGGCTCTGTATCGCGCTCGACTGGGCCTTCGAGCATCGCGAAGCATTCGCCGAACCCCTGCGGTTGGTCGAGGAAATCTACGCGTACTTCGACTACCCTCCATCTGTCGCAGGCTTCGTTTTCTACATGCCGACTGCAGAGCCCTTTCTCGAGTCAGAGGAAGCGGCCGAGATGCGTCTCGTTGAACGCTGGGGTGGGTTTGTGCACGAATGCCGTGCCCGCCATGGGGTGCCAGGGTAGGATGCCGGACACGACTCGGTACCTCCGGACAGTTCTGGCAAGCTGCGGAGTTGGCCTCCTGGGCGTCTTCGTATGGCTGATGGCTGTGCCACCGGGCGGGTTGGCCACGCGTGTGGTCCTGGCCGTCATTGTGGGGATGTCCGTTCTCAGCGGCCTAGTGGCGCTCGTGCGTGGCGTTCGCCATCGTCTGGCAAAAGCGGTCGGTCTGATCGCGCGGAGAGATCTGTTTACCGCGGTCGAACACGATGGCGTCCCCGTAATGCTGGAGGCTGGTCTTTGCACCTTCCTGTTGGTGCTCCTCAGTGTCCTGGGCGGGTTCGCAGCCGACCAGATGAACTGGCGAGTCGGACAGTTGATCGCATTCGTCTGTGTGACGAGTGCCGTCGGCCTGATGTTCCTGGCAACCCTGGGGTGGGTGGTTTTCCTGATCGTCCGCAAATGCCGTCGGTAGGCGAGCCGCGCCTGGGGCGCGGGTACATCGGGGGGGGGAGAGAACTGATGAAGTCTGTACTCGCGGGCAACATGCCGAAAATGGAGTTGCTGGCGTCTCGTCTCACGCGACTGCCATGGATGTCGCGTTCGGCCATCGACCAGGGCACCGAGCCGGGAGACGAAGCCTGGCGAATCGTCCATGGCCTGGCCGATATCGAGGAATCCGTCGATCGGCTGTACCGCGAACTGGTTCCCCGGTTGCTCGTACCACCCGACGATGGCATGGAGGCCAATGAAGCCGCCGTGGAGGATCTTCTCCTGGAGATCCGGGCGGAGTACCAGCACATCCTCTACCACATCCGCGATGCCACGCCGTTCGGGCTGGAATAGCGGTCTCTACACCTAGCTGGTTCGCGTCGGCACAATCGTGATCACACGATACCCGTCGGATTCCTTCCGAACAGTGACTCTGTACACTCCGACCCGGTAAGGCGAACGGGCTTGGGTATTGGTATGGACCCACTCCAGTGACAGCGTCACCGCGACCTCAGTCCCGTCGATACCAAGACCAGTGGCTCTGACCAGCAAACCGTTGTTGCGAATGGCACATCGCTCCACCGAGCACTGCTTTGCTTCGTCTGTCGAGCTGAGCACGCCGCGTTGACCGACGGCCGACGCGAGATCGCTCAGGAGCGTGGCGGGCGCTCCATTGGTTCTGAGCGTGCTGCGGAAGGATACGGTGTCGATGTACACGGGCGCCGTGGCGGACACCTCCGACCCCGTTGCTTCGGCGACCTTGGTCACGGCGGCAGCAACGGCAACCCGCAGCGCCGCCGGCAGGCTGGTATCCGCCTGGGAGGGCATCGCGGCCCCGGCAAGCCCCAGCAAGAGCGAGTAGATCATGACCCCTGAGTATAGCGGGCCAGACCCCGTCTGGCAGGATCTCCCAGGGAACCGACCCCTCCCAAACCGGCCCCGACGGCAGGATTCTCTCGTCCCTCGGTGACAGGGCCGCCGTCCGGGGCTAGATTTCGCGCCGTTCATGCCTCCTTCCTCCCTCGCCCCGGCGACTGATCCGACCTGCATGGCCTCAACTTCATTGCGTACCCACCGCTGCGGCTCCCTCACCGAGAGGGATGCCGGTACCCCCGTCCGCCTGGGTGGCTGGGTGCATCGCCGCCGGGATCTCGGCGGGATCGTCTTCCTCGATCTGCGGGACCGCGACGGCCTGGTCCAGTTGGCCTGCGACCCGGCCTGGACCGAGCCCGAGAGCCTGACGCTCGCCGCCAGCCTGGGGGCTGAAACCGTCCTGCTGGTCGAGGGCGAGGTCGCGCTCCGCCAGGAACCGGCTCGCGACGCGACCCTGCGGTCCCGTCTGGTCGAGGTCCGGGTGCGTCGGCTGCAGGTGGCCGGGCCCGCCGTCACGCCGCCCATTCCGGTGGCCCGTCGCGAGCAGGAGGAACTGCCCGCCGAGGAGCTGCGGCTCCAGTACCGGGTACTGGACCTGCGGCGACCGGAGTTGCAGGCCAATCTGATGCTGCGTCACCGGCTGCTCCAGCGCGCACGCCGCGTGCTCACCGAGCTGGGGTTCCTCGAGATCGAGACGCCGATCCTGACCAAGCCCACCCCGGAGGGCGCCCGCGACTACCTGGTGCCCTCGCGGGTGCATCCGGGGGAGTTCTACGCGCTGCCGCAGTCGCCGCAGATCTACAAGCAGTTGCTGATGGTGGCCGGGTTCGACCGCTACTTCCAGTTGGCGCGCTGCTTCCGCGACGAGGACCTGCGCGCCGACCGCCAGCCTGAGTTCACTCAGATCGACCTCGAAGCCTCCTTCGTGACGGCACCCGACATTCAGCAGGTGATCGAGGCGGTGCTGGTCGGCCTTTGGGCCGAGGGCGGAGTGAGCGTGGCCACACCATTCCTCCGGGTGACCTGGCGCGAGGCGATGGAGCGCTGGGGGATCGACAAGCCCGACCTCCGTTACGGCTTCGAACTCGAAGACCTCGGTGCCTCACTGCCCCTGGACGATGCCGCGCCCTTCGTGGGCCAGGCCATCGCCGATGGCGGGCGTCTGCGCGGCATCCGGGTGACGGACGGCCGAGCCCTCGCGCGCAAGGACCTCGACCAGTTCGCCGAGGCGGCCAAGGGGCAGGGAGCGGGCGGCCTGATCTGGGTGCGGCGTGGCCCGTCGGGCTGGGAAGGGCAGGGAGCCAAGGCGCTGGGAGCCGCCGCGCTGGCGGCACTGTCGGGTGAGGAGGGCGATGTACTCGTCGCTGTCGTCGGTCCCGATCGGGTCACATCCTCGGCGCTGCACGCCGTCCGCACCGCCATCATCCGTCGCCTCGATCCGCCGCGTCTGACGGACCACGCCTTCCTCTGGGTGGTGGATTTCCCGCTCTTCGAAGCCGATCCTGACACGGGGGCGTGGGTGTTCACCCACCACCCCTTCACGGCCCCGCACCCCGATGATCGCGCCTATCTGAGCAGCGACCCCGGCCGCTGCCGCGCCCAGCACTACGACGCTGTCTACAACGGCACCGAACTCGGCAGCGGCTCGATCCGGATCACCGATCCGGCACTCCAGGGCGAAGTCTTCGCCTTTCTCGGGCTCTCGGCCGAGGAGCAGCGCACCCGCTTCGGCTTCCTGCTCGATGCGCTGGCCACCGGCGCGCCGCCCCACGGCGGTTTCGCGCTCGGCTTCGACCGGATCGCCATGATGCTGTCCGGCGCGACCTCGCTGCGCGATGTCATCGCTTTCCCCAAGACCGCCGCGGCCCGCGCCCTGTTCGAGCAGGCACCCACGTCCGTTGAGGAGCGCGATCTGGCGGCGCTGCACCTGGTTACCCGTCTGCCCGACTCCGCCCGATGACCGATATCCGCCACACGCTGCCCGCTGAAGGCATCGATCCACTGCTGCTGTCGGGGGTCAACGAGGAGAACTTCGCCGAACTCCAGCGCGCGCTCGGTGTGCGCGTCTCACATCGCGGCGATGTGGTGTCGCTGGTGGGGACCGCCGATCAGATCGAACGCGCCGTGCCCGTGATGCAGGGCCTGCTCGATCTGGCCCGGTCGGGTGAGGCCGTCGCGGCCGATGATGTCTTCCGCGTCGCCTCCAACGGGGCACCGGCCGATCTGGGCGTGCCCGGGGATCCGCGGAAGGTCGTGCTGCCCGGCGTCCGGCGCGCCATTCAGCCCAAGACCCAGGGCCAGCGGAGCTATCTCGACCTGATCGCTCAGCACGATGTGGTCATCGGCATCGGTCCGGCCGGCACCGGCAAGACCTACCTGGCCGTCGCCAAGGCGGTCGAGGCACTGGCCCGCAAGCAGGTCCGGCGCATCGTGCTCGCCCGTCCCGCCGTCGAGGCCGGCGAATCGCTCGGCTTCCTCCCCGGCGACCTGCAGCAGAAGGTTGATCCGTATCTCCGCCCGCTCTACGATGCGCTCGACGACATGATGCCGCCGGAGCGCATGCAGCGCGCCCTTGAGGCACGCGTCATCGAGATCGCGCCGCTCGCCTACATGCGGGGGCGCACGCTCTCCGAATCGTTCATCATCCTGGACGAAGCTCAGAATGCCACCGGCGCCCAGATGAAGATGTTCCTCACCCGTCTCGGACCCGGCAGCAAGGTCGTCGTTACCGGCGACAAGACCCAGATCGATCTGCCGCGGCGCGAAGATTCGGGACTGGTGCAGGTCGAACGGATTCTGCCCGGTGTCGAGGGCATCGCCTTCCAGTACTTCACCGAGGCCGATGTCGTGCGGCATCGGCTGGTGAAGGAGATCATCCGGGCCTATGCGGAGGATCAGAGCGGTTGAGTACGGCGCCGGTGGTCGCTGAACTCCAGGTGCTGGGTGCGCGGCAGGGCTTTCCGCGGCCACCGCTGGCCCGGGCAGTGCAGCGGGTGCTGGAGGGCGAGGGCCGCAGCGCCTGCATCTCGATCACCTTCCTCGGTGCCGCCGCGATGCAGCAGCTCAACGCGCAGGCATTCGGGCACGATCGGGTGACGGACGTCATCTCCTACACGCTGCCGCAACCCGACGGCTCGGTCCTCGGCGACATCTACCTCTGCCGGTCGGCTGCCGCCCAGGCCGCCCACCGTCTGGGCCACGCCACCCGCGAGGAGGTCCTCCGCCTGGCTATTCACGGCGTGCTCCACGTGCTGGGTGACGATCATCCCGAGGGGGAGGAGCGCCTGACCTCGCCGATGTGGCAGCGGCAGGAAGCGTATCTGCGGGAGGTGTTGTGCTGAGCCTGCTGCAACATCTGCTGCCGGTGGTGGCGCTGCTGCTGATGGCCTGGAGCGCGCTGGTCGCGTACGCTGCCCGGCCCGGCGGTGAACTCGGGGCCGAGGCGCTGACCGCTGAGGACGGGCTCTCGACCCTGCGCGCACTGCACGTGGTGCACCTGGTGTCGCTGACCATCACGGCCGGGCTGGCGGCCGCCGCGACCGCGTGGTGGAATCATCCGCCCGCCGTGGCGGTGCTGCAGGTCGGGCTGGTCACTGCGCTGGTCTGGGTCGTGGGCGACCTGCTGCCGCGGCTGCTGCTCGCGCTCAATGCTGATTTTGTCCCCCGGGCGCGGGACCTGGTGGTGCGGGCGCTGCCGCTCTTCCGGCCGCTGCTGCGTCTCGCGGAGCGGATGGATGGACCGGCCGTCGGCGTGGTGCGGCCAGCGGTGGCGCGCGGACCGGGGCCCTCGCCCCAGGAGATGGCCCGGGGTGTCTTCGCCCTCGCCGACATGACGGTATCGGAAGTGATGACGCCGCGCATCGACATCGTGACGGTGGATATCGCCGATGCCGAATCCGATGTCGTCGCGACGCTGCGGCGCAGCGAGCACGCCCGCCTGGTGGTGCAGGATGGCGATGCCGACACGGTGGTCGGGGTGATCTACGCCAAGGACATGCTGCCGCGCCTGCACGGGCCGACGCTGCCTACCTGGCAGAGCCTGATCCGTCCGGCGATGTTCGTGCCCGAAGCCAAACGGCTGGATCGCCAGTTGCGCGACTTCCAGCGGGGGCCGGGCCATCTGGCCATCGTGATCGACGAGTTCGGCGGCACGGCCGGGCTGATTACCCTGGAAGACATTCTCGAGCAGATCGTGGGCGAGATCCAGGATGAGCACGACGTCGACGAGGCGCAGCCCGTGCAGCGGCACTCCGATGGCCATCTGAGTGTGCTGGGCGGCGTGGCTCTGGTCGACCTCGAAGCCGAGTTGGGGCATGAGTTCGAACGCGAGGATGTGGCGACGGTCGGCGGTCTGATGCTGGCCGAGTTCGGTCGGGTGCCCCGCAACGGCGAGGCGATCGAGGTCGACGGGTGGCGGTTCGTGATCGAAGTGGTGGCGCGGCGACGGGTACATCGGGTGGCGGTGTATGCCAGCCAACCCACGCCCGTGAGTCCGTCGCCGGGTGAGGTGGGCCAGTGATCGCCCTGACGATGCTGGCGCTGGGCGTGGTAATCGCCTTTGTCAGCGCCGCAGCGGGAGCGGCTCTGGTGACCACGGCCCGGTCGGACCTGGCCGAGGCCATCACTCGGCGGTTGCGTGGTGGCGACGACTCCCTGCAGTGGATCGGCGAAGCGGAACGACAGATTGTCGTGGCCGGTGCGGTGACCTCGCTCGGACTGATTCTGGTCGGTGCGGCGATCCCCGGTGTCGTCGGGGCGGCGCTCTGGCCCGTGACGCTGCTGGCCCTGGCCATCACCGTTCCGGCTGCGCTGCTTGGGGGCTATCTCCTGCCGCGGCGACTCACCACGCCGCGCGCCGGTCGCATTGTCGGGGCGGCCCGGCCTGCGCTGCGCGCGCTGGCGCGGGTGCTCGCACCGATCCTGCCCTCGCATGTGCCCGATCCTGCCGACGATGTCCGCGCCATCCTGCGGGAGGGCGAGGCCAAGGGGCTGGGCGGCGATCGACTCGTCATGGTCGGCGGCGTGATGAGCTTCAGCGAGCGGCCGGTGCGCGCCGTGATGACCCCGCGCACCGCGATGACTGCACTGGCCCACGGGATGACCTGGCCGGAAATCATGGCGGTGTTCGCCGAGAGCGGCTACACCCGCCTGCCGGTCTACCGCGAGAATCTCGATGAGATCATCGGGATGGTCCATGCCTTCGACCTCTTCAAGGTGCGACCCGGCGATCCGCTGCCGCTGCGCCCGGTCACCTTCGCGCCCGAGTCCCGGCAGGCCGGCGATCTGCTGGTCGACATGCAGCGGGACCGGCGGCACTTTGCCGTGGTGCTCGACGAGTTCGGGGGGACGGCCGGTATCGTGACGCTGGAGGACCTGCTCGAAGGTCTGGTCGGCGAAATCGCCGACGAGGACGAGCTGCCCACCACCGTGATGCCGGAGCCCGTGTCAAGCTTCGAGTTCGACGGTACCACGCCACCCGCTGAGGTGGCCGACCGGCTGGACATCGAGTTCCCGCCGGGCGAGGCCGTGTCGATCGGCGGACTGGTCGCCGAGCTGCTGGGGCGGATTCCACGCGCCGGGGAGCGCTTCCGTCTGCGGGGGCTCGACATCGACATCCTGCAGGCGTCCCCTACCCGGATCGACCGCCTCCTCATCCGGCCGAGCGGCGCGGTGCGGATTCCGCTGGACCGGGATCCGCGATGATCGGCGGGGCGGGAGAGGTAGCGGCCGAATGTGTCGCGCTCTTCCGCGAAGGCCACCACGAGATCGTGATCTACCGTGCCTGGCGCCTCACGCCGGGCGCGCTCACCGATCTGATGATCGCGCTCACGCCCGAGGAGCGCCGCTACGCCCTGACTCACTGGCCCACTGAGCTGGCGGCACGCGCCTTCGCGGCCCTGCCCGGCGAAGTCGCCCCCGCGCGGTTGCTGGATGCGCTGGATCCGGCCCGGGTCGGGGCCCTCGTCGAGCGGCTGCCCGATCCGGTCCGCGCCCCCCTGCTGGCAGCGATGACTCCGGCCCGGCGCGAAGCGCTGCTGGGGGCGGTACGCACACCGGGAGCCCTGGTCCGCGGTCTGGACTTTCCCACCGATAGCGTCGGACGCCTGATGACCACGGCGGTGGTCGTGGTCACGGACAGCGACCCGATGCCGCTGGCCCTCGAATCGGTGCGGCGCCAGGTGCGGGAGGTGGGCGAGCGCCCCGTCATCCATGTCGTCGATGTCGGCCGCCATCTGGTGGGGCTCCTCACCTTCCGCGATCTGGTTGTGGCGCCGGACGGGATCCACGTGCGCGATGCGATGGCCCCGGTGCACCAGGTGCTTGCGCCCGAGCGGAGCCAGCGGGAGGGGCTGGATCTGCTGCGCCGGGAGCGGCTGGAGCATGTGCCGGTGGTCGACGCGCAGGGCCGCCTCCTGGGCTCCCTGGTGGTGGGCGAGGGTGGTGGGCTGGTCGCGGCCGATCAGGATGTCGCCTTTCTCCAGTTCGCCGGGGTGGTGGGCGAGGAAACGCGGCGGACCGGGGGTGTCGCGGCGCTGCGCAGCCGGTTCCTGATTCTGCAGGCCAATCTGCTGGCCGGTCTGGTCGCGGCCTTCGTGCTGGAGACCGTGCTCAGTGACCACACTCCACTGCGTCCGCTGATCCCCTGGGTGCCGCTGATCGCCGGTCTGGCCGGGATCTCGGCGACCCAGGCGCTGGCCAGCGTGCAGCATCGTCTGGCCGGGCGACGGCTGCCCTGGACCCGGCGGCGCGCCGTGCTGCGGCGCGAGCTGCTGGTCGGTCTGGTGCAGGGCAGTCTGGGGGGGCTGCTGGTCGGCGGGATCGCCCTGCTGGTCGGCCCGCCGTGGGTTGGCCTGACCCTGCTGGTGGTCCTGCTGCTGCTGCTCCCCCTCGTCGGTGTGGTGGCGGCAGCGGCCCCCATGGTGCTGCGCCGTCTCGGTGTGCGCGCGGCGCTGGCCTCAATGCCCGCCATGACCACGGTGGCGGATCTGCTGGCGCTGCTGATGCTCTGGGGGGTCGGCAGTGCCGTGTGGGTGCTGCGGCGCTGACGCCCCGATCGATACGCTGCTAACTTTCATCATGCACGCGCACCGGCAGTCGGGCCGGATCCGCGCGAGGTGTCGGGCTGTCGCAGGCGCGGACAGCGGTCGGTTTTCCGGCGTGCATCTCCCACCGGTAGGGCCGCGGCGGATGAGGGCCCAGGGGGAGTTCATTCACCCGAGGTATCACCCACGAGGTTGATCGCATGGCTACTGCCCCCCGTTCTACCCCCGGCGCGGATCTGCTGCGGATGAAGCCCACCCAGCACCCGGTCGTGACCTGTTACCTCAAGATCGAGAACCGCGATCGTGCGCGGAAGAAGTACCTCACCAAGCTGAAGAACCGGATCAAGGCCATCGAGAGCGAGCTGGCGACCTCGACCTGGACCCGCGCCCAGCAGGACGTCATCCGTCTCGATCTGGCCCGGGTCTTTGACCGGCTGCGGGACGTCGACTCCCTGCCCGATACGCAGGGTGTCGCGGTGTTCGCGTCCGCGCCCCGCCAGCTCTTCGAGGTCCATGCCCTGCCGCGGGTCCACCGGTCCCGCCTGGTGGTCGACCGGACGCCGCTGGTGCGGGAGCTGGCCGCCGCCCAGGAAGACTTCGGGCGGCTGCTGGTGGTGACCTTCGACCGGGCCAGTGCGCTGATCTGGGAGGTGACGTCCAGCGAGGCGCGGGTGGTGCGCAAGGTGGCCAGCGAGATCACCCGCGGCCGGTTCCACGGCTCGCCCGGCAGCGGGCCAACCGGCAAGGCCGGTGGCGAGTACACCTTCCACAACCGTATCCGCGACGAGAAGCGCCGCCACCTGGAGAGCGTGGCCCGGGCCCTCTTCGAGGTGGATCGGGCGGCGCCCGGCCACTACATCGTGCTGGCCGGCGCAGCCAAGGACGCCCAGTTGCTGGAGCCCTTCCTGCATCGCTATCAGGCCGAGCGGCTGATCGGCCTGGCGCGCATGGCCCCGCGGGACGCCACGCCGGATGCTGTACACCAGCTCGCCCTGGAAGTGCGGGAAGCCCATCGCAGTGCCTCCGAGACCCACCACTCCGAGGAGCTGTTCGAAGCTCTCGGCTCGGGTTGGGGTGTCAACGGCCTGGAAGACACGCTCAAGGCCCTGGCCCAGGGGCAGGTGCGGCATCTGCTGGTGCGCGGTGAGGCCGAAGCGCCGGGATTCCGCTCGCTGGCGACCGGGCGTCTGGCCGTGACGGCCCGGGCCCTGCGCGATGACGGCGACGTGATTCCCACGCACGACGTCATCGACGACGCAATCGAAGAGGCGCTGCGTCAGCGGGTGTCGCTGGACGTGGTCTACCAGCCGGAAGCCGCCGAGGCGATTCACGGCCTGGCCGCGCTGCTGCGCTTCAAGTGAGCGGGCTGCGCATCGGATCGCGACGGGGTCTGACCTGCCGGGGGCGCCATGAGTGAGGCGCCCACCACCCGGCTGGCGGCTCTGACATCGGAGTATCAGGCCCTCGCGGAGCGTCTGCGCGAGGGCGGCGGTGCCAAGCGGGCCGCCCGCATGCATGCCAAGGGGCAGCTCACGCCGCGCGAGCGGGTGGCTGCCCTGCGGGATCCGGACTCACCCTGGCTGGAAGTCGGCCTGCTGGTGGCCTGGGACCGCTACGACGGCGAGGCCCCGGCCGCCGGTGTGATCACCGGGGTGGGAGTGGTGGCGGGGCGCGACGTGGTGATCGTCGCCAACGACGCCACTGTGAAGGCCGGTGCCTGGTGGCCCGAGACCATCACCAAGATTTTGCGGGCCCAGGAAATCGCCATGCGCGAGCGGATTCCGATCATCTACCTGGTCGATTCCGCCGGCGTGAACCTCCCCTACCAGGAGGGTGTCTTCCCCGGCCAGTATGGCGCTGCACGGATCTTCTACTACAACTCGCTCATGCGCCGCTATCTCCGCGTGCCTCAGATTGCCGCGGTCATGGGCAGTTGTATCGCCGGTGGTGCCTATCTCCCCGCGCTCTCCGACGTGATCTACATGGTCGAGGGCACGTCCTTCATGGGGCTGGGCGGACCGAACCTGGTGCAGGGTGCCACCGGCCAGCTCACCGACGGTGAGACCCTCGGCGGCGCCGCGACGCATACCGAAATCAGCGGTGTGGCCCACTACCGCGTGGCCACGGACGCCGAGTGCATCGTCCGGCTGCGGGAGCATGTGGGCCGCCTGCCGCGTCCGGCGGAACGCGAGGTGGTGAGTGAACCGGTTGCGCCCGAGGTCGATGCGGCCGCGCTGGAGAGCCTGCTGCCTCTGGACCATCGCATGTCCTACGACATGCACACCGTGCTGCTGGGGATCATCGACGCGGGCAGCCTGGAAGAATTCCAGCCGGGCCTGGCCGCCGAGATGATCTGCGGTACGGCCCGGATTCAGGGCCGACCGGTGGGCATCATCGCCAATCAGCGGGGCCTGATCCGCGGTCGGCCGGGAGAACGGCCGCGATTCGGCGGCATCGTCTACACCGAGTCGGCCCGCAAGGTGGCGTTCTTCATCGAGACCATCGACCGGCAGGGCCTGCCGCTGCTCTTCGTCCAGGATGTGTCCGGGTTCATGGTCGGTTCCGACGCCGAGCACTCGGGCATCATCCGGGCCGGGGCGGAGTTTGTGGAGGCCATGGCGACCACGCGGGTGCCCAAGCTGGTGCTGACGGTCAATCATGCGTCGGGGGCAGGGTACTACGCCATGGCAGGGCAGGGCTTCGATCCGGATTTCATCCTCTCCTGGCCGACCGGTCGGATGGCTGTGATGGAGGGGGAGTCGGCGGTGATGGCTGTGCATGGCGCGGCCATCCGGCAGGCCAAGGCGGACGGGCAACCACTCGACGAGGCCACCCAGGCCCAGGTCGAGGCCATGCGGGCCGATTACGACGCACAGCTCGACGCCCGCTATGCGGCGGCGCGCGGCTTCGTCGATGCCATCATTCCGGTGGAGGAGACACGCGACACGCTCGCGTTCCTCCTGCGGGTGGTGGGACACTACGACGGTCCGCATCTCGGGCCGTTCCTGCTCGGAGGAGCGCACGGATGAGGAGATTGCGATGGAGCGCTCTGGCGATGGCCGCGCTGCTCCTGCTGGCAGCGGACGCTGCCTGGGCCCAGGCGCGGGCGGTCGTCACCGAACGGGTCCAGGTGCCCGCACGGGGGCGCGAGCGGATCCGCTTCACGGCCGACAGTGGCCGTGGCTTCCAGCTCGCCGTGGCCCAGGCCCAGCCCGCGGCCCAGGTGATCCTGCTGCTGCGGGAGCCGGGCGGCGCGCCAACCCGGAGTGATGCGGCACTACGGGCCGGTCGCACGGTCGAGGGGGGCGTGGCCATCGATGCATCCGATGTGGTCAGCGGCACCTACGAACTCATCATCGAGAGCGACATCGCCACCGAGATCACCCTGAAGGTGGTCCATGCGCCGGTACGCTTGCAGGCCACGCGCGACGGAGCCAATCTGCGTCTCACCGCCCAGAACCTGACCGACAGCGCGGTGGCGGTCCGCTTCCGGGTCGGTCTGCTGGGCGGTGAAACCAGTCGACGCGTGCTCTCCTCCACCGCGCAGCCGATGCGACTGGCCCTGGCGCTGCCCTCCTGGGCCACTGGTGCCGTGATCGACAGTCGCATGGCCGCCACGCAGTGGGTGCGCTTTGCCGACTTCAGCATCCGCCTCGGTGGCAACCGCGGTGGCGCCGTGGACACCACGCTGCTGGCCGCGGCTACCGGTCGGGCGCGGCATGCGGTGGACGGGGCGCAGGATTCACTCATCATCTGGCTGACCCCCCGGCTGGTCGAAGGCACACCGGCCAGCACCTGGGAAGCCCAACTCACCATCCGGTACGAGATGTCACCAGTGGTCGACATCGATCCGGGCGGCTCGCCCATGCGCAGCGCCGCCCGCGGTCGCAGTGTCAGCGAGGTTTTCCCGATGACTCCGGCGGTCGCGCGACCGATGCCGGTCGGCTTCGACCCGGTGGTGCAGATCGTGGCCATCGACAGCGCCAACGACTGGTGGCGTGCAGTCCGGCTCAGCCCGGGGGGACGGCCATGACAAGGACTGCGAAGGGCCGCACCGTGCGGATTGCCGCCGGACAAGGGTTCTGGGGCGACTGGCTCGAAGCCCCCATCCGGCAGGTGCGGGGCGGGCCGATCGACTACCTGGTGCTCGACTATCTCGCCGAAGTCACCATGTCGATCCTGCAGAAACAGCGGGCCCGCGACCCCGCCGCCGGGTATGCGCGCGACTTCGTGACGCAGATCGAGCGGATGCTGCCGGAGATCGCCGACCGGGGCATCCGGGTCATCTCCAACGCCGGCGGCGTGAATCCGCGCGGCTGCGCCGAGGCGGTGCGTGCCGCTGCCGAACGGGCGGGACTGGGCGACCGGATCCGGATCGCGCTGGTGAGTGGAGACGACCTGCTGCCGGACCTCGACGCCCTCATGCAGGGCGGGGCATCGCTCGCGAACATGGACACCGGGCGACCGTTGTCCGACATCCGCCCCGTAGTGCGTTCCGCCAACGCCTACCTTGGCATGGCCCCGGTGGTCGAAGCGCTGCAGCAGGGCGCGAACATCGTCATCACCGGGCGGGTGACCGATACCGGACTGACGCTGGGGCCATTGGTGCATGAATTCGGCTGGGCCAGCGACGACTGGGATCGTCTTGCGGCCGGCACCATCGCGGGTCACATCCTCGAGTGCGGCGCGCAGAGTTCGGGCGGCAACCTCCTCAAGGACTGGCGGCGGGTGCCCCGGCTGGAGGATGTCGGCTTCCCGCTGATCGAGGCCTCGGCGGATGGTTCGTTCGTGGTGACCAAGCATCCGGGCACGGGCGGCGTGGTCAACATCGCCTCGGTCACTGAGCAACTGGTCTACGAGATGGGTGATCCGCACTGCTACATCACGCCCGACGGCACGGTGGACTTCACCACCATCCAGCTTGCGCAGGCGGGACGGAATCGGGTGCGGGTGTCCGGGGTGCGTGGCGGGCCGCGCACCGACATGCTCAAGGTGTCGATCGCCTGGTTCTACGGCTACAAGGCCGTGGGCACGCTGGTGTACTCCTGGCCGGATGCGGCCGAGAAGGCGCGCGCGGCCGACCGCATCCTGCGGCGACGCCTGCAGGCCCTGGGGCTGTCGTACGAGCGGATCCTCACCGAGTACGTCGGCGTCGACGCCACGCACGGCCGCCTGGCCGGGCCACCGTCGAAGGATCTCGCCGAGGTCATGCTGCGGGTGGGCGTGCGCAGTCCGGATCGGGCGGCGGTGGAGCGCTTCACGCGGGAGATCGCCCCGCTGGTGCTCACGGGACCCCCGAGCGTGACGGGCTTTGCGGGCGGGCGACCGGCGGTGGAAGAGATTGTGGCCTACTGGCCCGCGTTGCTGGACCGGACGCTGGTCGAACCCGGTGTGCGGGTGGAACTGCTCTGATGGTGAAGGAGATGCAACATGGCTGACGTTCTGTTGCCGCTGCACCGGCTCGCGCACGCGCGGTCCGGTGACAAGGGAGACACCGCCAATGTCGGGCTCATCGCCCTCGATCCGGCCTGGTATCCGCTGCTGGTGCAGCAGGTCACCCGGGCGCGGGTGGCGGGGCATTTCCGCGGCATGGTGGATCGGGTCGAGCGCTTCGAGCTGCCCAACCTGCATGCACTCAACTTCCTGCTGCACGGCGCGCTCGACGGCGGCGGCACGCTTTCGCTCAAGACCGATGCGCAGGGCAAGGTGTTCTCAACGGCGCTGCTCCGTCTGGAGATTCCGGTGCCGGCCGCACTGGCTCGGCGCATCACGCGGGGGACGGCATGACGCAGGTGGATCAATCGCTGGTGGGCGGCGTGCTGACGCTGACGCTGCAGCGTCCGGAGCGGCGCAACGCCTTGGACCGCGCCCTGCTCGATGGTCTCGCGGCGGCGCTGGCGCGCGCTGAGCTGGATGCGGCGGTGCGGGTGGTGGCGGTGCGCGGCGCGGGGCCGGACTTCTGCGCCGGTGCGGATCTGGATGAGTTGCTCGCGTCAGCGGATGCGCCGTTGGAGGAGAACGAACGGCATGCCCTGCTGCTGGGTGAAATCTTCCTGGCGTTGCGTCGTCTGCCCAAGCCGACGGTGGCGTTAGTGACGGGGCGTGCGCTCGCGGGCGGGGCGGGTCTGGCGCTGGCCTGTGACCTGGTGCTGGCGCATGAGTCGTCGGCATTCGGCTTTCCGGAGATCACGCGCGGCTTCGTACCGGCCATGGTCATGACGCTGCTGCGTCGCGCGGTGGGCGAGAAGCGCGCCTTCGAGTTGGTGGCGACGGGGCGGCAGGTCGATGCGCGGGAGGCGTTGGCGCTGGGCCTGGTGTCGCGCGTGATCGCGCCGGGCGCGTGGGATGCGGTGACGGGCGAGTGTCTCGCGGCGTTGGATGCCACGTCCCCGACGGCGTTCGCGCTGACCAAGCAGCTCTTCCTCGATCTCGATGAACGCAACGTGCCGCAGGGCATCCTGCTGGGCGCGCGGGTGAATGCGCTGTCGCGCAGCACCGAGGATTTCCGCGCGACGGTGGCGGCGTTCCGGGCGCGCGGATGACGGTGTGGCAGGGGCGTCGCGCGTTGAGTGTTGCGGGGCTGGTGCTCGCGCCAGTGGCGCTGTGGCTGGACTCGCGCGTGCTGGTGTGGGTGGTGGTGGCGCTGCTGGCGAGTGCAGTGGTGCTGCGGGTCGTGGGCGGGTGGCGTCAGGTGGATCCGCCCTGAGCGGGAGGGGGTTGCGTAGGGCGGGGCATGCCCTTACGTTGTGCCACCCTCACCGCACGGTAGTCCGCGGCGAGGGGGTCAGGCGGGTCGGTTTGGAGACCCACTTGACATACCCCGGCCCCCCCTGCTAAACTTGGGGGCTGGCGACGAAACGGAGTCGCCGGGCTGGTTGAAGCGGTCTTTGACAAGTGAAGGTGGGGAGAAGTCGAACGCAGTGCGGACCCTTTGACACGGTGCTGATTCAGCGGCGCCGTCGAGGGAACACATACTGAACGACCAATCCGGACAATTGGAATACCAGTTGTTCGCATGAGCAGATAGAACTATCCATTGGAGAGTTTGATCCTGGCTCAGGACGAACGCTGGCGGCGTGCTTAACAC